>NZ_JAHKQZ010000008.1:0-184851 GCF_019345585.1 Shewanella sp. NKUCC05_KAH
TCCTTTCCCCCGTAGGGCGTATGCGGTATTAGCAGTCGTTTCCAACTGTTATCCCCCTCGACTGGGCAGATCCCTAGGCATTACTCACCCGTCCGCCGCTCGCCACCTCAGAAGTAAACTCCCTTGTGCTGCCGCTCGACTTGCATGTGTTAGGCCTGCCGCCAGCGTTCAATCTGAGCCATGATCAAACTCTTCAATTAAAGTTTTGTTGCTTCCGTCTTGCGACTTCAGCGGCTCAATGAATTCTACTGTTTTGATTCGCTTTGCTCACTAAGAAGCATCGCGTTTCAATTCATACATTACTGTATGTACATATTACTATGAACACTCAATCATGCTTCCCATTAAGGAGAATGACTTGAAAACATTGATTTAAATTTTTGACTGCCAACCCGAAGGTTAAGCAGTTTCGATTAACTCAACACCTGTGAGTGTCCACACAGATTTGCTTGATAAATTGTTAAAGAGCATGGTTATCAGCTTATTCAGCGTTTAACCCTTGACCCCGCTGGGTCAGTGGATGCGCATTATAGGGATGTCAGATTTTACCGCAACCCCTTTGGCGCGAATAATTACGAAAAACGATTCAAGCGCACACTTTTTAAACTAAAAGTGTGTTTTAACGCCAATATTATCGAATCTATGCTGAATTAAGGGCAAAGATGAGATTAATCCAGCGCTAGAAATGACAAGAGCCAACCTATTGGTTAGCTCTTTATGCCATGTTAGATCGCTTTTAACGCAAGCTTCCATTCAACAAGAGCAACAACCCACGCTACTGGCTACTGTGATAGTAGCTACTTGAGATGAACTTATAAGCAAATGTTTATCTGCTTATAAGTAATAGCGTAGCGACTAGCCTAGGCTTTTTAAGTAAGACGGCACATCGGCAATACTGTCGAGTACCACTGTGGCATCACTGTCATCAGCAATAACCTTACCACTGCGCACTAATATGCGTGTGGTCACGCCCGCCGCTTTCGCTGCCTGCATATCTTCGGCTTTGTCGCCAACCATGACTGAGTGCGCTAAGTCGATTTTTAAGAATTGCGCCGCATCATTAAGCATACCCGGCTTAGGTTTGCGGCAATCACAATCGACCTTATATTCCCCTATACCTTTTTCGGCATGGTGCGGGCAATAGTAAATACCATCGAGCTCGACCCCTTTGTCGGCAAAGTTCCAATCCATCCACTCCGTTAAGCTGTGGAATTGGTCTTCAGTGTACATCCCACGGGCAATACCGGATTGATTAGTGACGACAACTAACTTGTAGCCCATTTCT
This sequence comes from Shewanella sp. NKUCC05_KAH, assembly GCF_019345585.1. Lineage (NCBI taxonomy): Bacteria > Pseudomonadati > Pseudomonadota > Gammaproteobacteria > Alteromonadales > Shewanellaceae > Shewanella > Shewanella sp. NKUCC05_KAH. The sequence continues at coordinate 1,286 of NZ_JAHKQZ010000008.1, forward strand.
TTTAAAGAGAGGCAAGATTCAAACACACCGTCAATATATTCGAAGTCATCCACTAAGTAGACATAACCATGGTCTTTGTTAATCACACCATCACGGTCTAAAAATACTGCTCGACTCACTGTAATACTCCCAAATCGCCTAAGGCGTTATCGCGCTATTATTCCATTCATTATCAGAAATTGCACCGCGAAGTTATGCTTTTTAGCGCTAAATTGCGCGTTAGTGATATTTCGTGGCTGTACAGGCAAATCTCTATGCACAGCTTGTGTCTATGCGAGATAGCAATTGTTCCACCAAATTAGAGTCCAAAAAAATCCAGCAGTGAAATGTGTAATTACACTGTTTTAATCAAAATACTCAATCGAAGAAGCTGAACAGCGTTTTTACAAATAATTGCCACCGTTGCCATCGAAGCCGCTCGCAAGGAATGCGCTTCAAATCGTAAGAGAAAACTACAAAAAAAACCGTCTTTTGGGCATTGTTAGTCTCTGAGATGCTGCACTCAATCAAGCATTTCCCTTTATTTGTGGTGTTTTTAACGGTAATCTTGGGCAAATAACGAGAAAATACCCGAAATAGACGGAAATAATGAGTCGAACTACGCCTATCGTCCACAAAACCCGCACCCAGTTAGTTGTGGAAGTGCTCAGAGAGAGAATTCTTTCAGGTGACATAGCCGCAGGAGAACCCCTCAGACAAAGTGCCTTGGCTGAAGCGTTAAATGTCAGCCGTATTCCGGTGAGAGAAGCGTTATTGCAACTCGAAGCTGAAGGACTCGTTAAGTTTGAGCCCCATAAAGGTGCGACTGCGACAGTTTTATCCGTCGAACAAGTCACCGAACTCTTTGAATTACGTGCAATGATCGAAACCGATCTGCTTGCGAAAGCGATCCCACGACTTCAAGAGGCTGATTTAGAAAAAGCAGAACGTGTACTCGAGCAATTGGAGTCGGCCTTCAAACATGAAGATGCCGTCGCCAGTTGGAGCGAGTTGAATACGCAATTTCACACTTGCTTATATCAAGCGGCTAATCGTCCACACACCCTTGAGGTTGTTCACGGCCTCAATACTAATTGTGATAGATACATTCGTTTGCAGTTATTGCTCGCGGGGGGAATTCCTGCCGCAGAGCATGAGCACAGGGCTTTGCTCAACCACTGCAAACTGAGAGAAACAGAAAAAGCGACGGCGCTACTGCGTCATCATATTCTGCATGCCGCAATGACAATTCGAGATCTCGTCGCCAAACAGGTGGTCTAGATCACGGACGGCCATTAGAGTTGCCGATAAGCTTTGTTGTCGATTCAAGGCAGCGCTTAGGTTCTGCCTTTTTTATTTGAGAGAAACCACCATGCAGTACGCCACTATCACAGGTTGGGGCAAATGTGTTCCACCAGCCACGCTGACCAACGATGATCTTGCTACCTTTATCGAGACATCCGACGAATGGATTAAATCTCGCACAGGGATCAGCCAACGCCATATCAGTCATGTAAATACCTCTGAACTTGCTTCAGTTGCAGCACAACGTGCGCTCGCAGCAGCGGGTATTGATGGCAGTGAAATCGACATGATCATTCTGGCCAGTGCCAGCCCAGACACTTTGATCCCAAATATTGCATCCACTGTACAAGCTAATATTGGCGCCAGTTGTGCAGCATTCGATATCAATGCTGCCTGCAGTGGCTTCTTATATGGATTAGGTTTAGCCAGCTCACAAATCAAGAGTGGCCAGAGCAAGAAAGTATTAGTCATTGGTGCTGAACGTTTATCTTTCTATTTAGATTGGTCACGCCGCGAAACCGCAGTGCTATTTGGTGATGGTGCGGGTGCCGTTGTGGTTGAAGCGACAGATGTTGCCGGTGGCGTGCTCGGTTATGAGCTAAATAACGATCCTGAAGGTCGTGATATTCTGAAAGCAGGCTTTGGCACGGCGATGGACAGATTCTCAGCCGACTCATTGGACTTTTTCATTGAATTCGATGGCCAAGAAATCTTCAAGCGTGCGATTAACGGAATGAATAAATTGAGCACTAAAGTGCTTGAAAAATGTGGTGTTGATAAGGATGAAGTGGATCTCGTGATCCCGCATCAAGCCAACGAACGTATTATTGATACCTTAGTTAGCCGAATGAAAATCCCGAAAGAAAAAGCCTTCGTGAACATCGCTAATTATGGCAATACCTCGGCGGCGACGATTCCAATTGCTATTTGTGATGCGTTAGAACAAGGCATTATCAAGCCGAATCAAACCATACTCTCTTGTGCCTTTGGCGCTGGCTTAACCTCTGCTGCACTCTTGCTGCAATGGGGAAATCGCGTCACACCTATCAATATCAGTGATGCCGAGTTACCGCCTTGCGATAAAACAGGCATAGAGTTAGTCAAACGCGCTGTAGATTATTTTTGTAAGCCGTAAACGGTTTTTGCAAAACGATTACATAGTGTTTCACTAAAACAAAAAGCCATCTTAATCGATGGCTTTTTTAGTATATGACTACAGAGCTTATTCATTCAGCTTGCTAATGATCATCTCATCCCAATAGATAGCTTGATTAAAATGTTCGGCGAGTTTTTGATTTAACTCGTTAAAGCCTTTAATCACGCCTTCGCTGCCACTAATACAAGACCAGACAAATCGATGGCAATTATTGTCGAATAAATCATATTCCAGATACTGATAAATCGCCTGTTCAGCACGGGGCAACACAGACTCGGCAATAAGAGGCTGATGTTGGTGATTACAGGCAAGATAGATTTGGCTACCGGTCCGTCCCGCTAAAAAACGCTTTACCGATACAGCCCGCACCAGCCCTGAGCCATGTAACTCTACGAGGCAATCATCACCAAGCCAAATACCAGTATGCTCAATCACACCAAAAACATAACAACAGACGATACTGCCTGGGATTGGCGCAACTTGTTTTAATCCCTTTTGCCATTGACTCGGCGGTGCCACCATAGCGCGATTGGCAACGGGGTCTTACCGAGTAATCTGTCACGCTCAAGTTGCTGACGCTGCTCGCGCTCATCGGCCAGCAAAACCGCACCGATTACGGCACCACCCACCCAAAGTAAAGGTAACGGCATCATATTCTCCTACACACTCAACTTAGTAGAGTGAAGTACAAGTTGGTTGGATTGCCAAGTTAACGGCAGGTTGAATTTGAACAGAGGATTAAATGTCAACTGAGTTTAGCTTGTCAGTGATTAACCTAAGATGAAATCAAAGTGAAATCAATCCATCTCAAATGGATTCACTCACCACAAAGAGTGATTTCTGTTAACACTGACTAAGTCGATTTTTGCAGTAAATCAGCCACAGTAAGCTTTGCTGCACCGCCCATGGCGGCCATTTGCGCGAGTAATAATTCCCCACAACCTAAGGCATCGGTCAGCGCGCTATGGGCCGCATAAATAGGTAAACCATAACGCTCGCGACAAGCGCCAAGGCGCAAACTCCCCTCTTTAATCACTGAGTGCTCCCGTAGTAAACGGTGCTTTTCAACCATTAAAGTATCAATTGCAGGTAAAGCAAGGGCTTGATGATAAATCGTCAATAAATCCTGCTGTAAAAAACGACAATCTAAAGGGGCATGATGTGCCACCAGCACGCGTCCATAGGTTTGATTGATAAACCAGCCCATGGCTTCCTCAATGGTGACGGCTTGTACCAAATGATTATCAAGAATGCCGTGGATCGTCGCACTTTGGCCTACACTACCGCGAATTTGCACTAACTTTTGCTCGGCGCGTGCCAACGGGATCTCACCGCGCTCAATCGGCACCAATCCAATGCTGAGAATTTGATCTTGCTGTGGATTGAGCCCTGTCATCTCCAAATCCATCGCCGTTAACGGCGCTTCGGATAACGGCATTGCCAGTAGAGGCAACAGCGACTGATAATAGCCTTTAAATAAATGATGTTGGCAACGCAGCGCCCGCCAATTGAGCTGAGTTTTCAGCAACAATGTATTCATATCAAAAGCTTCGCATAAATTTCATCTTCATCCCCGCCTGCGCCTCATGTACGACTTTAAAAGCGTCACGTAACTGATGACGAACCAGCGAAGATAAATGCCCAGGCAGCAAATAATTACTCACCTCTACCCCTTGATTATGTTGATAACCTTGGTTCGATAACCGCATATGGGCGATAAACTCATGGGCATCAGCCAAATTGAGCGCATCTTGCCGATTGAGAATATTCGCATCCATCAAGGCACGAATACGTTTTGCAGTATTCACTTCTTTAATGCCCGCAGACAAGGCATAAACACGGGCAATATCGTTGATCAAAGCATTGCCCTTATGCTTCAAATCTATGCCTTTAACTTCACTACCATCCCGCTCGAGTACAAATTTGCGGAAAAATCCTAGCGGCGGTGACTCCACCAACGAATTGCCTGTCATACCCGCGAGGAAAATATCGTTATCGCGGGTTTGAGCCAAGACTTTATCCTGTAAGGCATCAAACAGGGTTTGTGGACCGTAAACCGATCGCATATCGAAGAAAATGCTGGCGTGCATTAACGCCTTAGGCTCAGGCGTTATGACCCATTTTTCAAATACCTGTTGCCACTGTTTGAGTGACATCCGCCATTGAGGATTTTGCGCCATAATATTGCCGGGACAAAATTCATAACCACATTGGTCAAGCCCTGCGCATACGGCATGGGTTAAGGCATCAAAATAACCTTTAGCAAAATCATCCATCTCTTCTGCGACTAACAAGCCATTATCTTGATCTGAACACGCAGCCTGATCTTGTCGTCCCTGGGAGCCAAATGCCAACCAGCAAAAGGCCATCGGCGGTTCACCAAGCAATTGTTGATTGAGCAAGATTAATCGCCGCGTCAGTGCATCGGTGACAGAGGTTAACACTCGGCCAATTTCTTCAGCTCTGGCATCGGCACTAATAAGATTTTGCAGCAATAGGGGAATTTGCTTACTGACGCCAATTAAACTGGCAAGATCCTGCTGCCGTTCAATCTCACCAATCAACAGTAGCGGTTGTGAGCCCTGCCCACGCAAAATGTCAGTACTGGTCACCATACCGATAGCTTTATCTTGATCGATAATCGGTAAGTGATGAATGTTATGCTCACTCATCAGCAGCATAGCTTCAAAAATCAATGCATTGGAGGAAATCGAGATAGGTGAAACGGTCATGGCTTGATGCACAGCAACGCTGCCATCAAGCCCTGCTGCTAACACGCGATTACGCAAATCCTTATCGGTTAAAATGCCAACCAATTTATGATTATCCGTCACCAATAAGGACGATACTCGGCGATTTCGCATCAAGAGTGCCGCCTGAGTCACGCTAGCTTGGGCATCAATAACGATGGGAGTGGAAGACATTAACGTGCTGATCCGACTTGTGGTCGTCAGATCCTTTGCCTTAAAGCGGGCCTCATGGCGTAAACGCTTTGCGAAGGCGCGGGTAAAAAACTTATCGAAGTGACGACTCTCACTCCTAAGGCTATCAAACAAGGCTTGGGGCAGATGATAAACTAGACCGTCTTCAAGAATAGCGACTTTATTAACGACTTTTTCCCCTGATAACAAAGTAGAAAAGCCAAAAAACTCACCCTCGCCCACTCTATCCACCAACACGCCGTCAGGATCGCGCACCTCAAAGGCGCCGCTACGCACCATATACAACTTAGGCGAATTCGCGTCGAAATTAACATAACCAGAGGCTTTGCTGTAATACCCAACAGTAACAGCCTTAGCGCAGCGCACGACGACATCCTCAGGCAGAGCATCAAAGGGCACAAGTCCCTGTAGAAATTGCACTACGGGTTGTAACTCACTGGCATTCATAGGCAACACCTTTTTAGGCGAATTTTTACTGAGATGTCATCACTATAGCCTGCATTGTCGCTACGCTACATTCGACTAAAGTCAGCCGCAAGCATAATAAAGTGACTCCCCACAGAGTGATAAAGGCAGGCCAAAAGAGGCAATAAAAAAAGAGCGCCGAAGCGCTCTCTTGTGTTGGTACTCACCATTACGCAGTAAGGTTAGTGGCCGCTTGCTTCACCCGAACCTTTAGGGAAACGAATCGATTCAACCATCTCCTGAACATGCAGTGGTGTTGCCGCAGTGACTCGACTCACTATCGCTGCCACACCGAAGTTCACTAACATGCCTACCATACCAATACCTTCTGGTGAAATACCGAGGAACCAGTTAGCAGCTACGTTAGCCGTTGGATCAACAAACTTGAAGTAGATGATATAACCAGCAGTAAACAGTAGACCCGTTAACATACCGGCAATCGCACCTTCTTTATTCATTGTCTTAGAGAAAATACCCATAACAATGGCAGGGAACAGTGAGGAAGCCGCCAATCCGAAGGCGAATGCCACCACTGCCGCCACGAAACCAGGAGGGTTCACCCCAAAGTAACCCGCAATCACAATGCCGATACCTGCCGCCAAGCGAGCGTATAGCAGCTCTTTTTTATCGGAAAGGTTAGGCATTAAATTCTTTTTCAATAGGTCGTGTGAAACCGACGTTGAAATCACCAATAGCAAGCCTGCAGATGTTGATAACGCAGCAGCTAAACCACCCGCCGCCACGAGGGCGATAACCCAAGCTGGTAAATTAGCGATTTCTGGCGTAGCAAGTACGATAATATCGTTATCAATCTTCATTTCATTTTTGCTAGCGGGATCTTCAATCTTACCTGACGAATAGTAAATTTTACCGTCACCATTTTTGTCATCCCACTTAATCAAACCGGTTTTTTCCCAGTTCTTAATCCAATCTGGTGCAGACTCATAAGCCACACCTTTAGAATCGGGACCGTTAATAGTTTCAATCATGTTCACGCGGGAGAACGCTGCTAACGCAGGCACTGTGGTGTACATAATCGCAATAAAAACAAGCGACCATCCGGCAGTGATACGTGCATCTTTCACCTTAGGTACAGTGAAGAAACGCACGATAACATGGGGTAAACCCGCAGTCCCCACCATCAAGGCACCCGTAATACAGAACACATCTATCATGCTCTTAGAACCGTCGGTGTAAGGTGCAAAGCCGAGCTCAACCGAAACGTTATTGAGTTTTTCTAACAAATACACACCGCTATTATTGCCAGCGGCATCCAGTAACTCAGCACCAAAACCAATTTGCGGAACTAAGTGGCCTGTCATCATCACTGAAAGGAAAATAGCCGGAACCATAAAGGCGAAAATCAGTACGCAGTATTGGGCAACCTGAGTGTAGGTAATCCCTTTCATACCACCGAGTACCGCGTAGAAGAACACGACCGCCATACCAATATATACGCCCGTATCCACCTCCACTTCAAGGAAACGCGAGAACACAACACCCACGCCACGCATTTGCCCTGCAATATACGTAAAGCAAATAAAGATAGCGCAGATAACCGCGACTGTGCGTGCCGCCTGTGAGTAATAACGCTCACCGACGAAATCTGGCACAGTAAACTTACCAAATTTACGTAAATACGGTGCCATACAAAGGGCAAGTAATACGTAACCGCCCGTCCAGCCCATCAAGTACACGCTACCATCGTAACCGACGAAAGACACAATACCCGCTAACGAAATAAATGACGCCGCTGACATCCAATCTGCCGCCGTTGCCATACCGTTCACCACAGGGTGAACACCGCCACCAGCAACATAGAACTCTTTAGTTGAACCCGCACGGGTCCAGATTGCAATCCCAATGTAGAGCGCAAATGAGAGCCCTACGATAATATATGTGAGTGTTTGAACATCCATCTCAAAGCTCCTTAGTCTTCTTGTACGTTATATTTTTTATCTAAGGCGTTGGCTTTTGCCGCGTAGACAAAGATAAGCGCAACGAATACATACATAGATCCCTGTTGTGCAAACCAGAAACCTAATTTGAATCCCATGAAATGGACTTCATTGAGTACATCAACCAATAAAATGCCGCATCCAAAAGAAACTGCCGCCCAAATGGCTAATAAGCTCAGTACGAGACGAATATTCTCGCGCCAATAACCCTTTGCCTTGTCGTTGTTTTCAAAACCCATAGTGACTCCCCTGTGCTGTTTTAATTTTAAGTCATGTTTAATCTAGCAACAGCTGGTGTGAGCACAATCACGACTTTCGTCTAACCCGTGATTCAAAACACTGTCCGAAAATAGCGAACAGAAACAAATTCAAAGAGTTAACAATGATATTACATTTTGATGCGGTTTTAACTTTTTAAACAGATTAGACCAATGTCGAACATGGATGAGTGGGATGTGAATGGAGAAAGAGGATTTTCATCCAATAAATAGAAATAACTTATTGTCTGAACTAGGGAAATTAGAAATTTAAATGACCTTTAATACAGCTCTAGACTGGCTAAAAATCAGATGATTTAAGATTTTTAACCTAGATTATTGAGAATTTTAATCATGAGTTCCTCAATTAATTAGAGACGTTAAATCTCTCATCAAACCTAGGTCAGGCCAATTGCTTACCGTTTTATTTCATCATGTTATTTCGTCAAAATGTTAGGGTTTGACTCACAGTCACCTTGCAGGTTTACAACAAAAAATAACCCAGCCTATGCTGGGTTACTCAATCTACCTTGAGGAAACGTGACTAAGCGTTACTCGCAACAAGCAACTTTCATCGCATGATACATCGCGCGCCGTCCGTCTATAAAATGCCGTTACTTCGCAGCTAAAAACTTCACTAACGCCGCCAATTCTTCTGCGGTATGTGCGGTTGAGGTCAGCATATAACGGCCATTAACCAGTAATGACGGTACCCCCTTGATCCCAGCAAGCTCAGCTTGAGAGTCATAATTCATTAGGGTGAATTTAGCATCGACGGAATTCATCGCGGCATCGACATCATCCACCCTAGCGCCTTGGGCAATGAAAAAGGCTTTTACTTGCTCAAGGGTGGTAAATTGCTCACCTTTCTCATGAATTTGCTTAAAAATGGCACCATGGGTTTGCTTAGTCATCTTTAATTTTTGCTCCATATAATAGGCAAACTGGCTCAATTCCCAAGCGGGACGACCTGCACCAACGGGGGTACGCTCAAAGGCCACATCTTTGCCAAGCAGCTTTACTGTCGACTCAATGAGCGGTTCTTGCTTATAGCAATGTGTACAGTTATAAGAAAAAAACTCCCGCAGCACTGGCTTTTGCGTTTCGGTAATGCCCGCCACAGTGACATAATCCTTGCCTTCTTCGAAACTTGCAGCCTGCAGGGCAAAGCTGGCACTCAGCATTAATCCGCACGCAAATACTGCTATAGGTCGAACTCGATTAAACACGCTCATTATATTGTCTCTTTTTATTCGTCGTTTGTTTAAATAAGGATTACACATTTGCTCAAGCAAACTTGGGACCCAAAGATAACCTAAAAGTTCGACTTTTACCTTTTACAGTAATGAACCTTTCTCAACATGCCGCTAGCATATCCAGCGGCGAAACATACTGATATCGAAAGCCTAAATCTGTGACAATCGCGTCAGCTTGGATGACTTTACTCGGCATAGATTGTTGATTAAATTCTGGCGCGACTAAACCTAGAGATTCGGCAGCAGCTTGATAAAACTCAGCTTTAGTCGGATGTGAAGGTGCGCAAAGATTATAAATCGGCGCCACTGATAATCCAGAATGAGTTGCAGCGAGAATTGCGCTAACGGCGCGCACACAGTCGCTAAGATGGACTAAATTTACCGCGACATTCGCTCCACTCACATCGGTTTTTCCAGCAAGAAAACGCCCAGGATGACGTTTAGGACCGACGAGTCCAGCAAAACGAACGATACAGGTATGGGGCAATGCTTGAAATAAAGCTTCAGCATCTAACAGCACTTGGCTATCGCTTGATTCTGCCATCGCATCGGCTTCTGTCATCAATTTATCTTGGGTCGGATATACGCCCGTAGTGCTGATAAACACAATCCGCTGATATTGCCAGCCTTGAGTTAATGCGATGAGTTGTTGTAATTCTTCAAGATAAGCGGCATTACCACGCTTTAATCGGGGAGGAATATTGACCACTAAATAATCGGTCTGAAATAAACCGCTTAACGCCTGAGCATCGGGGGCAGATGATGCTTCGTGGCCCAACTGCAGCGGATAGGCTTCAATCCCGACTTCAGTTAATACCGATAATTCTTCGGCACTGCGCTTACAGCCAGTGACTCGATAGCCCTCATGGACAAGTTGCTTTGCCAAAGCAAAACCAAACCATCCACAACCGACCAAAGCAACACTGGATTTTACTGCGCTGTTTTCTGCTTTTACATTCGCCATATTAGCCCTAAGGGAATCACATCAGCGGATAGAATACGGAACTTAGCGCATAAGATTCAAGTTTGTAGCGAACTAAAATAAAAACTAATCCCTTTATCGACTTGTAAGGTACGAATCGCCCCCTCGGACAACTCTTCCACCTTGATGGCTTTTTGTACTGTCACGCCTTCATTACTTAAAAAACGCAGCGATGGTTCACTGCCATCCTCTTTGCAGGCCCACACTTGGGGTTGACTCACATCTTTAGTCGTCATCATGACTTTTGCGATACAGCCATCGGAGAGTTTCACTATGGTTCCTGGTGGATAAATACCGAGAATTTTAACCAAAATAGCGATTAAAGATTCGGCATGTTTAGTGGCCCGATTCTTAAACAAATAACCTAAAGCGACTTGAGGGGAGGATATTTGTTGACCACTGAGCTGTTGATCGTAGTCATTTGCCAAACTTACGATCTGCGTAATGATAGGAATTTTATGGTCAGTTAACCCATCAGGGAAACCTGAACCGTCAATAAACTCATGGTGGTGTAGCACAATGTGTAGTACTTCTTTAGGGAATAATCCGGAACGATTGAGCATGTCATAGGCGAAATTAGGGTGCATTTGCAGATAATTTGACTCATGAGGTGTTAAGGCTCCACGCTTACGGCGAATAACATCAGGTACCTTAAGTTTACCAATATCATGTAACAAACTACCAAGAGCAATATCACGCAATTCCCTTGGGCTTAAATCCAGCGCATGGCCCATCATCATTGCCAACACTGCGACAGACACCCCGTGTTGGGTCACACTGACATCGTTATCATCCATTCCAACCAAAGTGAGGAAAGGTTTTTCAACTTCCTGTAGATGGCTGAGCAAGTCTTCTACCAATGACGCCGACAATCGATAGGCACCTTCGGGATCACTGGCTATCTTGCCAAATACATTTCGGCAGTTATTTACGTTCTCAAGGAAACGCTTTTGGCTTAAACGTATCGCCTTACGGGTATCGGCCTTAAGATCTCGCTCAGGTGGAATTTCAATTTCATCTTCAACATCCTCATCTTCCCTAACTGTCTCCGATCCAGGATTCAATTCAGATAACAAAAAAACATAGGGAACGCCTAAGCCACGGATCATTTCGATTTGAGCGGCACTGCTAATATCAACACGGTTAAATAAAAAAGGGTGGTTCGTCCATGACAAAGGCAACTTGACTCTCATGCCAAGTTGAATTTCTGACAGTAACAACTTTTTTTGAGGTACTTTTGCCACGCAATATGACTCCTTTCAAATGTAATGTGGATATAAACAGATGGCCTCATCTGCGTATCCAACAGGGCACATTTAAGCTAAGTACATATAACTATAGATGATTCAAAGCATTCAATGGAGAAATAAGGTAAAAATCCTTATCAAACTGAGGGATAGAACACATCGTCATGTGCCCCACCGCTCAGAACTAAATAAAGTTATTATATAACAATACGATAAAAACTAAGGCTGAAGTTCTTTAGCTTCTTCTTTTGGCCAATCACGGAGGTAATAACTGAGTCGCTTCGATTTAATAAGATAAATGCTCGACCAAAACAACATTAAAGCGTCTAAAGCAAGACTCCAATGAAACAGAAATTGGCCATGGATTAACCGCTGACCCAACAAGACGCCATCAATAATCAACAGCAACCACAACCCCCATTTTAAATGCACAAAAATCGGTCTTAACCATTGGGGCGAACGGCGACGCTCAGCAATCACCACAAGATAAATTAAAACCGCGCCAAGTCCCGCCCCGAGTGCTAACAAAAAATCTGACTTTTCAGGGTAAAAAATCCGCACTAACTCAGAACGATCACCCATCTGAGTCAGCGAGGCGATAAAAATACACCAACCACGCGCGAGATAAGCCAAAAGCGCATATAAAAAGATGGGCGGTTTAATGTGGCCTTTATCATCGAGCCAAGTGATGTGACTAAAATTCAAATAGGTTTCCAATCAGCAAAATCTAAAACAGCATATCAAGGAGATGGTGCCAATCGCAGTTAATTCAATAGCCAAAGCAGATAATCTTTCCGCACCGTGATTATTTTCAGACAAAAAAATAGCGCCTTGGGCCAGGCACTATTTAATATCGGCTATTCGGCGGTATTCACTCCTCGATACAAGGCTGCAGCCGCTACAGCCAGCATTGAATCAACATCAAGCCAACGCTCTCTCAACTGACGCCAATCAAGCGTTGGCCGCGAGAAGGGCTAACAACCCATCTTCATCCATCACTTTAACACCAAGCTCCTGCGCTTTAGCCAGTTTTGAACCTGCCGCCTCACCAGCCACTAAACAATCGGTATTTTTGGAAACACTGCCTGCCACTTTCGCCCCCAGCGCCTGCAACTGCGCTTTAGCATCATTGCGATTGAGCTGATTTAAGGTGCCAGTCAATACCCAAGTTTGGCCTTTAAGCGGCTGTGCATCTGCACTAGGTGCTTGAATGGCGGGCCAATGCACACCTGCAGCAACTAAAGCATCAATAACTTCAAGGTTATGGGGCTGGGCAAAAAAATGGGCCACATGCTGGGCAACGACAGCACCAACATCTTCCACTTCGGTTAACTGCTCCACAGTTGCCACCCGCAGCGCATCTAGACTGGCAAAGTGCGCCGCCAGGTTTGCTGCCGTCGCCTCGCCCACTTCGCGAATACCTAAGCCATATAAGAAACGCGCAAGAGTGGTGGTTTTGGCCGCTTCAATCGCGGCAGCTAAATTGGTTGCCGACTTCATCCCCATGCGGTCAAGCATAGTCATCATGGAAGCGGTGAGCTTAAACAGATCCGCAGGACTTTGAACTAACTCTTTATCAATCAATTGCTCAACGACTTTGTCGCCCATACCATCGATATCTAAAGCCTTGCGGGAGGCAAAATGCTTAATCGCTTCTTTACGCTGCGCTTCGCAGAATAAACCACCGCTACAGCGCGCCACCGCCTCACCTTCGAGACGCTCGACTAAACTGCCGCATACAGGGCAATTGTGTGGGAATACAATATCAGTCGCTGTTTCAGGGCGTCTTTCGGGCACTATGGCAACAATTTGTGGGATCACATCGCCAGCGCGGCGGATGATCACTGTGTCACCGACCTTAATGCCTAAACGGGCAATTTCATCGGCATTGTGCAGCGTCGCATTCGATACCGTCACGCCACCAACAAACACAGGCTTTAAGCGCGCGACTGGCGTCACAGCACCTGTGCGGCCCACTTGGAAATCAACCCCTTCGAGCAGAGTCATTTCTTCCTGTGCAGGGAATTTATAGGCAATCGCCCAGCGGGGAGATTTAGCCACAAAACCTAAACGTTGCTGCTGGGCAATATCGTTAACTTTCATCACTACCCCATCAATTTCAAAGGCTAAATCGCCGCGACGAGTAAGAATGTCTTTGTAGTAGTCATAGACTTGGCTTAGTTCAGCGCAGACTTTGATTTCACTACTTACGGGTAAACCCCACGACTTAAGCTGTTGCAACTGTTCAAAATGGGTTTTAGCTAACGGATGGGAATCGGGCTCAACAACCCCTAGCGCATAGGCATAAAAAGCCAATGAACGGGCAGCGGTAATTTTACTGTCGAGTTGACGTAGGCTACCGGCTGCTGCGTTACGCGGATTAACAAAAAGTTTTTCATCCTTGGCGCGTGCTCTATCGTTCAAAGCCTCAAAAGCAGCTTTTGGCATAAAAGCCTCGCCGCGCACTTCAACGAGCTCGGGAAAATCATGACCACGTAATTTAAGCGGGATCGATTTAATGGTTTTAACATTTTCAGTGATGTCTTCACCCACTGAACCATCGCCGCGCGTCGCCGCACGCTCAAGCACACCATGGCGATACAAGATACTCACGGCAAGGCCATCAAGTTTAGGCTCACAACAAAAACTCACCTCACCCACTTTATCAGTGACACGCTTATGGAAAGCACTGAAATCCGCCTCATCGAAGGCATTATCTAGGCTCAACATAGGCTTAAGGTGCGTGATTTGCTCAAACTTAGCCAGTGCCAATCCGCCCACCCTTTGAGTCGGTGAATCAGCGACAATCAAATGGGGATACAAGGCTTCTAACTTGAGTAAACGCTGCATCAACCTGTCGTACTCAGAATCGGTAATGCTCGGAGCATCGTCCACATAGTAACGAATGTTGTGCTCGTTCAGCGATTGGCTGAGCGCCTGCATCACCTGCGATGCGTTTTCTGGGGTGACGTCTTTAGACAGAAGTGTATCGAGTTGAATGTCTTGCATATTCTTTATCCAGAATTCTTTAGATCACAAAAAATAGATCACAAAAAATGAGGCCGCAATCGCGGCCTCATCAATGTATTAACCGCCAAGTTGCGGCGTCGGCTTAAGCGTTAGCGCGAATGCGGTGTAAATAATCTTGCTTAGTGAACTCACCCCAAGGTTGGCGTTGTCCGTCAAGCACGACCGCATCGATATCATCCGCGAGTTGACGCGCTGAGTTAAGCATAATCGAGAAGTTCATTAGGGCGTCACCGTAACAAGGCAAAGTCATGAAAAACACCACGCCTTGGGTACTGAACTGCTCCATATTATCAGGATCAAACACGCCAGGCTTTAGCATATTCGCTATCGAGAACAATACTTTACCATTGCCAGCATTATCCACATGGCGATGGAAAATATTCATATCGCCATATTTAAAATTCAAGGTTAAGAAACAAGGCAGCAATTCGGCGCCGTTAAGCTGTAGACCCTCTTTAGCGACCACGTGTAATACCAGTACGTCGCGTGGTTCACCTAACTCATCTTCAGCGGCTTGTTCAACAACCTCTTCTTGATAGCTATCTTCTTTATATTCATTTTCGTCAAACAAGGCCGTTTGCTGCGGAGCTGCACTACGTAACGCATGTTCCTGTTCAGCTGCTTTTTGCGCGACGATAGCCGCATGGGATTGGCCCATTGGCGGAGTTTGCATGCTCGCTTGAGTGTTCAAAACGGGCTCTTGACGCGAGACTTTCGGGCCACGGTGTTGCTCTTTTACCACCGGTGGCTGCAAGCTAAAATCAGGCTGAGCTGTCACAGGCTCGTGTTTAGGGCCAACTTTCAACTCTGGTTTAAATTCTGCTGATTTAAACTCTTGTGGTTTAAATTCAGGCTTTGGCTCTAGCTTTACTTCCTGCTTCAAATAAGGATTGGCCGCAGGAGTTTCGTTGTTAGATGCAAGTTCACCGGCTTTGCGCACGCGTACGGCGCCAATACCATCGGCATCGAACCCTTCTGAATCGATCCGCTTCGGACTCGGCTCACCTTTCTCAGCCTGTTTCTTATAAAAGTTGCTCATTGGGCTATCTTTCAATGATTTAGGCTGTTGTCTTCTGATAGACCAAAATCCATGCACCAGCACAGCAACTATGGCTATGGCGCCTAAAACGAACAATACTAGTTGCAAATCTTCCATTGGTTACCCTGTCTTTCTTCTAGTTATCCAGCGTCAGCCATCGCCACCGCTTGCTCTATGTCTACCGCAACTATACGAGACACACCGGGCTCGTGCATAGTCACGCCAATAAGTTGATCCGCCATTTCCATGGTTATTTTGTTATGGCTGATATAAATAAACTGTACGCTCTGTGACATTTCTTTTAGCAATCGACAGAAGCGTTCTACGTTGGCATCGTCTAATGGCGCATCCACTTCATCTAACATACAGAAGGGAGCAGGATTCAGCCTAAAAATGGCGAATACCAATGATAAAGCGGTTAATGCTTTTTCACCACCCGAAAGAAGATGGATTGTGCTGTTCTTCTTCCCCGGTGGTTGGGCCATGATAGTCACGCCCGTTTCTAGCAAATCGTCGTCAGTTAACGCTAAATAAGCTCGGCCGCCACCGAACACTTTCGGAAATAAGCGTCCGAGATCTTCGTTGACTGAGTCAAATGTCGTCTTAAAGCGGCTTCGGGTTTCCTTATCTATTTTACGGATCGCTTCCTCTAAGGTTGCAAGCCCTTTATTTAAATCGTCATCTTGATGATCAAGATAAGATTTTCGCTCACTTTGCTGTTCAAATTCTTCGATCGCCGCAAGGTTAATGGCACCTAAACGAACAATTTTCTGCCGTATTTGATCTAAATCACTTTGCCACTTGTCTGGCATCCCCTCTGCGGGCAAGTTTCCAAGGATTTCAGACAGAATGATTTGCTGTTCCTGTAAGGCTTCCAGCTGACTATTCGCTTGGCCTTTTATTCCTTCACGACGTAACTTTAACGTGCTCAGGCTTTGAGTCAAGTCCTCAAGCTTACCAAGCTCTTGTTTTTGCTTTATTCCTATACGGTTTAATGTGTCTGTGAGCACACTTTGCTGCTGACGAACCTCTTTTAAGCCCTGTTGTTGCTCATGTTGTTGCTTTAGTAACTGCGTTAACTGTTCAGTCAACTGCACACTATTTTGCACCCCACTCAATTGGGCAACTTTGGCAAGTTCTGTTAACACAGACTCGCGGGAGTGGATGAGTTCATTGACACGCACTTGCTGTAATTCAATTTGCTCCGTGCTCACGGCCATGCGCATAGTCACGGCTTGCAAACCCGTCGCAGTGGCTGATAATTGACGTTCTACCTCAGTAATACGCCCTTTTAATGCTTGATGGCGCACACTATCGGCCTGTGTGTCTTGGATGAGTTGCCGCTGAATATCTTCACTAGCCTGCAGCGTCTCATCGAGCTCCATTTCTTGTTCTGCTAATAATTCGCATTGCTCGCTTAAGCGTTCAATATCAATCAAACTCGTACTTAAAGCCGCGTCGAGTTTACTTTGCTGTTCGACGCGCGCCTTCACTTGCTCGATTAAACCACTAAGCTGCATCGACTTAGTCGCTTTGTCTAACTGCAATTGATGTAATTTTTGCGCGCCATCGGTCAGTTGCAGTCTTTGTTGCTGCAAAATAGCCGCAAGATCTGTCATCTTGTCTTGCCGAATCTGCAGGGATTGTTGCAAATCGAGGATATTTTGCGCTAACTGAGCTTGCTCTTTACTGAGTTGCACCAGTGACTGGGCGCCCTCTGTTTTAGTGATTAAAAAACCTTGTCCCAGTAGATAACCGTCGGCAGTGACAATCCGTTCATCGGATGTTAGCTGTGGCAGCAGTTCTTTCGCTGCATGGATATCCTTTGCCCACTTAAGCCCCGCTAACCAAGGGGCGAGATTCACCTTAGCCTGTAAAAATTCACTTTGGCTTGATTGTGACGCTAACGCTTGAAACCCCATTTCAGTTTCAGTGACGCCAACGGGCAAGGTCAACAAGCCATTTAGGGCGAGTTCGGCCGCGGTTTCCCAACCATTTTCAACAGTTAAACTCTGCCATAACTGCGGTTTATCACTCTGCTGTTCTTGCTTAGTCAACCACTGTTCAACCAGCTCATGGCGCGCTTTAGTCGCAGTTAATTGCTGCTGAATGTGCTCAGCGCTATGGCGGGCTTCATCTAAGGCTTGCGTACTTGCACTTACACTTTGTTCTTGCTGATGATTAATTTCATTTTGCAGTGTGAGCGCATCATCCAAAGACTCAATATCTTGCTGCAATGGTGTAATACTCGATGCGAGATCACCGTCCATTAACGCCGAAAGTTGCGCCTGCTGCTCACGACTTTGCTGCTGTTTGTGTTGCAGTAATTGCTGCTGATGCGCTAACTGGCTGCGACGCAGTTCAAGCTGTAACTTATGCTGAGAAACATCCGCTGCCTGTTGGCGCGCCACTTCGGCCTGCTGCTGACTGCGTTCAATGCTCATTTCCCATTGGGATTGCAGCTCATCCATGAGCTCTTGTTGCTCATCATGCTGTGGCCCAAGTTTGGCAAGCTCAAGCTCTAACGCGCTAAGACTCGCTTTATAGCCGTTAAGCTTATCGGTGTTTTGTTGGATCTGCTCTTTGACTTGCGCCAACTGGGTTTCGAGCTGGGCGTCGCGCTGCTTTTGATTCTGTAGCTGTTGCTCTAACTTAGCGATTTCAGTACCAGTCAGATAATAGGCTTCAACCGCTCGCTGCTCTTGCTCCGCCAATTGCGCGAGTTGCACTTGCAATTCAGTGGTCTGTAATTCATCAGTTTGCGCGAGTGACTGCGCCGCCGCTTGCTGCACTTCAATAGCACTTATCTGCTCAGATAGGCTCGCCATCTGATCTTGCAACTCTTGATAGCGCATCACAAGGAGTTCAGCATGGGTCTTACGCTCGGCCTGCTTAAGCTCACGATATTGCTTAGCGGCTTTAGCCTGCTGCGCGAGTTTATCTAACTGCTTACCGAGTTCACTGCGAATATCGCCCAAACGCTCGAGGTTTTCGCGGGTATGGCGAATACGGTTTTCAGTTTCGCGCCGACGCTCTTTATATCGGGAAATCCCAGCGGCTTCCTCAATAAAGGTACGCAAGTCTTGGGGTTTAGATTCAATCAGGCGGGAAATAGTGCCTTGCTCGATAATGGCATAACTGCGCGGGCCAAGACCTGTGCCCATAAACAAGTCGGTAATGTCTTTACGACGACACTTTTGACCATTGAGAAAATACCAAGACTCACCGTCGCGGCTCACCTGACGCTTAACGGCGATTTCTTCATAACTGGCATACTGACCAGCGAGGCGACCCTCTTTGTTTTCAAAAATAAGTTCAACACCCGCTACAGACACAGGTTTTCGCGCGCTTGAACCGTTAAATATCACATCGGCCATAGAATCACCGCGTAGGTGCTTCGCCGAGCTTTCACCGAGCACCCAACGCACGGCATCGATCACGTTCGATTTACCGCAGCCATTTGGGCCAATAATGGCGGTTAATGCCTGTAAAAAAGGAATTTTCGTGGGATCGACAAACGACTTAAAGCCGGCAAGTTTTATCTGTTTTAATCTCATGGTGCCAGTTAGCGCGTCTCTGAAGTCTGGCCCGAAAATGAGCCAAGCGGTGCAAATGCATTCTGCTGGCAACTTTAACAAAGCAGGCAGCATTTTGTAACGCTTTTTATTGAATTCATGCGGCTTTTAGCTTGTCATCTGTCCATGAGTTGATCACAATCGCATATAGCTGTCGCTTAACTTTTTGGAAAAACGATATGACACAGAAAAAAACCTTGCCCTTCCCAGCCAAAAGTGGCGTTAATTATTTTCTCGATGGCTTTGGTTTAATCACACGTAAAGGCCTGCGCACTTTCGTATTTATTCCGCTAATGATTAACCTTCTGCTGTTTGCTGGCGTCATTTATGTAGCCATAGGCCAGTTAGATACGCTATTCACTTGGATGAATGCCCAGCTCCCTGAGTACTTAAGCTGGTTAAACTTTTTGCTTTGGCCACTCGCCGTCACCACTATGCTGGTGATGCTTGCTTTTGTATTTAGCTCCGTCATGAACTGGCTCGCCGCCCCCTTTAATGGTCTGTTGGCTGAAAAAGTCGAGCAGTTGTTAACTGGTAAGCAGCTGAATACCGGTTCTGGTATTGATTTAATCAAAGACTTACCGCGTATCCTTGGGCGTGAGTGGATCAAACTCAAATACTATCTGCCCCGCGCACTGGTATTTTTGTTATTGTTTTTAGTGCCTATGGTAGGCCAGACGCTGGCGCCGATTTTATGGTTTCTGTTCAGCGCTTGGATGATGGCGATTCAGTACTGCGATTATCCCTTCGATAACCACAAGGTCAGTTTTAAAGATATGCGCTTTGCCTTGAATCAAACCCGTGGCACCAGTTTTAGCTTTGGCGCAACTGTGACGCTATTTTCGATGATCCCCATAGTCAACTTTATCGTCATGCCAGTGGCGATTTGTGGCGCGACGGCCATGTGGGTCGATAAGTATCGTGAAGCGTATCGCAACCATGCCATAGCACCCGAGTAGTAACACCAGCAGTGCTGAGTCATGGCTCAGCACTGCTCCCCAATTTTTTAGACCCAATAATCCAATCATGTTTCGCCTCGTTAAAATCAACGCAAACCTTGTAACAATTACTCGCTATTGTTAACTTCACGTTTTCTGGCAAAATGCGCGCCACGAATGTGTTATTTGAGTCTTTTTTGTTGAAATCAATCTTAGCCATAATCTTATCTAGTCTTACTTTTCTACCTGTAACTTGTATTGCTGGCTATGCCAGCCAATTTCAGTTAGCCATTCCAACACTTAACAGTGCTGCCAATATCGACGGTGAGTTGGACGATGCCATTTGGCAACAAGCCGCAGTCACAGAGCTCAAATACGAAACCCAACCAGGGGAAAACATTGCCGCATTAGTGAAAACCGAGGCGCGAGTCTATGCGACTAAAACCAGTCTTTTTGTGGCATTTACTGCCAAAGACATTAATCCCAAACTCATTCGAGCAACACTTAAGGACAGAGACAAGCTGTGGAGTGATGATTTAGTCGGAATTAAACTCGATACTTTTAATAATGCCCGTTTAGCGTACCAATTTTTTATTAATCCCCTTGGCGTGCAATTAGACTCAATTGAAAACGAACTAACGGGTGAAGAAAGCGAAGCATGGGATGGTATTTGGAAATCCGCAGGCAAGATCACCGCCGATGGCTATCAGGTCGAAGTCGAATTACCACTGAGACTGTTTAACTTTGACGACAAGAAAAGCTTGCAAGAATGGGGCTTTGAGCTAATTCGTTATTATCCACGCAATGAAAAACATCGCCTATCGACCCATAAGATTGACCGTAATACGAGTTGTCAACTTTGTCAGTTAGGTGTGGCTTCTGGCTTGGCGGGGGCAGAACAAGGACAGGATGTACAAATCACCCCGACTTTTATCGCCAACCGTAACGAACATAAACAGGCGGATGGCTGGGAAGCTGATAACAATCTCGAGCCAGGTGTAGACTTGCGCTGGGGCATTAATTCCAGCACCTTACTCAATGCCACCATTAATCCCGATTTTTCCCAAGTGGAATCCGATGCAGGCCAGCTCGATGTGAACAGCACTTTCTCCTTGTTCTATGATGAGAAACGGCCGTTCTTTTTGGATAATAAAGACTATTTCGACACACAGGTTAATCTGCTGCACACCCGCAATATTGTTGCACCAGACTATGGTATCAAACTGACAAGTAAAAGCGATGATCATACTTTAGCTCTGCTAGCGAGTAACGATAGCCAAACCACGTTTTTGGTACCGGGAAATTTAAGCTCAGAGGTTGCCTCGCTTGATCAAGAAAGTTTGAACCTTGCGGGACGTTATCGTTTCGACATGAGCAAAACCTTCTCCATCGGCGGATTACTTACCGCGAAAACAAGCAGTGACAACACTCACAATGGTACAGCAAATAACCCGCACTATGAGATCAACAGCCAACCCGATTACCACAACTATGTGATTAGTCTAGATGCGAAATATCAACCAACACCACAGGACAGTTTCACTGCGCAAGTGGCCCAATCGGATACTCAGTACCCCACGGGAGTCTATCGTCAATTTTGTACTGATACTGAAAATGACCCTAGTAATGGGTTGCCCTGTGGCCAATCTCAGCTTGATTGCGAACTCGGTCACTGCCAACTCAACGAACAAGTATTACGTAGCCAATCTGATAGCCGCTTTGGCGGCAATTTATATCAGTTAACCTTTAAACACGAAGAGCGAAATTGGTTTGCTTACAGTGAATACAACGCAGTTGATCCCGATTTTCGTGCCGATTTAGGCTTTGTCGAAAAAATCGATTACCGCACCTTTGAGGCTGGTGCGGGTTTGATTTGGTATCCTACGGGCACCTTTAACAAGGTGGAATTAGCGGGAGATTGGGATATCACTCATAACCAAGCAGGCGAACGACTTGAAGAAGAGTATGAAGCCTACATCGAAATCCTCGGCGCATTACAAAGCGAAATCACCTTTGGTGTAGAAACCCGTGAACGTGTGGGCCCTCGCCGCGATGCTTCACAGCTCACTATCGCCGGAAATAGTCAACTATATGATGAAACCCAAGTGTGGTTTTATGGCGCAGTAACCCCGTTATCGCCCCTGAGTATGGAGCTTGAAATGTACTACGGCGATGAAATTGATTTTATCAATGATAGGCTGGGCACTAAAACGCAAATGAACCCGAATATCAATTGGAAAATTGCTAATGGACTTTCTATCGATATCTCCCATCTTTATCAGCAAATGGATGTGGAACAAGGTGCGCTTTTTACCGCTAATCTGAGCGATGTACGCCTCAACTGGCAATTCAGTCTACACAGTTTTATTCGCCTTTCTAGCATTTACACCCGGATAAATCGCAATGTGGCGCAGTATTTATATTCGGCGCCTCAGAGTGAGGAAGCGCATTTAGGCAATGAACTCCTCTACGGTTATAAACTCAATCCGCAGAGTGTGTTCTACCTCGGATACTCTGATAGTTTGCAGGCTAATGATGAGTTAAGCCGCCTGACGCGGGACGAGAAAACCTACTTTATGAAGTTAAGTTACGCATGGCTGCTATAAACAATCATTGCCTTAAACAGAAAGCAACTTAGGCAAACAACTGACATAAAAAAGCCCACATCTTCCTCGATGTGGGCTTTTTATTATGACGGTGAGAATCTTAGACCTTCTGCAGAATAACACTACCAATAGAATATCCTGCGCCAAACGAACTCAATAAACCTAAATCGCCAGTCTTAAAGTCACCGGAAAACTTATGAAATGCAATCACAGAACCCGCGGAAGCCGTATTGGCGTATTCATCTAGTACCACGGGCGCTTGTTCCGCTGACACATCATCCCCAAGCAACTTTCTCACCACAAACTGATTCATGTTGATGTTCGCTTGATGTAACCACAAACGTTTGAAGGACTGTGGCGTTAACGCTTGTTCGGCCAGATGTTCATCCAAATGTTGGTAAATCATCGGCAACAGCTCTTTAAATACCTTGCGCCCTTGTTGGTGGAATAACTTATCGGCTTGATGGGCCGCACTCGGATCGCAGCGGTTCAAGAAACCGAAATTACTGCGAATATTGTTCGAGTAATCAGTAAAACAGCGGCTCGAGAGGATCTTAAACACATGGTCAGACGGGGCTAAGCTTTGTTCTTCCAGTACCAGAGCCGTCGCCACATCACCGAAGATAAAATGGCTGTCACGGTCGCGATAATTCACCTGTGCCGAGCAAATCTCAGGGTTGATCACTAACACTCTTGAGGCAGAACCCGTAGCAATGGCATTAGCCGCGGCGACAATTGCAAACGTCGCCGATGAACACGCTACCTGCATGTCGTAACCATAACCCCGCGTACCTAGTGCACGTTGAATTTCAATCGCCATAGCAGGATACGCACGCTGAGTATAAGCACAGGCAACAATCACTAAGTCAATTTGTTCAGCCTTGAGATTAGCATTCTTTAGTGCCATCAAGGCAGCTTCAAGGCCAATCTCAGCCTGCATAGATAATTCGTCACTGCTGCGCTCAGGAATCAACGGCATCATGACTTCGGGATCCAGAATGCCCTCTTTCACCATCACATATCTGTGCTTGATGCCGGAGGCTTTTTCAATAAACTCGCTCGATGAATAGGACAAAGCCGCAACATGGCCTTGCTCAATTAAGCCTGCATTTTCAAGATTGAAAATATCCACATAAGCATTGAAGCTCTCAACTAAGGCTTCATTGGAAATACTGTGGGGCGGCGTAAATAGGCCACTCCCCGAAATGACGACCTGTTTCATAAATGCTCCAAACGGGTACTGGTTGTAAGGTGAGCAGAGGATGCATCATCACTCGTAAGCACAGGTGCTAACTCATTTTGCCCCTGCGCTTGTTGCTCTAATCGTTGCTTTTTATGCATTTGCACTAAGTCTATCACGACTGTTGAAGATATTTTATCTTGGATCCCCTGCCGATTGGCATCCCAAAATATTTGCATAAAACCAAGTAAGCCTGTGGTAAAGCCTGCGGCATAGCCACCATAACGGCCAAACGCGGCCCATAAACTGATGTTGGCACCATCGAGCTGGATCACCCGAATGCCCAACATCTTCTTACCTAAGGTTTGACCATCAAATCGTGCAGTAAAGACGGTAAAGTAAAACGCTGCCCAACCAAAACCCAGCCCCATATCACTCAGAAAGCCTTTCACCCAAGCGACAACACTATGGCTTGTAGCTTCATCAACGGTTCTGAGGCGAGAATATTGCGAAGGGCTCACATTCACTGCATCAGCCACCGCACTTTGCGGCTGTACATCCGGCGAAATAGCTTGAATAGGCTGAAGTGGCTCAGGCGGATAATCCGTTGTCGCCAACTCAACAGGAAGCGTAATAACAGGCCATAGGCTGCCATTAAGCACTTCCGCCTGTAACTTTTCACTGTCTATGGCAGGCAAACTACTGTTGGCTATGGTTGCTAGCACTATTTCACGTTGATCATTTTCTGTCATGCCCTTTGATCCTGAAGCATTTTTTATCGCTTCATGTAGGGACTGAACTTGAGTTTTACCACAAGCATAATTATTGCACTGGCTCAACGACATCAATGCTGGTAGTGACGTAATGATTTGTTCACCTAATGCCAATTGTTGCTCTACTCCCTCACTGCTTTTAACGTCTGTTCCATTAAAATCAAACAGATTATTAGCGGTTGTCAGCAACATAAAAACCAACATCAAGGCATAAAGTCCCCACTTGAGTAAACGACCAAACTTACGACTGCGCTTTTCAATCCAGATAATACTGACCACCAGCAAGACAAACATCCAATCCATCTGCTCAGCTAACACAGTGATCAGCAAACCATCAATCAGTATGGCTAACATCCGCTTCAACGGTGTCGCCAATGGGATGTATAACACGGATGCTGCAATGGTAAATGCCTTTGGTGTTACCATCGTTTTTGGATCTTTACCCAGATCCATTTGTTGCTGCTTCATCTTTGCGCTTGTCCGATACGAGTGATAGGCTAGTTTTACGATTGAGACATCAAGAAGTTATCCCTGTTAATGCCACAATCTTTTTTATGTTAGCAAGAGGTTAACACAGTTAAACTGGCTGCCAATCAGGGTTTGCGAATAACAGCACACCTTTTAATAACCAAATCGAATAAAGAAGAACAAACAATCACTTCTAAAAGCGCCACAGCAGATTATGATTCAGTAGTGCCAACATAGGAGCAAGCAATCCATGAGCAAAATTTTCGAAGATAATTCATATACTATTGGTAATACACCGCTAGTACGTTTAAACCGTGTTAGCCAAGGTAAAGTGCTGGCCAAAGTCGAAGCCCGTAACCCAAGTTTCAGTGTTAAATGCCGTATCGGTGCCAATATGATTTGGGATGCCGAGAAGAAAGGTCTATTAACAAAAAATCACGAGCTGATTGAGCCGACATCAGGCAACACAGGTATTGCATTAGCGTATGTTGCCGCGGCCCGTGGCTATAAACTGACCCTGACCATGCCAAATACCATGAGTTTAGAGCGTCGTAAGCTACTCAAAGCCCTAGGCGCAACTCTCGTGCTGACTGAAGGCGCGAAAGGCATGAAAGGTGCGATTGATAAAGCGGAAGAAATTCGCCAATCGGCTCCTGAAAAATACATTTTATTGCAGCAGTTTAATAACCCTGCTAACCCAGAAATCCATGAAAAAACCACAGGTCCAGAAATCTGGAATGATACCGATGGTGAAGTGGATGTGTTTGTTGCCGGTGTAGGTACTGGCGGTACAATTACTGGTGTAAGCCGTTACTTGAAAAAAGTGGCCGGTAAAACCATCACCTCAGTTGCGGTTGAGCCAGCAGATTCTCCTGTTATAGCTCAAACCTTAGCGGGTTTACCAGTGCAACCAGGGCCGCATAAAATTCAAGGTATTGGTGCAGGCTTTATCCCTGGTAACTTAGATTTAGAATTGATTGACCGTGTTGAGGCTGTAACTAACGATGAAGCCATCGACATGGCCCGCCGCTTAATGCAAGAAGAAGGCATTTTAGTGGGTATTTCATCGGGTGCCGCCGTTGTCGCCGCAAACCGCATCGCTGAGTTGCCAGAGTTTGCAGGCAAAACCATTGTGGTGATTTTGCCATCGGCAGCCGAGCGTTACCTATCTTCAGTCTTGTTCCAAGGCCAATTCGGCGACGAAGAAAACGTTCAATAAACGACGTTTTATCGTCCTTAAAATACCCAGCTTTGGCTGGGTATTTTTATTTATGGCATTCCATTATTTAGATCTCGATTACAGAGCATAAACAAGTTACTGCTCAAGTTTGGATACAGCTCATAGTTCTTTGTATCTCAACTGACTTTCACGGCTAACTTGGTTATAAAGAACGGACCCGCTCGCCAATTCATTCCTTTTTATGTCTTTTTACCGAACACCAAGTAATATCAGCGCCTTCAATGCAAAGTTTGAAGCTCAAAAAATTGCCTTTGGCCCCATCAGCTTTCAAGTCGCCCACTGCCTACTCAAATTCGATGTGCTAACGCAAATAGATAAAGCGGCCGAGCATGGGATCACTGCAGCCGAGTTAAGCCAATCCACCCCACTGAGTGAATATGCCTTGGGGGTATTGCTGGATATGGGACTCAGTATGGGTTTAGTTTGGCAAAATGAAAATGGCTATGTGCTCGATAAAACGGGGCACTTTTTACTCCATGACGACATGGCAGCCATCAATCTTAACTTTGTGCAGGATGTTTGCTATCAAGGCCTTTTTAACCTTGATACCGCGCTACTCGAAGGCAAGGCCGCAGGACTTAAGGTGTTCGGTGACTGGAATACTATCTACCCCGCCTTAAAAGATCTACCACCCAAAGCGAAACAGAGCTGGTTTGCCTTCGATCATTACTATTCGGATCATGCCTTTCCACAGCTTCTGCCATTAGTGTTCGCCCATAAGCCAATCCATTTAGTGGATATAGGCGGCAATACGGGCAAATGGGCACTGAGCTGCTGTGATTATGACGCGAACGTTGAAGTCACGATTATGGATTTTCCGGGGCAACTTGAGGTAGCCACACAAAATGCACTCGCACGAGGTTTTGCAGCACGAGTGCATACCTTTGCCACCGATCTGCTGGACGACTCCCAACCCTTTGTCGAAGGCGCCGATACTTACTGGATGAGTCAATTTCTGGATTGCTTCTCAAAAAGCCAAATCCTGAACATTTTACAACGCACGGCAAAGGCAATGACATCAAGCAGCCAACTCTTTATCGTCGAAACCTTTTGGGATAGACAGCCATCGGCCGCCTCCGCCTATTGCGTAAATGCCACTAGCCTCTATTTCAGCGCCATGGCCAATGGCAATAGCCGCATGTATCACTCTAAGGATTTATTGGCCCTGCTTCACCAAGCGGGACTGTATGTGGATGAAGACACAGACAATCTTGGCCTAGGGCACACGCTACTGCGTTGTAAACTCAAACCTTAAGTTTAATAGCAACATAAAAGTAAACAAAACTTATGCAATGAATAAAATTAATCAAATTTATTTATCATTGATACCCGCAGTACACTAAATACATCAAAACAGCGCCCCAAAAAAGCGATGTTAAGCATTGTCAGTATTGAGAGGTATTCAAAATGACTTCAAAACGCAAACGCTGGACATCCCACGCAGCTAAACTTCCCAGCCCTATGGCTGGGTTGGCACTGGCAATTGCCAGCTTAGGTTGGACATGGGAGAACATGACACCTTCACTTAATGGCGCAGGACAACTCACAGGTGCCATCATAGCCTCTGTGTTACTGTTATTGCTCATGGGTAAATTCATGCTTCATCCTAATATTTTAAAGGACGAGCTAAGTCACCCTGTGATTGGTAGTGTGATCCCCACCTTCGCCATGGGCTTGATGGTGGTGTCTAAATCACTCGGCGATTATTTCCCCCATGCAGGCTTAACTCTGTGGCTAGTCGCCATTGGTATCCATGTGATCTTCCTAAGCGCGTTTATCTATTATCGCGCCATTGATTTTAAACTCGAGCACATGGTTCCGAGCTGGTTCGTACCACCGATTGGCATTATCGTCGCGGCAGTGTCTTTCCCTGTGTCTGACTACCAATGGTTAGCAAATGCCATTTTGGTTTTTGGGATGTTAGCCTACTTAATCATGCTGCCTTTGATGCTCTATCGCCTCATTTTCTGTCAGGCGATACCCGATGCCGCTAAACCAACCATTGCCATTCTCGCGGCGCCCGCCAGTTTATCACTTGCAGGTTATCTGACCGTTTGCGAGCAGGCGTCGATTCCCTTAGTCGCCTTACTACTGAGCATCGCCATTCTGATGACCAGCATCATCTACTTGGCCTTCTTTCACCTACTAAAACTGCCCTTTAGCCCAGGCTACGCAGCCTTTACCTTCCCTATGGTGATCGGTGCAACCGCCCTCTTTAAAACCGCTGCTTGGTTAACGCAGTTCAATAACATGGGTGAGTTAGCGATATGGATAAAATACTTAGCAGAATTCGAACTGGTAATCGCCACCTTAGTGGTTGCCTATGTCGCCCTACGTTATTTAGGACACTACTTTCCACTGCAATTTAACGTGGTAGAGCACAAATCAGTTCTAAATAGCAAATAAACAGAACAGCTTTTTGTAAAAATAATTAACCATACAAATGAATTGTTCACTCAAAAAACTAAACAATAAACCGAAAGCGAAGCGAATAGATATTCACTTCGCTTTTATATTTAAACAGTCAAAATTAAATAATCAGAAATAGCATTTGATTAGTTTTTATTCTTTACAACATTTCATTCCATAATTTTACTTCTAGCTTACTGACGCGGTGTAAAAATATCACCATACAAAATTAAACCGCATGAAACCCCTTATTGATAACACTCCTCAATCATCCAATCTAAAATATATGGAATGACAAACCATATCGTTATTAATTTTTACTTTTTCACATAAAATAGTTTCAAACTATTATTGAAAACAACAAAATTAAAACACAATAAAACAAAACATTAGCAACAATAAAAAAACACAAAGAACCAACAATAAAAACAAAAAGCCAAATAAAAAACAAAACCCTCAGATTAAAACCTTATCTGCCACCGATTACACACACACCCTACTTATATCTGCATTTTAAAAAGAGAGTAAGTAACAAATTTTAAACAAAATTCCAGCATGACCAATGTTGCACTTGTTATTTTCTTGTGGTTATATCCTGAACTCAATTAAATGAGAGCTTAATTCTTTACATAAGTAACCATTTAAGAAAAATAAAAAATAAACATACAACATGTGTTAAGGGAGAATAAAATGCGTGCAAATTCTACATTAGCCAAAGCCGTTCGCTTTGCATTAATAAGCGGAGCAGCTACTGCCGCGTTAACCACTTCGATAGTATATGCAGCTGAAGATGGCGCCAAAGTTGAACGTATTGAAGTAACAGGTTCACGTATTAAGCGTACCGATATGGAAACCGCAACCCCAGTTACAGTACTAAGTGCTGATGATATGGCAAAACAAGGTTTTACTAACGTACAAGATGCATTGCAGAGCCTGACTTCAACAACAGGAGCAATGACAACTCAATCAGTACATGGTTTTACACCAGCTGCGTCATCAATCAGTTTACGTAATGCGGGTGCAAGCAGAACGCTAACATTGATTAACGGTAAACGTCTCAACCAATATCCTAAACCAGCAGGTGGTACAGACAACTTTGTTGATACCGCAAACTTACCAATGGAAGCTGTTGCTCGTATTGAGATATTACAATCTGGTGGTTCAGCAATTTATGGTGCAGATGCTGTTGGTGGCGTAGTAAACATTATTTTAAAAAGAGATTTTGATGGCGTCGCATTAAAATATCGACATGGTGATACTACTGAAGGCGGTGGTGGAAGCGATCGAATTGCGCTATCTCTGGGTTCATCTTCCGAACGTGGTAACGTCTCAACCTTCATCGAATTTACTGATACTGAGCGTTTGAATGCAACTGATAGAGCTGTTTTTGGATTAGATACAGACAAAGTACCTTATAGTAAATATTCACAATACAGCTCATATGGGGCTGGCATTACAGGTAAAAAACCTGCTGGTGGAACGACACCAAAAGGCCAACGTGTCCTCACTGCGAGTGAATGCGAAGCGGGCGGTTTTCTTTGGACAGGTAGCGCATGTGGCTTTGATCGCTCAAAGTGGCGCGATCTATCACCAGAAAGCACCCGTTTTATCAGTTCAACGAACTTTAACTATGAACTTGCAGATAATTTGAACTTTGTAGGACGTCTTGATTTTGCAGAAGCAAAATCAACAACACGTATCGAACCTATGGGTATCGATAACTACACAGTCAATGTTGCAGGAGACAAAGTAACTTTAGGCGTTGATTTAGATGATTCACTGACAAAGACGTTCGACAAGAATACAGGTCTTGGTGGAGATTTTAAAAATGCCGAAAATGGTGACTACAACTATATTCGTCGTTTGCACGAATTCGGCAACCGCGCAGGAGAAACAAGTACCCGTAACTATTTCTTCACCGCGGGCTTGGAAGGCGTGATCGCTGATGATTATAGTTGGGATACATCCGTAAATTACGGCCGTACTAATGTGGATGTATTCAATAGTGGCTTTGCGACTGTTGGTGGATTATTTAATTATCTAGCTCAAGGTACTGACGGTAAATCACTGCTTGCGCCTATCAGCACAAATGATGTCAGCGGTATAGCGTACACTCCGTTTGAAAAAGCTCAATCAACTCAAAAAAATATTCAAGCAAATATCACAGGTCCAGCATTTGAACTGCCAGCAGGTTCAGCAGACTTTGCTTTTGGGGCGGAATATACCACTCAAGACTACTCATCAGAATCTGACTCAGAATCTGTTAAAGGCAATATTCTAAGCCGTGGTGGTTCATCAGGTGCTGGTGAGCGTTCATACTGGGCAACCTATATGGAATTAAAGCTTCCAGTTCTTGAGGACTTAACACTTGATGCGGCCTTACGTTATGACCGATATGATGATTTCGGTGGAAATTTGTCGCCTCAATTAACCGTAGAGTATCGTCCACTTGATGAATTATTAGTTCGTGGCTCTATCAGTAAAGTGTTCCGCGCACCAGATATGCATCGCGTATATGGAGATGCAACTCAAGCATATAGCAATATCATTGATTTTAAACAGTGCCAAGCTCTAGGTGGAACTCCATCTCAGAAAAATCCAGATCCAACACTGAACAAAATCTGTAATGAACTCAATATTGATATCACTACTGGTGCTAACAAAGATCTTAGCGCTGAAACAGGCTATACAGCCAACATAGGTGCTGTTTATGGTGGCGATAGCTTAAATGCTTCACTCGATATTTGGGAGTGGAAACTGGATGACATGGTAAGTGACATCTCTGCAAGCAAAGCTGCTCGTGAATATGAAACTTATGCAAACATGATCACCCGTGACGCATTAGGTACCATTACTCACATTAATACCGTCGCACAAAACCTTGCTTATCAGAAAGTTCGTGGTATTGACTTAACCACTGGTTATGGATGGGATGTCGCTGACTTTGGTGAGTTAAAACTAAACTTTAATGGTACTTATATTCTTCTTTCTGAAGTACAAACAGATCCTACAGCAGCAATTGATGATGACATCGATGATGGTGGTTTACCGCAATATAAAGCCAATATCATTTTAGGTTGGTATATAAACGATTTTGAAACAACTTTAGGTG
The DNA here is from genome assembly GCF_019345585.1 of Shewanella sp. NKUCC05_KAH. NCBI lineage: Bacteria > Pseudomonadati > Pseudomonadota > Gammaproteobacteria > Alteromonadales > Shewanellaceae > Shewanella > Shewanella sp. NKUCC05_KAH. Next base: position 33,203 of record NZ_JAHKQZ010000008.1, read on the forward strand.
CTTACCACACAGCAAGAATGCATGGTGTTGGATATAAATCGTTTAAAAAAGCTGCATTAGATAAAGGTTTGGCATTCAATGAAAGTGCAAACGAAATTGCATCACAAACGAAGTGGAACTTAACATCGGCTTATAACATCACAGACGCAATTAAAGTGACTGGCGGTGTAATGAACTTATTTAATGCTGGACCAAACTTTGATCCAACAGATACAGCTTGGCCACACTATAACCGCTCATCATATGATGCGCGTGGTCGTGAATGGTTTATCGAAGGCGAAGTTAAATTCTAATATGGTGTTGATTAGTTAGAACCTAATCAAAAAACGGCATCTTCGGATGCCGTTTTTATTTACTTCATCATTTACACATCATAGAAAACCGACATAAAAAAATGCCCAGCTACCTGCTGGGCACTTACCCTTCAGACTGATAATTAAAGACGTTTTAAGAATGTTTAGTCAGCTTAATCTCACTCTGATGCTGAGGTTTTTCAGTATGTGAATGTGGTGCAGAAAAGTGTTCATGATGAGCTTTGTGTGATTCAGCCAAGGTGACTTTACCCTGCTCTATCCACCAATAACCTAAACCAACAATCACACCGCCACCGACAATATTGCCTAAGGTTACAGGTATTAAATTATTGAATATAAAGTTTGCCACGGTTAAATCGGCAAATTGTGCTTGAGTAACCCCTAAAGACACGAAGAACTCTGGGCTGGCGATTGATTGGATCATCATGCCCATAGGCACCATAAACAGGTTAGCGATACTGTGTTCAAAGCCACTACTGACGAACATAGCCACAGGTAAAATTAACAGTAACGATTTCGTCAGTACATCACGACTAGCAAAGGTCATCCACACACCTAAACACACCAACATGTTACATAAAATGCCTAAACTAAAGGCTTGGAACCAAGTATGGTGCAGTTTGTGCTGTGCCACTTTAAGGGCATTTAATCCCCAGTTACCACCATCGAGATCATACATACCTGCGGCAGTGATCAAGCAAACCATCAACATAGCGCCGACAAAATTGCCGGCATATACGCGGCACCAACATTTGAGTAATTCAGCGCCAGTGACCTGTTTTTGTGCCCAGGCGACGGTACTGAGCACAGAACTGGTGAACAGTTCTCCACCGCAAACAACCACTAAAATTAAACCTAAACTAAAGGCTATTCCGCCAACGAAACGAACTAAACCCCAAGACGCATCGCCTGCGCCAGTAGTTACGGTTAAATAAAAAACAAAGGCTAAAGCGATAAATGCGCCAGCAAACACGGCTAAACCAAAGGACTGCCAAGGTGCTTTAACCACTTTGCTTGTCCCGTAAATTTCAGCCTGATTGTAACAACTAAAATGAGCTGAAACCTGTGGCGCTTCATGTGCGCTGTTTGTCACAGTTGGAACTGATGACGATGGATTTGGGCTTTTCATTGCATAACTCCAACTTCAGATAAACAAACTTGAACGCGTAGCATAGGTATCTCCAGCAGCGCCATTGCGCAGATAACACGAATCAAAACCGAGATAATGATTTGCTTAAATGATGATTCACTAAAGTCTCGCTTTGTATCATACAACGCGCTTATGCTGTGAAGCAGATATTGCTAAAGCGTGATGCTATTCACACCCAAAATGTGAAAACTTTGAAGCCAAAAACACAAAAGGTTAATTGGTCTTACCATGTCAACCCGATTTTCATCGCGAGAATGTGGCTTAATTAAGATGGTATACAATGCATATCCTGCACGTTTCCATCTCATATTTAGCGAACTAACGCTTAAATTAATGCGCTATAGATTCAAGCAAACCTCAGCAATGACACATTAAATGACCAATAGCTTGATGCGTGTATCTCGGTATTCATTAAATTGAACCGATACTTTAGCATTTACAGTTTAGTCCAACAGCAAGTAACAAGTTGCCTGCATCATAGCAAACGACTGTATTTAACCACTCTTTAACCCTTCCTGAATGATTTAAGCATTGCATGCTTTATTTGATGGCGTTATGACATGCCGTCTCCTAAATCGACACTAAGTTAGCAAAGAAAAATAAATTAATACAAATAGCTAACATCAAACTTATTTTTAATATCATAACCACTGCGCCTACTGTGACAGCTCCCATTATCGAGCCGTGACTCCCACCAATCAAAATCAGCCTATACGAGGATAGATTTATCCTCGCTAAAGGTGGACAGTAAATGGGAACAATATAGGCAGGCTGATTTAAGAGATAATGGGGTTCAGATGTCACACCAAGTTAAAAAGCGTGCCGTATTCCCTATTGTGGTAAAAAAATGCTACCTAGCTAGCAAATTTGGGATTAACAGAGCATAAACCAAGCCGTTTAAGATGCGATAGCGACAGACCTATGTTAATATGCTTATGGACAATTGGTCTTACCAATTATAAAGATTTATCAGTAGCCGATAATCAAAGTAAGCGAATATTTGTCATCTTATCGGGTATCAATAGACAGACTTTTGGAGTGACGAGCGCTTCAAAATCCAGTTCCCATCATAGGGCGTCATCATGAAGGGAGCTTTATTTCAGGAATTAGCTATTGGCTTATACTCAGCATTGCTTAACGCTGATCGCCAATAACCTTTTATCTCAACCAGAAGGTATTAGTACGATGACCGACAAAACTGAACTGTTTGCCAACGCATGGGAAGGCTTTACTCCTGGCGATTGGAAATCTGAAGTCAATGTACGTGACTTTATCCAACAAAACTACGCGCCTTTTGAAGGCGACGAGTCCTTCCTCGCCGGTGCCACCGAAGCGACCACAAAATTGTGGGATAAAGTCATGGAAGGCATCAAACAGGAAAACCGTACCCACGCGCCTGTTGATTTCGACACTAAGATGGTTTCAACCATCACTTCCCACGACGCTGGCTACATCAACAAAGAATTAGAAACTATCGTTGGCTTACAAACAGACGCGCCGCTAAAACGCGCTATGTTGCCTAACGGTGGTATTCGTATGGTGGAAAGCTCATGCGCCGCCTACGATCGTGTACTGGATGAAGATGTTAAATACGTTTATTCAGAACTGCGCAAAACCCATAACCAAGGTGTGTTCGATGTTTACACCCCCGAAATAATGGCCTGTCGTAAATCAGGTATTTTAACGGGCTTACCCGATGCTTATGGCCGTGGCCGTATCATTGGTGACTATCGCCGTGTGGCACTTTACGGTATCGATTACCTGATGAAAGATAAGTTTGCCCAATTTAGCTCACTGCAAGCGCAGTTCGAAGCGGGTGAAGAGTTATCTAACGTTATCCAATTACGTGAAGAAATTGCCGAGCAACACCGTGCATTAGGCCAAATGAAGAAAATGGCTGCCAAGTATGGCTTCGATATTTCTCGTCCAGCGACCAATGCACAAGAAGCGATCCAATGGACTTACTTCGGCTATTTAGCTGCAGTGAAGAGCCAAAATGGCGCTGCCATGTCATTAGGTCGTACCTCTTCATTCCTCGACATCTATATTGAACGTGATCTGAAAAATGGCACCTTAACTGAGCAACAAGCTCAGGAAATGGTTGACCATTTCGTGATGAAATTGCGTATGGTGCGTTTCCTACGTACCCCTGAATACGACGAATTGTTCTCAGGCGACCCAATTTGGGCAACGGAGTCAATCGGCGGTATGGGCTTAGATGGCCGTACGTTAGTGACGAAATCAAGCTTCCGTTTCTTGAACACCCTTTACACTATGGGTCCAAGTCCAGAGCCAAACATCACAGTATTATGGTCAGATAAACTGCCAATCGGTTTCAAAAAATATTGCGCCAAAGTGTCTATCGACACTAGCTCAATCCAATACGAAAACGATGACTTAATGCGTCCAGATTTCCAATCAGACGACTATGCAATCGCCTGTTGTGTGAGCCCTATGGTTGTGGGTAAACACATGCAGTTCTTCGGTGCTCGCGCTAACTTAGCGAAAACCATGCTGTATGCGATTAACGGCGGCGTAGACGAAAAACTGAAAATCCAAATTGCCCCTAAAGCAGACATGATCACAGACGAAGTGCTCAACTTTGATGATGTGATGAATCGCTTAGACGGTTTAATGGATTGGTTAGCGACTCAATATGTCACTGCACTGAACTCAATCCACTACATGCACGATAAGTACTCTTACGAAGCCGCGCTTATGGCGCTGCACGACAGAGACGTACGTCGCACTATGGCATGTGGTATTGCGGGTTTATCTATCGCAGCCGACTCACTGTCTGCCATCAAATACGCCACAGTAAAACCAGTGCGTGATGAAAACGGCATAGCAGTTGATTTCGATATCAGCGGTGACTATCCAAAATTTGGTAACAACGACCCACGTGTAGATGATATTGCCTGTGACTTAGTTGAACGTTTTATGGCGAAAATTCGCGACCGTAAAATGTATCGCAATGCGATCCCAACGCAGTCAATTCTGACTATCACCTCAAACGTGGTTTATGGTAAGAAAACCGGTAACACCCCCGATGGTCGTCGTTCAGGTGCGCCATTTGCACCGGGTGCAAACCCTATGCATGGCCGTGATGAAAAAGGCGCAATCGCTTCTTTAACCTCAGTGGCAAAACTCCCATTTGCCCACGCTCAAGACGGTATCTCTTATACCTTCTCAATCGTGCCAAATGCGCTGGGTAAAGATGATGATGCTCGCCGTACCAACTTAGCAGCATTGATGGACGGATACTTCGACCACAATGACAAAAAAGAAGGTGGCCAACACTTGAACGTCAACGTGATGAACCGCGAGATGCTCGAAGATGCCGTTAAGCATCCAGACAAGTATCCACAGCTGACCATCCGTGTTTCTGGCTATGCAGTGCGCTTCAACTCACTGACGCCAGAGCAGCAACAAGATGTGATCACGCGTACATTCACAAAAGGTCTGTAAGCTAAATTAGTCAAGGCTGTAGTACACTGTGCTACAGCCTCACTTATTTTAACAGGAGTCACAATGGCAGTTATCGGTCGGATCCACTCGGTGGAATCCTTTGGCACAGTAGATGGTCCCGGCATACGGTTTATCACCTTTATGCAGGGCTGTTTAATGCGCTGCCAATATTGCCACAACCGTGACACTTGGGATCTTGATGGTGGAAAAGAAGTTCTGGTCGATGAGTTAATGAGTCAAATCATCAGCTATCGGCCTTTTCTCGATGCCAGCAATGGTGGTGTTACGGCCAGTGGTGGTGAAGCCATTTTACAGGCCGAATTTGTCGCCGAATTATTCACGGCTTGTCAGCAAGAAGGTATTCATACCTGTTTAGATACCAATGGTTTTGTACGTAAGTACACGCCAGTGATTGATGAGTTGCTCGACCACACTGACTTGGTCCTGCTCGACATCAAGCACATGGACGATGAAAAACATATTGAGTTAACTAAAGTCAGCAACCATAGAACATTACAGTTTGCGCAGTATTTGGCAGAGCGTAATCAAGCGACGTGGATACGTTATGTCGTAGTGGGCGGATTTACCGACGATGAAGCATCGGCATTACAACTGGCCGAGTTTATCAAGCCCATGAAAAACATTGAAAAGGTAGAGTTACTACCCTATCACGAATTAGGTAAACATAAGTGGGAAGCCATGGGCGAAAGCTATCAACTCGATGGGATATCCCCCCCGAGTCGAGAAACCATGGAAAAGATCAAAGCGGTATTTGTCCAGCAAGGGATTAACGCGATTTATTAATCCACAGTAACAAAAGAGCCAAAAGGGATAACCGCGGCAACGGCCTAAAGTTCTTCCCAATAACTGGCATCTAGACGCTCAAAGGCTATTTTTAAAATCAGTGCCATATCGAGGTAACAGGCCTTAGCGCCTAACGTGTGGCAATTGATACCCATGGATGACAACTTCGCACTCAACTGGTTAATCCAGTCGAACAGCGTTAACGGTAATGGATGGCGAGCTCGCCAGCCTAACCACAGCAGCCCCTGTAACGGTAAGCTGATGAAAAATAAACCGAGCGTGACAGCTTGGGGCAGAAATGCCCAACCGTGAATATACAGCTGGCTCATACTCACAAAAATCGCCAGCACTGGCATCACCAGTATGGCGAGCTGAGTTGCTCGGACGACCCGATACTCAGGAAAATAAAAACCCAGTTGTCTAACCATAGGCCAAGTCTTCATATACTGATGACCATCACCTAAGGTTTTGAGGATCTTAATGCTCAATCTTAGACACCAACTACAATGGAATACTGCTCTTACCATAGCACAATCTGGCGAATCGCCCCAAGACTGATATGGTAAAAACACCGCAGTTCCTCATTATTTTGAATCGTTATATTAAACACAATGGCAAAGGGTTTACACATGTCAAATAAACTGGTTTTAGTTCTCAATTGCGGTAGCTCTTCTCTCAAATTTGCCGTCATTGACGCGCAAACAGGTGACGACCAAATTTCTGGCTTAGCCGAATGTTTTGGTTTAGAAGACTCTCGCATTAAATGGAAAATCAACGGCGAAAAACATGAAGCAGCCTTAGGTGCATTTACGGCTCACCGTGAAGCAGTTGAATACATTGTTAATAAAATTCTTGCGGAACAACCTGAATTAGCAGCAAAAATTCAAGCCGTTGGCCATCGTATCGTTCACGGTGGTGAGAAATTCACTCGCTCAGTGATCATCGATGAGAGCGTGATCAAAGGCATCGAAGACTGTGCTTCATTAGCCCCACTGCACAATCCTGCTCACCTTATCGGCATCCGCGCGGCAATGGCCTCTTTCCCTAAATTGCCACAGGTTGCTGTATTTGATACCGCTTTCCACCAAAGCATGCCAGACAGAGCTTATGTCTACGCCCTGCCTTACAAGTTATACCGTGAACACGGTATTCGTCGTTATGGTATGCATGGCACGAGTCATTTATTCGTTAGCCGTGAAGCGGCAAAAATGCTCAACAAGCCCATCGAAGAAACGAATGTTATCTGTGCTCACTTAGGCAACGGCGCGTCAGTCACCGCCATCAAAGGCGGCAAAAGTGTCGACACTTCTATGGGCTTAACCCCATTAGAAGGTTTGGTCATGGGCACACGTTGTGGCGACATTGACCCTTCAATCATCTACCACTTAGTTCATCAACTGGGTTACACCTTAGAAGAAGTGAATAACCTGATGAACAAGCAAAGTGGTCTGCTGGGTATTTCCGAGCTGACCAACGATTGCCGTGGCATCGAAGAAGGTTACGCCGAGGGCCATAAAGGCGCGACCTTAGCCTTAGAAATCTTCTGCTACCGCTTAGCCAAGTACATCGCCTCTTACACTGTGCCACTGGGCCGTTTAGATGCAGTCGTCTTCACCGGTGGTATTGGTGAAAACTCAGATTTAATCCGTGAAAAAGTGCTCAACATGCTGGAAATATTCAATTTCCATGTCGATAGTGAGCGCAACAAAGCGGCGCGTTTCGGTAAGAAAGGTATCATCACCCAAGATAAAGGCACGATTGCCATGGTGATCCCAACGAACGAAGAATGGGTTATCGCCGAAGATTCCATTAAACTTATCAACAAATAAAAAGACCTAAGCCGTTTGCTCACCCAAACGGCTTTATACCTTACGTAGCCGTACTCACAAGCAAATTTGCAGAAACTATTCTGCCAAAAACCATCGAAACTAGAGGTTTTTATGTCTCGTAATATTATGTTAATCCCCATAGGTACCGGAGTCGGCCTGACCTCCTTAAGCCTTGGGATGGTGCGCGCACTGGAGCGCCACGGGGTTAAGGTTCAGTTCTTTAAGCCTATTTCTCAGCTTCGTCCAAACGATAATGGCCCAGAACGCTCAACCACTATTCTGAGCAAATCGCCAACAGTAAATCCCTTAGAGCCCTTCGACATGGCCCATGCCGAAGCCTTAATTCGCGCCGATCAAATCGACGTCTTAATGGAGCAAATCATTGCCCGTGCGGCCGATTGCGCTAGCAACACAGAGACCTTAATTGTCGAAGGTCTAGTGCCAACGCGTAATCATCCCTTCGCCGATGATGTGAACTATGCCATCGCTAAAGCTATGGATGCCGACGTGATTTTTATTGCCACACCAGGCAGTGATACGGCCACAGGGCTAATGAATCGCCTCGAAATCGCCTATAACTCTTGGGGCGGAAAAAAGAACAAACGCCTGATTGGTGCTGTGATCAACAAGATTGGTGCCCCCGTTGACGACGAAGGTCGCGCGCGCCCTGATCTATCTGAAGTCTTTGATCACCAAGATGTTCAACGCTCAGATGCGGCCAGCATGTTCCAACTGCCGGGTAAGAGCCCACTGCGTATCTTAGGCAGCGTGCCCTACAATCTTGATCTTGTCGCTCCTCGTGCTTCGGATTTAGCAAAACATTTAAGTGCACGCATTCTGAATGCTGGTGAAATGCATACCCGCCGCCTGCGTAAAGTAACCTTTTGTGCCCGCAGTATCCCGAACATGGTCACTCATATCAAGACTGACTCCTTGCTTGTAACCTCAGGCGACCGCTCAGATGTGATCGTATCAGCCTGTCTTGCGGCCATGAACGGCGTGAAAATTGGTGCCCTGTTATTAACTGGTAGCTACGAGCCAGAGCCGGAAATCCTTAAGCTGTGTGAACAGGCCTTTGAAACTGGTTTACCTGTGTTCTTGATCGACAGTAACACTTGGCAAACCTCGCTCAACATTCAACGTTTCGACCATGAAGTACCCGTCGATGACGCGGTTCGTATCGATCTGGTGCAGGATTATGTGGCCAGCCACATCGATCAAACGTGGATTGAAAGCGTGACTAAAAACTCACCCCGTGAGCATCGCCTGTCACCACCGGCTTTCCGTTACAAACTCACGGAATTGGCGCGTGCCGCCCACAAGACTGTGGTGCTGCCAGAAGGTGATGAGCCGCGTACCATTAAAGCGGCGGCCATTTGTGCCGAACGCGGTATTGCTCGCTGTGTACTTTTAGGCAAAAAAGATGAAATCCTGCGTATCGCCGCACAGCAAGATGTGGTGCTTGGCGAAGGCGTGATCATTATCGATCCAGAAGAGGTGCGCGACCGTTACGTAGAACCTATGTTGGAACTGCGTCGCAGCAAAGGCTTAACTGAAGTCGTTGCCCGTGAACAGTTAGAAGACAACATGGTGCTCGGCACTATGATGTTGGCGCAAAACGAAGTCGACGGTATCGTTTCTGGTGCGGTTAACACCACAGCCAATACCATTCGCCCACCACTGCAATTGATCAAAACGGCACCGGGCTCAAGCTTAGTTTCATCCATCTTCTTTATGCTGATGCCGGATCAAGTGCTTGTTTACGGTGATTGTGCGATTAACCCAGATCCTAATGCTGAGCAGTTAGCTGATATCGCCATCCAATCGGCAGAATCAGCAAAAGCCTTCGGTATCGAGCCAAGAGTGGCAATGATCAGCTACTCAACTGGCAACTCAGGTACAGGTTCAGATGTGGATAAAGTGCGTGAAGCAACCCGTATTGCCAAAGAAAAACGCCCAGATCTGATTATTGATGGTCCATTGCAATACGATGCGGCGGTTATGCCAAACGTTGCACGCTCTAAGGCACCTAATAGCCCTGTCGCTGGTCAAGCTACTGTTTTCGTGTTCCCAGACCTTAATACAGGCAACACGACTTACAAGGCCGTACAGCGAAGCGCCGATCTGATCAGTATTGGTCCTATGCTGCAAGGTATGCGCAAACCTGTGAACGACTTGTCTCGCGGCGCGTTAGTCGATGACATCGTCTACACTATCGCACTAACGGCAATTCAAGCCGCACAGAACGACGCAGCTAAAGGCTAACAGCATTAAATCTGCATAGCGTTACGCACAAAAAAGCACTGGTTATTACCGGTGCTTTTTTTATGCTCAAATTTAGCGTAAACCATACCGTTGATCGCAAGAATCGCTTAATGGATAAGTCGAAATTGCAAAAGATGAAGAAAAAACGAGAAATATCAAATTATGCAGTGTGAATAAGCTCGGCAAATTGCGAAAAATATCCACAAGTAGAAGTGGAACATAATGGAAAGCAGAAAAGCGTCACTTTTTAACCAGCAAATAAAGCAAGACAATATCAGTGACTTACAAAGTATCACTGAAGTCTTCAACATAGTTTTCCACAGTTTCTGTGGATAACCTTTTTATATGACTCCTAACTATATGCCACACACATGAGGTTTGAGTCAATGCTTTTCACAATAGACAGCGAATCACGACAAGACTTGTACATTACAGCTAAAATCGCGATACTCGGAACAAATTCCAATAACTAAAACTTATGCGAACTCTATTTTTTTTCTCCCTCCTGTTTCTCTTCGGTTGTGGCGAGCCCTCAACGCAAGAGCAGCGCCAGTTATCACCGGAAGAAGTGAGCTTAGGCTTTTTTCAAGCGATTTATGTTGATCGTAATGTTGAACAAGCCAAGCAATACGTCGACGATCCCATTAAACAAGTGCTCACCCATTACCACATTGCCGCAGCCGTACAGCGTAATATGCTCGGCCTATCTATGACCAATGTTGAAATGGAAATTGATGATATCGATATCGACTTCTTCCGCAAATTTACCAAAGACGTCATTGTTGTGGTCAAAATGAAAGGTCTTAAAGGTGGGCAACCATGGATTGATGACAGGACCATACGCCTACACAAAATTGGTAGCCAATGGATTATCGTCGAACTTCTGCCAGAAAAGCGCAAAGTTAACGGTTAACCCCCCTTTCTTGCCTTCACCGCGCATACCTTGTCATACAATCATCCTGATTACTTTCAGCCAAAAAAATAGCAACCCTAAGGTTGCTATTTTTTGTGCTTGTTCTGTTATTTCCGACTCATAAGTACCGTCAGTTTAATCGTTATCGATTAAGCCTGGATCACTTCTTCTTCGCTTTCAGCAGGTAAAGACGTTAGTACATCATCTTTCACTTGATAATAAGCATTTTCGTATTCATGAACTTCCATAACAACTCCTGCTTGATTGGGTAAGGTCGCAGAGGCTTGCCATTCTATGCTGACATTTTGCCTATGAGGAAAGGGATACATTCCGTGGGCGGGAGTATAACAAAGCAAAAGCCACAATTACAGAAAACTTTCAGTTTTGTATCGCCAAACATGGCATTTAAGGCTAGTTATCATTTAAATAGCTCACAATCAGTGATTCGGCATGAAAGACTTTCACTTTCTACGAGGGTGTTGAGGCCATGCTGACGCCATTTCATCATTCGCTTTATACACAAAAGCGATTAACAGAAATCGCTTACATAAAATGAATCTAGGGAATGCCATTAGATGTTCAGGGCAGGCTTTATGGTGAAATTTCGCCCTCAAACACTTAGACCAACATCAAGTCAGTAAAGTGATTGAAGCCTATGGGCGATCGCAGCTATCAGAGCGATTAAGCTACTGCTATCTGAGCGATTAAGCTACTGAATAATAAGTGCTGAGTAATAAGCGACAGTGTAGAAAGCTAAACACTCAACCTAAGCCGACAAAAAAGGCCAGTTAATACTGGCCAGTTAAGCTAAATCAGGCCTAGGCTTGAGCCGATAAGCGGTAGCGAAGCACCTTAAGTGACTTCTCTTCCGACACATCCATAAAGGCTAGCGGATTGGCTAAGCGCTCTATGTATTCGAGTGCAGGTGCTGCTTCCGCTACCTGTTGACGCAGGAAAGCGGTATCGAGTTCAGGTGCATTTAGACACAGTAATACTTCGCCATTCTCGGCAAGCAACTCAGGTAAACGCCTAATTAAACGCACATAATCCTTAGTCGCGACAAAACTGCCCTTTTGATTGCTCGGTGGATCGGCAACAACAATGTCGTAGGGACCGAGCTTTTTCAGTTTGCCCCAAGATTTAAAAATATCATGGCCTAAAAAACGGGCTCCCGCGCTAAAGCCATTCAGCAAATGGTTCTGCTTACCTATGCCTAATGCGCCTTTGCTCATGTCCATATTCACAACTTCATCGGCGCCCCCTTGTAATGCCGCGACCGAGAAACCACAGGTATAAGCGAACAAATTAAGCACCTTTTTATAACGGGCGTTTGCTCTAACCCACTCGCGACCATTAGCCATATCGAGGAAGAGTCCGTGGTTTTGTCCGCGCATTAGGTGCACCTGAAACCGTGCGCCATTTTCGCTAACGATATGCGGCTCAGGCACTTCACCTTGCAATAATTGGGTAAACGTCTCCCCCGCACTACGGTATTGGTAGACTAAATTCAATTGGCTATCTGGCCTAATAGCTTGCCAGCGCGCTGCAATCGCCTGTTGGCAGAGGGTTAAATCCGTATCCTCCAAGGGAGTAAAGCTGGTCAGCAATAGTACGGGTGCAAACCAATCTAAACATAGGTGCTCACAACCCACGTAATGCCCACCGCGGCCGTGGAATAACCGCACCGCATCATCACCTAACTCAATTGTCGCTAGCGCTTGTATAAAACTTTGCATCTTCTACTACTTACTCTCAGTTGCACTTGTATTGGCTTCATCGCCATTGGGAATTGAATTTTCCGTGTTACTGGCCAAGAACTTATCTTCAATATCGTCCGATAATAAAATGGCTAACCAATTACCACTCTTACTCGATTCGAGGGCAATTTTAACCACCATAGTCAATGGCACTGACAGCAACATGCCCACAGAACCTAATAACCAGCCCCAGAAAATTAATGATAAAAATACCACTAAGGTCGATAACCCCAGGCCGCGCCCCATAAATTTAGGCTCAATGATATTGCCCATCACCATGTTGGCACCCACGTACAAAAGTGCAGTCCCCCCCGCAGCCGCAGGGCCAAGCTGAATAAAGGCCAACAACACCGCTGGAATGGCGGCAATGATAGAACCAATATTGGGAATGTAATTAAACAGGAAAGCAATCACCGCCCATAACATGGCGTAATCCACGCCAATGAAGGTCAATCCCACACCGACGATGATCCCAGTAGCCAAACTCACTAAAGTCTTGATCACCATGTACTGATTCACAGATTGTAAAAAGCGGTCAATCTGCTTTAAGCGCATATCAGGATCGTCCAATGCCAGATGCAATTTCTTTGGCAGCGACTGAGCTTCAAACAGCATAAAGACGATAGTGAGGATGATCAGAAATAAATTCGCCATCACATTGCCGACACCCGATAGCATATTTGTGGTCATGGACAAGGCCATGCCAGGGTCAAAATAGGCTAATACCTGATCCTTCGAAATCTGAATATTTAATGCCTGTAATTTATGGATAATCCACGAAAACTGCTCCACCAGCTGATCGCGATATTGGGGCAATTGTTTAGAAAACTCATTGACAGAACTGCCGACGACCGAGGCTAACCATAGGCCCATCAAAACAATAAAACCCATCAAGAGGATCACTGCCAGCCATTTAGGCACACGGAACTTTGTCATCAAACCGATTGCAGGATTACAAATCACCGCAAGAAAACTGGACAGCACAAACGGCACCACAATCGGGCTCGCCGCCTTAATCCCTGCCAAAATAATCACTACAAAGGCCATAACCGCAAAGCCACGATAAGCAGCAGAGGGCGCATTAGGTCGAGTCATTTATTAAAAATCCTTCTTGATCTTAGATAAAATTGTTAGGCTAACCCTTGAAACCACTTAACCTCAGAAACTTTAGCTTAAGATAGCCATTTGTCATTATGAAACCAGAAACCGCGATTATACGCATTAAAAACTTAAGACTTCGTACTTTTATTGGCATTAAAGACGATGAAATCCAAAATCGCCAAGACGTGATCATTAATGTCGTGATCCATTATTGTGCCGAACGTGCCCGCAACAGTGACAATGTCGAGGATGCGCTCAATTACCGCACTATCACTAAAAAGATCATTGAACTGATTGAGAATAACCGTTTCTCATTACTCGAAAATCTCACCAGCCAAACGCTGGCCATCGCCAGTGAGCATCCTTGGGTTGAATTTGCCAGTGTCGAAATCGACAAACCCCATGCACTACGCTTTGCCGATTCAGTCTCAATGGAGTTATGTTATCAAAAATAATCTGGCTAAAAATACCCCGACTAAGTGATCGTTGCACACCGCATTTTGGTATATATCCGCAGAGCTTAACCAATTAAGAGAGGTTCCATGAATATACTGATCACCGGCGCAAGCGGCTTTATTGGCCGCCAATTAGTCGAACGACTGGCGCCATATCATCAACTGACGTTATTAACTCGCTCAGTGCAACAAACACAAAAAGTGCTCGGCAATCAGCACCATTACCTCGAGAGTCTCGATGCGCTAAGCAACTTAAATCACATTGATGCCATTGTAAATCTTGCGGGTGAACCCATAGTCGCTAAACGTTGGAGTAAAAACCAGAAGCAACGCATTTGTGATAGTCGCTGGGATATTACGGCAAGATTAACTCAGCTAATACAGCAGAGTAGCACTCCTCCTCAGATCATGGTGAGTGGTTCGGCAGTCGGTTATTACGGGCGGCACGATGATAAATTACTCGATGAGTCTAGTGGTGCCCATGTTGAGTTTAGCCATGACATCTGTCGAAAATGGGAGCAAGAGGCGCTAAATGCAACCTCAGAGTACACACGAGTCTGCATTATCCGTATTGGTATCGTGCTAGGTAAAGGTGGTGCCTTAGAGAAAATGTTACCGCCATTTAAACTCGGACTAGGTGGCCCAATTGGCCATGGACGCCAAGGTATGAGCTGGATCCATGTGCAGGATCTCATTTCCCTTATTGATTTTTTACTCACTCAACAACACTGTAAAGGCATATTTAATGCCACAGCACCCAATCCAGTGAGTAACGCCGTGTTTACCAAAGCGCTCGGAAAAGCACTTAATCGCCCAGCGTTAATCACGACCCCACCGCTTGCATTACGCTTAGCGATGGGCGAAATGTCGGAGCTGCTGACGGAAGGGCAATTTGTTTACCCCAAACGTGCCCTCGAAGCGGGTTTTCAGTTTCAATTCAGTGATCTCGATAACGCCTTAACAAACGTGTTAGCCAAATAGGCTAGCACGCTAGAGCCTAAACTCAGCTTTAATATGCTGATAAAATCAGTGGCTGATGCAGGCGGATCTTAGTACTCAAATCCGCTCAACAGCTAGGTATATTGTAACGTCAATCTTGCCATTATTTTAGCAACACTAGAAAAACAAGAATGTAACATCATGATTTATATTATGATTTAGCGACAATCCGTCCATTTTCTGCTAAACTCGCCTCCATTCGGTCATAGGAGGCACGCATTAACCGCCTCAGCCTTGACCACAGATAGACTCAGCAACACCTCATAAATAGACAGTTATTTATGCTCAGGAACAGGCTATTTAATCTGCTGTTCTTGGTCTGTATACCATAAAACGATACACACTCGCGCCTACTCGTCCTTTAAATTTTTTATCGGATTGACACTGATCTGTCCTCGACATCAAGCGCTTAACATCCAGCATTAGCAGGTACTTAATAACAAGATGGGTTACTTCTCATTGGACATTGTGCCCAATGAAACGCCCGCACTAAGACAGTTTGTAAGGAATTTTCATGCACATGACCTATATGATTGGCGAGCTAGAATCATTTTTAATTGCCATTTTCGTGCTGTTTATCGGCCACTCTATCAATCGCCATGTACGTGTCTTCAGGCAATATAATATCCCCGAACCCATAGTGGGTGGCCTTGTTGTCGCCGCGGGAGTCACATTTCTTCACTTTCAAAATATCAGTCTCGACTTCAGCCTATCACTGCAAAATACCTTAATGCTGATGTTTTTTAGCACCATTGGTCTCTCGGCAAACTACAAGCTATTGCTCAGCGGTGGTAAAAAAGTCTTCATCTTTTTAGGTGTGGCCTCAGTGTATATTGTGATTCAAAATGCCGTCGGCGTCAGTTTAGCCAGCCTATTGGGGCTCGATCCCATCATGGGACTTATCGCAGGATCAATTACCCTGTCGGGCGGCCATGGTACCGGCGTCGCTTGGTCACAAACCTTTGCTGAGCGCTACGGTATCAACACCTTAGAGTTTGCTATGGCCGCGGCAACCTTTGGTTTGATCATGGGTGGGATCATCGGTGGCCCCGTCGCGCAGCGATTAATCGGTAAATATAATCTCGTTTCTCGCTATGGGGTTGGCCGCAAGCATCACAGTGAACATCCGCATTTAGTCACTTATGATCACTTAGAAGAAGACCAAGTCACCGCCAAAACCATATTAGAAACTCTGTTTGTGCTGTTGTTGTGTGTTGCAGGATCAAAATTGCTCACGCTGTGGATCAGCCAATCGGGTATTGCATGGCTAAAGATGCCCGACTTTGTATATGCTCTTTTTCTTGGCGTGCTCATCGCTAATCTCACAGAACTCACCCGCGGTTACAAACCCCATACCGAAAGTATCGATGTGATAGGGACTGTCGCGCTGTCACTCTTCCTCTCAATGGCCTTAATGACTTTAAAGTTATGGGAAATTTTTGATTTAGCGATCCCGCTACTGGTGATTTTACTGGTACAAACCGCAGTATTGGCCATTTTTGCCTATTTCGTGACGTTCAAAGTCATGGGCAGTAATTACGATGCTGCGGTGATCACCGGTGGCCACTGCGGCTTTGGTATGGGTGCAACCCCAACAGCAGTAATGAATATGGGCGCGCTCGTCTCACGCACAGGGCCATCACCCCAAGCCTTTATGGTAGTACCTATCGTCGGAGCCTTCTTTATCGACATAGTTAACTTAATTGTCTTACAGGGCTATCTGAGCTTTATGAAGTAGTTGTTTATAACTCAATCACTTAAAAAATAGGGCGCCGACTTTGGCGCCCTATTTCATGGTTCAAAATAGTTAAGACTAGAATTCACGCATTAAGCGTTCAGGCCGAGGCAGGTAATAATCATAATCAAGGGAGAAAACGACTGAACTTGAACGGCCAACAATCTCATCACGGGGCACGAAGCCAATAACCCGAGAGTCAGCGCTGTTATCACGATTATCACCCAGGGCTAAATAATGCGCATCTGGCACTGTGACAGGTCCAAAATTGGCAAGCCTTGAGGGTACAGGGTTAAGGCGAATACTGTGGACCATACCAAGTAAATTTTCCTGCATTTCTGTCACATCAGCGGGAGCATAAGCACTCAATGCTTGGGATGTGTAGCTGAGCAGTTCACCGTTTAAATACAAGCGATTATCCTGCATCATCACAGTATCGCCTGGCACAGCTATTACCCGCTTAATCAGTTTTTTATCGGCCTTTTTCGAGTCAAATACCACGATATCGCCGCGAACAGGATCTGCCAGTTTAACTAATGCGATATGCGTAAATGGCACCCTAAGATCATAAGCCATCTTATTAACAAGAATGCGATCACCCTCGACGATAGTCGGCAGCATAGAACCCGATGGCACAGTATTCCAATCGGCTACCGCGCTCCTGAACACTAGCATTAAACTGATAAACAGAAAAAAGGAGCGATTATCCTTAAGCAGTTTTGTTATTCCTTTGAACATAATATTCCCTCTATGGCATATATAAGCTAGTCGCTGTTCTCAGTTAGATAGACCCATTGCGTTGCACTAAGTTCTGTTGCTACCTGCTTAAGCACAGATCAATTTGTAAGCCGATGTAAAAAGCATATTCAATTCAAGTGCAGCAGAATCAACCCCATAACAAAAAAGCACTGAGCTTATGTCGCATCAGTGCTTTTAATGTTGGCTCAGCTTGTTGTCTTAATAAGCTTTATGTTTTAGCCCATCAACAGAGTTCACAAACCGCCCTAGCTCCCAGCCTTTAATAGCTCAGAGCAAGATTGGCTGAGCAATTGTCGACAACGCCAAACCCCTAGTAAGGCGACGATTAAGGCTCCAGAAACAGGGGCAATACCCCACCAAGGCCAGTGCATGTATACATTAAGTTCAAATACTTGCGTCTTAAGTAGATATAACGCAAATTCGGCCACAATTACGGCTAACACACCCGCAATACCGCCAAGTAAGGCGAACTCTAAACCCGTTGCACTGCGCAATAACCATCCTGAAGCACCAAAGGTACGTAACACCGCCAGTTCACGTTGCCGAGTTGCCATGCCAGCCTCAGTCTGTGCAATCAAGACTAAGGCACTGGCTAATAACACTAAGGCCAGCACTAAAGACAACGACAGCGACACTTGCTCAATTATCTGCCGCAACTGCCCCACCATAGCGCCAACATCTATGATAGATATCGTCGGAAATTGCTGAATAAGCGCAAGGATCACTGCATCCTTAGGCGTACCATCAGCATTAATAGTCTTATCGTTAGTCGCCTGATCATTCAGATAAAAACTCGCCATCGAGGTATACGCAAAAGGCGCGAGCGCTTCTTGGGTGAAAATCATAAAGAAGTTCGGTTGCAGTGTTTCCCAATGCACGGCACGAATACTGGCAACTTTAACTGTGAGCTCTTGATTATCAATCACGTAAGTCAGCTTATCGCCAAGACCAATACCCAGACGCTCCGCCACGCCGGACTCCACCGACACTTCATCGGCGGCTTGATTAAAATGCCCCTCTAACAGTTCGTTGTTAGCAGGCAGTGTATTGCGCCACGTTAGGTTTAACTCGCGCGAAATGCCCACTCTTCCCTTTTCACCCGCTTCTGACTGTTCATTCGAAATCAGCGCTTCACCGTTAATTTGAGTTAATCGGCCACGGATCACCGGATAAATGTCTGTCGCCACTATCCCCTTCGCCGTCATGAAATCATTCAAGGGCTTTGCATCATCAGGCGCAATATTGACAAGGAAATAATTAGGCGCATTTTCGGGCAACTGTTTTTGCCATTCGTTAAGTAAATCTTGTCTTAACGCCAAAATAGTCAATAACAGTACCAGTGCAGCGCTAAAGCCAACCAATTGCACCGCATTTTGCCGCGCACGACGCCTTAGCCCCGCCAGCGCTAATTGCAAAGGATTGGTAGTCTTCATACCAACACTGTGTCCTGCTCGTATCATCACAAATCCAAGCAGACTTAATAGCGCAGCCAGCAATAGCACAGCCGCGACCACAGTCAGAGTCAAAGTCCAACTTTGGGAATACAAATAGCCCAATAGCGCCATAGCCCCTAGACTCAGTAGCAAATGCAGCCACATACCAAGCTGTAAGCCTTCTAACTGGCGCTGCAACACCCGCAGTGGCGGAATAGCCAGTAAACGCATCAATGGATAAGCCGAAAACATAAAGGCGCTGATAAGCCCTGTGCTGATGCCGAGTAGTAATGGCCGTGTGAGTGGCGGTGAATAGGCCGCAATTTCGGGTGGCAATAGATAACTGATCCCAAAATCGAGTAACCCTCCCCCAATAAGACCTAGACCAATTCCCAGTAGCGTTACCAACAATAAATGAGTACCAAACAACAGACGAATTTGCTTTGCCGAGGCGCCAAAGGTTTTCAGCATGGCCACCACATCGTAATGGCGCTGACAATAACGCTGGGCGGCAATACCTATCGCCGCGCAGGCCAATGCAATGCCCATCAAACTTGCCAGCAGTAAGAAGCGCTCCGCTCGCTTAACCGCTCCCGCTATCGGCGAGTCACCGGATTGCACATCGACCCAACGCTGGGTGCTATTCAAAAGCGGTTTAACACTTTGCTCAAAGGCCGTAAGCGAAGCTTCATCGCCAGCAAATTGATACAGATAAGTCACGCGGCTGCCCGGTTGAATCACTCCCGTTTTGGCGACATCTTCCATGCGCATCAATACCACGGGCGATGAAGCAAAAGGATTAAAGCCCGCGTCGGGCAAGCGACTGATCTCATTGCTGAGCACAAATTCACTGTTACCTAGTTCGATGGATTTGGGATAACCCAAAAGTCCGCCTAAGCGAGTCTCAAACCAGATTTCGCCCGCTTGAGGTAACGCCTTGGTTTTACCACTGGTGAGTTCAATATCGCCCTTAAGCGGGTAACCCGACTCTACGGCGCGTACTGTGACTAACTGAAACTTATCTCCCGAATAGACCATGGAATTAAATTGCATGTTAGTCACATGCTTAAGCCCAAGCGCTTCGGCTTTGGATAAAATCGCCGCATCAATTTTAACCGGCGAATCGATAATACGGTCGGCAGCAATAAACTGTGACGCTTGACCACTAATTGCCACTTGCAGACGTTCACTCACCCGCGCCAAGCCACTCACAGACAAAACCGCGAGCGTAATAGCGAGGATAATCAGTAACAATTGTCCCTGCTGTAACTCGCGTTTAAACAGGCGCCATGCCAGACTTAACTCCATTATTAAGCCTCCTTAACATCAGCTAGCAGTTCTGTTTGAGTGATATCTTCCTGTAAATGGCCGTTATCCATCACCAGTTGACGCTCACACCGCTTGGCCAGCAGCAGATCATGGGTAACAAGGACTAAGGTTGTATGGCTTTCTTGATTAAGCTCAAACAACATATCGGCAATCTTATGGCCGTTGACGCTGTCTAAATTGCCAGTTGGTTCATCGGCAAACAAAACTGTAGGCTCACAGATAAAAGCGCGGGCAATCGCCACCCTTTGCTGTTCACCACCCGAAAGCTGTTTGGGTAAATGGGTCAAGCGATGGGATAAACCAACCCGCACCAACATGGCCTGCGCTTTTTCCTTGGCATTGCTCACGCCAGCAAGCTCGGCGGGTAACATGACGTTCTCAAGCGCAGTTAAGGTATCTACTAACATAAAGGATTGAAAAATAAAGCTGACCTTCTGTTTACGCAGTGCAGCTTTTTGCTCTTCATTCAGTGGTGATAATGCCACACCATCGAGCCAAATCTCCCCCGACGTAGGCGTATCAAGCGCCGCAAGCAATCCCAATAAGGTGGATTTGCCTGAACCTGATGGGCCGAGAATAGCCACACTCTCACCTTGCTTGACATCTAAGTTAATGCCCTTGAGGATAGTGAGCGTTCCTTCCTGAGTAATCACTGATTTTTCGAGGTTAACAACATTAATGGCACTGTTTTTTAAGATGACGTTAGACATAGGATCCTTCTTATATAAATCGTTCTGGTATCAATCGCTAAGATTAAAATCAATGGCGAAGACCCTAGGGGCATTCATCCTACTGAGTGTACTCATGGTCACGCCCGCTCACGCGGCAAAGATACTGATCCTCGGCGATAGCTTAGGCGCTAGCTACGGCATGGCAGAACAGTCAGGCTGGGTAGCACTACTGCAAAAAAATCTGCCCGAACATCAGTTTACCAATGGCTCAGTGAGCGGCGAAACCACAGCGGGCGGCCTACGCCGATTACCCGCCTTGCTCGATTCTGTTGCTCCCGATCTTGTGGTCGTTGAGCTAGGAGGTAATGATGGTTTACGTGGATTCCCCCCAACGCAACTCGAAAATAATCTAATCCAAATCATTACCCTAGCCAAAGATAGCGGCGCAAAAGTGCTGCTGACCGAGATCATGGTACCGCCTAACTATGGCCCTCGCTATACCCAAAAGTTCACCCAAGTGTATCAAGACATATCTAAAACCCAGGATATAGTGTTGATCCCCTTCTTTATGCAGGATATCGCGCCCCATCCAGAATTAATGCAAAGGGATGGCATTCATCCCAACGAAAAGGCACAAGCTCAGATTGCGGCTTGGATGCAACCATGGATAGAAAATGCGTTAACCCAATAAAATAGCTGCTATTTTAAGCTAACGAACCGCTTACTTAGCTAAACTCATACTCAACGGATAAAAACGTGTTCTAACGCAAGATTAACCCTATAGATAAACAGTAAAATTCGTGTTAGCAAATGGTTAACTCAAACAAGGAGTCAATATGTCCCTTAGCCATCAGCAAAAAGTGTACATACCCAAGGAAGCCCGTACAAATCAATACATCACAGCCGAAATCAAGGTGACGGATGAGCTACTCAATCAATATCCCGATTATCAAAGCTGTTATCAAACGTTAAGCCGTTTGATATTTAATTTGGCAGAACAACACGATCTCCGTAATGTTCACGTGATCACTAACGATAAACTGCCAGTAGTGCGTTACCATACCGAAGCATATTGCTTCCAAACCACTGAACAAATTCTATTTTTTTATAATCCAGCCTACCACGAAGCCCAAAACTTATTCTCGCAAGAAAACTATCGCGCCCGCAAACTGCGCATTGTGTTTCTCGCCACAGGTGACGATATTCGCAGTAATTCCGCCAGTTTCCATATCAAGGTGCGTGAGTTGCTCACTGAATTAATGCCCTTAATGCCAATAAGCGATCTTAAGGTTAAGGTCCGCGACCATCAGCATTTATCCTATGATCTGTTCGCAAAAGCTAAGGGCTATAAAGAAACCTATGGTTATAAACTGCGCGCCATCGGCCCAAGATATAAAGCCAGAAAATGTGAGTTACCAGAAAACGTTAGCTCTCTTACCTATGTGACGGTGAGCTTGCCGCTGAGTCGCAAACTCAAACAGGGTTTATTACCTGACTCAGCCACTGACTTTACGCCTTTATATCAGCATCTTGAAGACTGCTTCCTCAAAGCGGCAGCTAATAGACAGCTGACACGCCTTGCTATGATAGCGAACGGCTTAACACCGCTTGTGCGTAACAGTAAGTTTGAAAAGCTCGACAGCAAAGCCGAAGTACAAATGATAGGGTTCGATCCTAATGCGACTGAGCAACAAGTTATCCGTCGCTGGGATGCCGATAACTTAGTCGAAGCCGCGCACTTTACCATAGTGGCAGGTACTAAGGACTGTGACGATTCGGGTTTCGGTCGCTTTATGAACAATGTTGAAACAGCCCTGAAGGCCTTTGCTGCGGACATAGGTGTCGATCCGGAGCGTGAAGATCTCATCGTACGCTTCCATCAACATATCAGCTATCAAATCTAACCCACTTCGGTATTAGCCGCGAAAGCTAAGCAAATGAAAACGCCTGCAAATGCAGGCGTTTTTACTTTTATTCACCAATAGACAGAATTACATAGGACGATTTTTTTCTATGAGGCGATTGAAAATAGCGTTCACAGACAAAGAAGCACCGTGGGCAATTTTATCGGCAAGTTTCTTTCTCACCTGATAACGTATCTTGTACACAGTACGCTCTGTGGCGAGTGACATTATCACATCATCGCTGGTCGAAATCGCATCAACTAAACCTAATTCAATAGCTTGCTGACCGTACCAATGCTCGCCAGTAGCGACTTTCACTAAATCCAACTCAGGGCGATACTTACCAACAAACGCTTTAAATAAGACGTGGGTTTCTTCGAGTTCTTCTTGAAACTTCTGTCTTCCCTCATCGGAGTTTTCACCAAATACTGTCAAGGTGCGCTTAAAATTACCGGCCGTATGTTGCTCATAATCAATTTCATGCTTTTTCAGCAGGCGATTAAAGTTAGGCAGTTGAGCAACAACACCAATAGAACCGACAATGGCAAAAGGTGCAGCATAAATTTTATTCGCTACACAAGCCATCATATAGCCACCACTGGCGGCGACTTTATCAACACAGACAGTCAATGGAATATCTGCTTGACGTAAGCGATCTAACTGGCTGGAGGCTAAACCATAACCATGCACCATACCACCGCCACTCTCTACATTGACAACCACTTCATCGCCTTTTTCTGCGATAGCGATAATTGCACTGATTTCTTCACGCAGTGATGCGACCTCAGCGGCATCGATACTGCCCTTAAAATCAATCACGAACACTTTGCCCGTGCAGGCTTCATCTGCGGCCTTGTCTTTTGCCTTTTCGTCAGCTTTTAATTGCTTTTCATAGGCTTTGAATTGTTTCTTTGACAGAAGTTCTTCTTTTAAGCCATGCTTAAGTTCTTCTAACTCTTCAGACAAGTTAGTGATCCTCAGCTCGCCCTTATCTGACTTGTGTTTTACAGTGGAAGCCAACACCACAATAACAACGGCAACGATTGCGACCACTATTGTGACGGCTTTCGCCAAAAACATTCCATACTCGTATAAAAATTCCAAAGTGTTCTCCGTTAGGGCGTTACATCATTCAGTCAATTGCGCGCTATTCTAACAGCCTAAAGGCCCATAAAAAAACCCAGCAAAGGCTGGGTTTTTCCGATTAAGGCAAGATTAGTTAGGACAAGTTGCAATGACCTCACTGTTTGTCACTAAAATCGTCGCATCGCCCTTACCTGCAGTAGCTGCATAGGTTGCCACTTGAGTCTGCATTTCAACCGTGGCAGCCGCGGCCATACCATCCGTTGATTCCTTTTCTTTAGGATCAACAATCGAACTGTGGTGACCTTTAGCGAAGCGTACAACGCCATGACCTTTGCTCGTGCTATCGGCACAAGGTAGCCCGATGGCAGCGATCAGCGGCTCAGTGCCCGATAATAGGAAGTTATCGACGCGATTAGGCAGCACTTGGTCTGCTAAGTTACCGTTACCATCACCCGCCACTTCAATTAAGTGCACAGGTAAGCCAGTCGCTTTTAACATAGCAGCATGGTTAACAGGATCTGCAGAATCTACCGCTGTTTGAACCGCAAAGGCAAAAGTCGGAATAAATTGGGCATATACCCCCTGCACCAGTGCCGCATATTCAGGGCTACCGGGCTCATAACCTGCTGTATTAGCCGCATCGACCTGTGCTTGGAAAGTTGCAGATGCCGTAATATTACTAAACAGTACTGGGCCAAAGGTTGCAGAACCTGCGAATGATCCTGCTAATCCACCTGCTGGCGCAACTAAGGATACAGCATTGATAGCATAAGCATTTGGCAAGGCATCGCCGGTTGCTGGATTCTTCATGCCTGTGCTGGCATAGGTCGCAAAATCGGTGCCCACAATGGCGCCTAAACTCAGACCTTGAGCACTGATTTTAGTCACATCAAATACTTGCGGCTGACCTGCTTGTGCTAAGCCCTGTGCTAAGCCCGTAAGGGCAAGACGCACCCCTAAATGGTCCATCGTCGCTTGACGGAAGTTATCTCGCACCGACAAAGTGCTAGAAATATTCACAAACACCAACGGGTTACCATTTTTAAAGGCGTCCGGTTTACCGACAACTGCACCGAAGGCAGGATCTGTCGCAGAGACTTCATAAATCCCATCACCGTTAGCATCGAATGAACGCGCACCGTGAAGTGGCATATCAATAGCAACAGTCGCAACCCCCATTGCGGCATACGTACCGGCATAGGCCAATGACATTTCTTTACCGCCACCTAAACCGTGAAGGGCAATTGTTGTTGGCCAACCAGATGTAGGAGGAATAAACTCACGACCTTGCTGTTGATAAAAAGCGGCCAATTTCGTTGCATTGGGCATAGAAATCAGTACAGATACTGTTTCATAACCTTTGATTGCTGGAATAGGATTGAATTTAGTCAGATGTTTGGTTTTATCAACTGCCGTACCATCGTCTAAAACCCATGTTTTACCCGCCATTAACGAGGGATTGGCTAAAGCATCTGCAGGGTTGGCAATACCATTAGCCACCGCTTGCATACCAAAATTATTCTGGCTGAGTGTGCCCGCTTGCAATGCTAGTAGCACAGATACAGGGCTATCACCTTGGGCTTTCCAATGACCATTAATTAATGGTTTACCTTCAGCGGATAAACAACCAACTGAAGAACAATCACCGTAAATAGGCAGTTTAATTTTTGCCGTATACACATCAGCCAAGTTTGCGGCAACATAGGCAGATCCAGCAGCTGGTGTTAAGCCCGCCACTTGAGCCACAGTCAATCCAGTTGGTGTTGGCATCTGGGCAAAGCTTGGTGCATAGGGAGCACCCTTCGCCATCAGCAATTTGGTGGTTTCATAGACGTTAGCAACAGACTGAGTTGTAAATAAGCCAGAGTAACTGATGGTTAAAGGATCGACCTTATGGGCCGCAGCAATCCCTTTCTCATAACTATTCACTAAGGTTTGCAGCATCAATTGGTCTGGCGTTTCTAAAGGTAACGTATTGATATCCAGCTTCAACAAACCATAGGTCGTTGAAGGAGCGATACCACGACCTTCAGAATCTTGAATAAGATTCGTTGTCGCATAAATATAAGATTGCCCAGCTTTGAGTGGCTTAAGCGGAATTATTACCACTTTTTTGCCCGAAGCGGTTGATATAAAGTCAACGCCAAACTGCAACTCAGCGCCCACTTTACAGGCTGAAACTGAAGGTTTAGCCTTACATTCGGGATCAGATGATAATGCGCCGCCTACTGTGGCTTCAAACATTCTGACAGCACCCGGTTGTGAAACCGATGCCGCCATTAAGGTCAGCGGTGTACCGTCATGTTTTTTCGCCAAATCGATATCAATAGAAATCGGTGATGTTGTCGACCACCCATCTAACGCCCCAAGCGCTATTTGTGGATCAACATAATTGCCCGAGCTTTCACCCGGAATTGATAATGTGCCATCTTTGGTGCCACTGAACAGCAAATCATTCGGTAATGGAACTTTTGAATTAGCAGGGTCGAACACCATGTGCGATTCAGGGATGAGCACTTCTGTCTTATCCTTGAGTTCATTAAAACTGTCCTCACCACATCCTGTGAGGCCCAGTGCAGATGCAATCGCAACACCCAAAATGAGTCTTTTCATCTTTTTTCCCCAAATCTTGTTGTAATAGTTTTGTTTTCCCCAAGAAATTAGTCACAATAGCTTTTAGATCTGTGACCAATAGGGCTTATGTTAGCCCCTAACTCATTTCAAGTTAACGTAAAAATATTGAGTTAGCCACAAGTTTGTCACAAAGATTTTAGCTATTGATAACAAAGTTTCATTCATTTGTTTGAAACATGCGTTTATCACTTCGGCGACTCTAGAAGTGGCGGGCATTCTCGCCAAGAGGAAAAAGAGACTCATGTTGGAATATCAAGCAACAAAAGATTTACTCAAGGGCAAGACGATTTTAGTCACAGGCGCTGGTGCTGGCATAGGCCGAACCGCCGCCATTGAGTTTGCAAAACACGGCGCCACTGTGATTTTACTTGGTAAAACAGTGAAAAAATTGGAAGCAGTTTACGACGTAATAGAACAAGCCGGTTATCCCAAACCTGCCATAGTGCCATTGGATCTTAAGGGCGCAACGGAACAAAATTATCGCGATATGGCCGATACCATAGCCGAACAATTCGATCATTTAGACGGCTTATTACATAACGCTAGCTTACTCGGTGCCTTAGGTCCGTTTGAACACATAGATATTCCATCACTCGAAGACGTGCTCAAAGTGAACGTCACGGCCCAAGTCATGCTAACTAAAGCATTACTACCTGTGATGCGCCAAGCACCCAGTGCATCTATTATCTTTACGTCGAGCAGTGTAGGTCGTCAAGGCCGCGCCTATTGGGGACCTTATGCTTTCTCTAAATTTGCCACCGAAGGCATGATGCAAGTTCTCGCCCATGAATGCGATGGCACCTCAGTTCGAGTTAACAGCATCAATCCAGGAGCTACCCGCACTGAGATGCGCGCTAAAGCCTACCCTGCAGAGAATCCACTGGATCTCAAAACCGCTGAAGAGATCATGCCGACCTATTTATATTTGATGGGTCAAGATTCTAGTGCCGTCAACGGACAGCAGTTTAACGCACAGTAATCGAATCGCTTATTCAGTTTCTGCCGATATGATTCAGCAATATTAAAGGGCCTATCAAGGGCTCTTTATTATTTTAGATATTCTCAAAATGAAACCCAGAACTTGTCGATGACATTAAGTACGACAAAGATAGCGCACCGCCAATCTTAGCTTAACTGAATTTTTGCAAAATAAATCATCGTTTTAGCTTTGGCTACTCTGTTTGATTCATCAAGCGAATTTTGCGTATCCAGCTGTGCGTCAGCTAACTCATGGCTGGAGTAATAACTTACCCACAACTCATTTCCGTCAATCACAACGCCCGCATAACTGGTATCGCCCTTCGATGGCAGCGTCAATAACTCTTGAACCACGCCAGTATCTGGATGAATTTCAACTAAAGCCGTGCGAACTTGTTCATCGTATAAACGCACCACAGCCAACAAACGGGATTGATACATCAACATCACTGGCCCACCAATGCGCTTATCGAGTTCTTGCCATTGCCAATCGGTGAATGGCGTTTTACTGCGGCCGAGTAAACCGACAAATTCTGGGCCCCATACGGGATCGCGCCTCAATAGACAAAAGCCGTTTTCTTGATGAAAAACAATGGCAGTTTCGTTGACATAACCTTGATTATTAAACACCTTTAACCAAGTCTCAAACTGCACCCCATCATCACTTTTATACAAGCGGGTATCGCCATCAGGCCCAGCGCGATAACCCACGCCATAGAGTGCATTTTGATGCTCGGTTAAGCGCCATAACCAATAGCCTTTATCAGCGACTTTTAACGCATCCGACCACGCTAGCCCATTGGCTGAGCGCCAAAGATGTGATTGTAAACCAGACTTATCGTGTAAAGTCCCGCCGCCGAGTAAGAGTAATTCCCCTTGATACTCAATCAGTTTGCCATCGCGTAAATCCGCCTCATCCGAACGGATCAGCGCCACGCTCTGCCAAGTGTCGCCTAAATCTGCTGAGCGTAGAATTCGTAGCGCACCATCGGGTGACACATGGGCTGTCCCTTCACGGAAAACGCAAAACATTGCCCCCTGAAACGTGATTAAATCGGTAAACGCATTATGGGCAGCGTGTTCCCAAATCCGTTTCACTGAAATTAGCTTCATCCATTCACTCCTCAATCCAACTGAGACTTGTTATAACATAGCTGCAAATAACAGAAAGCAAAAAGGCCGCTTAGCGGCCTTTTTCATTGGGATAAAACAACTTAGCTGCGCTGACGCGATGGCTTAGGTTTTCCCGATCCGGTTACTTTATGCTTACGTACGGCGCGGCGAATTTTAGCACTCTTCACCTGAGCACGGGCTACGCTGTGTTTATCAGCGGCGAGCATAGTACGAGTTTCGGGCTCAAGACCTGCCAGCTTACGCAAGTAGTTAACTTGCTCTACGGGCAATTCAACCCAGCCACCGCGAGGCAGTGATTTTGGCAGTTCGACCATACCATAACGAATACGGATCAAACGGCTCACCTGCACTTCTTGAGATTCCCACAAACGGCGCACTTCACGGTTGCGACCTTCGCGTAAACACACATGCCACCACTGGTTCATGCCTTCGCCGCCCGCTGGTTTGATGCTATCAAACTGCGCAGGGCCGTCTTCTAACATGACGCCAGTACGTAAACGTTGCACTGTCGCCTCAGGGATTTCACCAAAGGTACGCACTGCGTATTCGCGGTCGACTTCGTTCGATGGATGCATTAAACGGTTCGCCAACTCACCATCTGACGTAAACAACAATAAGCCTGAGGTGTTAATGTCTAAACGACCAACCGCTACCCAGCGTGAATCACGCACTTTAGGTAAGCGATCGAATACCGTTGGACGGCCTTCAGGATCTTTACGACTACAAATTTCGCCTTCAGGTTTATGATATGCCAGCACACGGCAAATCACATCTTCGGCAGACTTTAACGAAATGGCTCTGCCATCGATACGTACTTTAGCATCAGCTTCAATACGATCCCCAAGGCTAGCAATTTCACCATCAATACTAACTCGGCCTGCAGCAATCCATGCCTCCATCTCACGACGGGAGCCATGGCCTGCACGGGCCAAGACTTTCTGCAATTTTTCACTCATTAGTATTTTGCTCTTCTGACTGTTCTGGCGCTGATTTCAAACCTGAAAAAACCGCCTGCAATGACTCAGTATCCGACAGCGGCGGTAAATCCGCTAAGGTATCTAAGCCAAAATATGCTAAAAATTCTAAGGTAGTGGCATATAACGCGGGTCGCCCCGGTACTTCTTTATGGCCAACTACTTTAATCCAATGTCTATCTGACAAACTTTTTATGATGTGACTACTAATGGCCACACCGCGCACCTGTTCAATATCGCCGCGAGTCACAGGTTGACGATAAGCAATCACCGCCAAGGTTTCTAATGTCGCACGCGAATATTTAGGCGCCTTTTCTTGCCACAGGGGTTGCAAAAAAGGACTCAAGACTTCTAAGGTCTGGAAGCGATAACCTCCAGCGACTTTCACAAGTTGCACACCTCTGTCTTGATAATCCTGCTGCAGCTCATCCAATGCAGCTTTTATTTTGTCTCTGGAAACAGTGAAATCCACCAATACAGTGTCTTTCAACATTTTCGCCGACAAGGGTTTCCCCAATACAAACAAACTCGCTTCAATAAGCTGTTTTAATTGAGTCGGATTTATCTGCATCAATTAATAGGCCTTAACGTAAATAGTTGAAAACGGCTCTGTTTGGTACAATTCGACCAATAATTCTTTGACTAATTCCATCAAAGCTAAGAAGGTGACTACCACGCCGGCACGGCCTTCTTCTAGGGTAAATAAACGTTCAAATGCCGTAAAATCTTCCGAGTTCAACATGGCTAAAATCTGGCTCATGCGCTCACGGGTCGATAACTGTTCACGCTTAACATGATGATCTTCATAGGCATCGATACGTTTGAGTACATCACCAAAAGCGCGGGCAATTTCAAACAACGAGACTTCTGGCGGGATCATTAACGGCTTAATGTCGGGTGCTGCCACTGCTTTGGCTTGAAATACATCCCGCTCGAGCCGCGGTAAATCATCGAGTTTTTGCGACGCTTCTTTAATCACTTCATAGGCTTTAAGCTGCCGAATAAGCTGTGCCCGTGGATCTTCCTCAACCTCATCTTCGGCCACCATACGCGGCAGCAGCAAACGGGATTTAATCTCGGCAAGCGTTGCCGCCATCACTAAGTAATCGGCAGCAAGTTCGATTCGAGCCTGAGTCAGCAACGTAATATATTCTAAATACTGCGCGGTGATTTGCTGAATGGGTAAATCGACAACGTCTAATTTTTGCTTACGGATCAAATATAAAAGCAAATCCAATGGCCCTTCAAAGGACTCAAGGAATACTTCTAATGCCTCAGGCGGAATAAACAAATCCAGCGGCATTTCGGTCATTGCCTGACCACGAATAACGGCTAAGGGTAAACTTTGTTGCGTGCCCTGCATCCGCTATCTTGCTCCGTCAACACTGCGCTATCCAACCTAGGCTAACGCCAAACGCGCGATTATACCTGTAAATCTACGGCGATAAAACTGCCAAATGTTGACTACCACTATCCGAATCACTTACCCGCATCCATTAGCGATAAATCTAATGCGGCAAATTTAGAGGAACGGCGTGATATCACCCGCGCCTTCACGTAAAATCTCGGCGCCATCTTCAGACATATCAATCACAGTCGTTGGCTTTTCGCCTAAATAACCACCGTGGATAATCACATCCACTTGATGCTCGAGCAAATCACGAATTTGTTCAGGATCAGACTCGGCAAATTCCGCATTCGGCATCACTAAACTGGTCGACATCAGCGGCGCATCTAAGGCTTCAAGCAACGCCAGTGCGATCACATTGTCGGGCACACGAATACCTATGGTCTTTTTCTTGTCATTTTGTAAGCGACGCGGTACTTCTTTAGTCGCTTTGAAAATGAACGTATAAGGCCCAGGCGTGCAACTTTTTAGGATGCGATACGCCTGATTATCCACTTTAGCGTAAGTCGCAAGCTCGGATAAATCGCGGCACATCAAGGAAAAGTTATGATCGTTCTCAATTTGACGAATTCTCGCCATCCGCGTCATCGCGTCTTTCTCACCAATCAAGCAGCCTAAGGCATAGCCCGAATCGGTGGGATAAACAATTACACCGCCGCTTTTCAATACGGCAACCGCCTGACTTATAAGCCGCGTTTGCGGATTTACTTCATGTACATAAAAAAACTGACTCATGGTCGTTCCATCCAAGATTCCGATTGCCAGACCCAATCAATACCTTGGGGCTGATACAGATTTTTACCTAATTCTATCCAATTGCTCGGAAAGTGAAAATCACTCCCTATCGATGCAAGCAATTGATTTTGTAAGCTCAGCGCCACAAGATTGGCCCTGTCGTCTAACGTTTGCTGGCCGAGTACCACTTCCATGGCATCTCCACCCGCTTCTTTAAATTCACGCACTAAGCGCTTAAGCCACTTAGCCGATAACTTATAACCACTGGGATGCGCCAACACAGCTAATCCACCTGCGTTATGGATGATATCAATGGCACTGGCCATATCACCCCAATTATTAGGCACATAACCGGTTTTACCGCGGGCAAGGTAGCGTTTAAAGACGCTCGGCATATCCACAGCATGACCATTTTCAGCCATCCAGCGAGCGTAATGTCCACGGCTCAATGCCGCATCACCCGCCAACGCCTTAGCACCTTCGTAGGCACCTTCAATGCCAGCTTTAGCTAATCTATGACCAATTTCTTGAGCACGTAATTCACGTAATTCACGCTGGTTTTCTAAAAATGCTAATAACGCTGGATTATCAGCATCGAAGTTAAGCGCCACTATGTGGATATCGTAACTGTTCCAGCGAGTAGAGATTTCCACGCCAGAAATCAATTTCAATGGAGTAGCTTGAGCCTGATTAAAGGCACGGGCTTCAGGTAAACCAGCCACTGTGTCGTGATCGGTAATGGCAAATAACTGCACGCCCTTTTCAAGGGCTCTTGCCACCAATTCAGACGGCGTTAACTGACCATCGGACGCGGTCGTGTGGCTATGTAGATCAGCCAATATGCTTTGAGTATTCATGGCGCTATTGTACGCGAACTTGTTAACAAATGCGCTGCTATCTCGTATTTTGTGGCTGAGTAACATCAATTTTATGCACCATTGCAGCGAATAAATCGCAGGAAGTGAAAAATATTCAATTGACATTCAGCTCCAGCTAAGGTTTTCTATACATCAATTAACGAATTAGCGAGACCCTTTTGAATGACACACATTAACGCTTCATTAAACATCATTTGGTGGTGGCACTTCCCAACGTAGCGGGTGGTGTGAAGCTCTGTGCTCATTTGAAAGTGACCAGAATCAACAAGAGGCCCGCAGAAATGCGGGCTTTTTTGTTAGGTGCGAAAAATGTCGGCAGACTCGGGTAAAAAAATTAAGAAAGCGAGATAACTCATGATGTTAAAGACATTTTATAAGGTAGCAGGAATATGAACATGCCCAAACAGACATTCGCACGCTCAAGCACACTCAAGGCGGCATTAACCTACCACAGCGATCCACTACGCTTATATCAGCACATCACCCAAGATGCGCCCCATACTATGTTGCTCGAATCGGCCGAAATCGACAGTAAAGATCACTTAAAAAGCATGGTAATGACCCATGCCGCCATGATGATCCGCTGTGACGGTTATCAGCTGACCTTCACAGCACTGACCGACAATGGCGCGAGCTTACTTACTCCCATCGCGCTATTTTTTAGTACTGCTGTTAATGTCGCCAGAGATAACTTGACCTTAGTGGTCACACTGCAAAAAGACACTCAGCTGCAGGATGAAGAGGCACGCTTAAAATCGACCTCGCCACTCGATGGTCTGCGGATGTTTATCCAGCAGATTGGTTGTGGCGCTCATACTGACAGCCAGACTAAACCCGCCTTTGAGGATCTATTTTTAGGTGGCGTGCTGGCCTACGACTTGATTGATACCGTCGAACCACTGCCAGCCGTACCGAACCGCGATAACGATTGCCCTGATTACTTATTTTACCTCGCTGAAACCTTAATCCTTATTGACCATAAACTGAAACAAGCTGACATCATTACCCATAATTTTAGTGGCGATTCCGACCAGTATGCCGCCATTACCGCAGCGCTAAGCGAGCGAGTTCAGCAGTTAAGCACACAATGTAAAACTCTGGGTAATTCACCTGCTGATATACCGACACTGGTCGCCATCGACGCAACTGAGCAAGTCAATATTTCCGATGAGGTGTTTAAACAAACCATTATCGATTTGAAAGAACACATTATTGCGGGCGATATTTTCCAAGTAGTGCCATCCCGTAGCTTTAGTTTGCCTTGCCCGAATACTTTAGGGGCTTATCGTGCCCTGCGCCTGACGAACCCAAGCCCTTACATGTTTTATTTCAGAGGCCAAGATTTCACGCTTTTTGGTGCCTCACCAGAAAGTGCGCTCAAATTTGATGCCAGCAGTAATCAGGTGGAAGTCTACCCGATTGCCGGCACCCGCAAACGCGGTAAAACCGCCACGGGCGAGATTGATTTTGACTTAGACAGCCGTATTGAACTTGAACTGCGTTTAGATAAAAAAGAACTGTCGGAACACTTAATGCTGGTCGATTTAGCTCGCAACGATATCGCACGCATCAGCCAAAGCGGTAGCCGCAAAGTCGCCGAATTATTGAAAGTTGACCGCTATTCCCATGTGATGCACCTCGTCAGCCGTGTAACGGGTCAACTGCGCCAAGATTTAGATGCCCTGCATGCTTATCAGGCCTGTATGAATATGGGCACATTAGTGGGCGCACCAAAAGTACGTGCATCACAACTGGTACGCCAAGCAGAAAAAGCCCGTCGCGGCAGCTATGGCGGCGCTGTGGGTTACCTTAATGCCCTTGGTGACATGGACACTTGCATCGTGATCCGCTCCGCCTTTGTTAAAAATGGCACCGCCTTTATTCAAGCGGGCGCTGGCGTGGTATTTGATTCTGATCCACAAAGCGAAGCAGATGAAACCCGTCAAAAAGCCCAAGCCGTGATTTCGGCCATCAAGATGGGCGCTGGACTGCTAGTAACTGAATCACCAGTGAATGAATCGTCAGCTCAATCCACTTCAGCACAATCCTCTTCAGCACAATATAAATAGGAGCCAAACATGAAACTCTATCTACTCGATAACTTTGACTCCTTTACTTATAACCTAGTGGATCAATTTCGCAGCCTAGGTTGTGAAGTGGTGATTTACCGCAACGATGTTGCCGCCGATTATATCGCTGAAAAACTGCTTAACGAACAAGAGCCTGCAGCCCTCGTGTTATCACCAGGACCAGGTGCCCCCCATGAAGCAGGCTCTATGATGGCACTTATCGCCAAAGTTGCGGGTAAGGTGCCTATGCTGGGTATCTGCCTTGGGCATCAAGCCATGGTGGAATATTACGGCGGCACAGTGGCACGCGCACCTTTTGTGGTACACGGCAAGGCAAGCCCCACTTTACATGACGGTACTGGCGTATTTGCTGGTTTGCCCTCTCCCCTGCCCGTTGCCCGCTATCACAGTCTCGTTGCCACTCAAGTACCGGATTGCTTGCAAGTGATTGCAACCACTGACGCTATGCCGATGGCAATTATGCACCCTGAGCATAGAGCCGTTGGCTTTCAGTTCCACCCAGAATCAATTCTGACAACGTTGGGCAGCACACTGCTCATTCAAACCTTGGCATTTCTGACCCAAGACATGACAGCAGGAGTAAATGCATGAGTACAAACAATATTCAGCCTTTACTCGACGTTTTATACCAAGGTAAGAGTTTAAGTCGCGAGCACACCGCCGAACTCTTTGGCGCGTTAATTCGCGGTGAAATGAGTGAAGCCACTATGGCGGGCATGTTAGTCGCGCTCAAGATGCGCGGCGAAACCATAGATGAAATCAGCGGCGCCGCCGATGCCATGCGCGCCGCCGCCAAGACGTTTCCCTACTCGAATGGCGATAACCTTA
Organism: Shewanella sp. NKUCC05_KAH; assembly: GCF_019345585.1. NCBI lineage: Bacteria > Pseudomonadati > Pseudomonadota > Gammaproteobacteria > Alteromonadales > Shewanellaceae > Shewanella > Shewanella sp. NKUCC05_KAH. The sequence continues at coordinate 68,834 of NZ_JAHKQZ010000008.1, forward strand.
GCAATGGCATCGTTGACATAGTTGGCACCGGGGGTGATGGCTTTAATACCATTAATATTTCCACCACAGCGGCCTTTGTTGCCGCAGCGGCGGGCGCTAAGGTCGCCAAACACGGCAATCGTAGCGTATCGAGTAAATCGGGTTCATCGGATCTTTTGGCGCAGTTTGGCATCGACTTAACCATGTCGCCAGACACCGCCAGTCGTTGCCTCGACGCATTGAACCTGTGCTTTTTATTTGCGCCCCACTACCACGGCGGAGTAAAACATGCGGGGCCGGTCAGGCAAGCACTGAAAACGCGCACTTTATTCAATGTGTTAGGGCCACTTATCAATCCCGCCCGCCCCGAGTTTATGTTACTTGGCGTTTATAGCCCTGAGTTAGTCTTACCGATAGCGAAAGTATTAAAGGCGCTTGGCACAAAACGCGCTATGGTAGTGCACGGCAGTGGTTTAGATGAAGTCGCGCTGCACGGCAACACCCAAGTGGCCGAATTAAAAGACGGCGACATCATAGAGTATCAACTCACGCCCACCGATTTAGGTGTGCCTTTAGCACAAATCAGTGACTTAGAAGGCGGCGAACCCGCGCAGAATGCCTTGATCACCGAGGCAATTTTAAAAGGTTGTGGCACAGATGCGCATGCCAATGCGGTCGCCATCAATGCCGGTTGTGCTTTATATGTGTGTGGAATTGCAGATTCAGTGAAAACAGGAACCTTACTTGCGCTCAGTACCATACAAAGCGGTAAAGCCTTTGAATTGTTAAGCCAATTAGCTAAAGTCAGCAGTGAAACAAAGGAATAAGTGGCAATGACTCAAGAACTGATAACAAATAGCCAAGATATGAGAACTCAGCCACAGGCAGCAACAAACCCTATGCCAAAAAGTAATGTGTTAACCCGTATAGTCGATACCAAAGCGGCCCATATTGCCGCCCTGAAGCTGCGTTTCCCCGAGGCAAGCTTGTCGCCAAAAATCTCTGACCGCAGTTTGTTTGCCGCACTCAAGGCGCCCAAGGCGGGTTACATTTTAGAATGTAAAAAAGCTAGCCCCTCCAAAGGGCTTATCCGTGAGGTGTTTGATGTGGAAGCCATCGCCGATATCTATGGTAAATATGCGGCGGGCATTTCAGTATTAACCGACGAGCAGTTTTTCCAAGGGGATATGGACTATATCCCTAAGGTGCGAGCTCGGGTGAACCAACCTATTCTGTGCAAAGATTTTTTTGTCGATGAATACCAAATTAAACTCGCCGCCCACCAAGGCGCCGATGCCATTCTGTTAATGCTATCCGTACTCGATGATGCACAATATCACCGCCTAGCGAAAGAAGCCGCTAAGTATCAACTCGATGTGCTGACTGAAGTCAGTAACGAAGAAGAACTTAAACGCGCCATCGCATTAGATGCGCCGATTATCGGGATCAATAACCGTAACTTAAGGGATTTAAGTACCGATCTCGCCACCACAGAAGCCTTAGCGCCACACATTAGCAGCGACCGCGTGGTGATCAGCGAATCAGGCATCTACAACAATCAGCAAGTACGCCGCCTGAGTCCACTGGTTGATGGTTTCCTCGTCGGTAGTTCGATAATGGCCGAGGCTGATATCGACTTAGCCTGCCGTAAATTGATCTTCGGTCACAATAAAGTCTGCGGCCTCACCCGCATGGAAGATATTCGCGCCGCGGCAACGTCAGGCGCCGTCTATGCCGGGCTGATTTTTGCTGAAAAATCCCCGCGCGCATTAACCCTTAATGCAGCTGAACAATTGCTCAGGGAATATCGCGCATCCGCGGCTCCCGCCATTGAATTCGTCGGTGTGTTTGTTAATGCCGCGCCAAGCACCATTACGGATACCGCAGCCAGTTTGCAGTTATCTGCCGTACAGCTGCATGGCACTGAAACTGAACTTGAAATCGCACAACTCGCAGAGCGACTTGAGCAAGCGGGACTCACTACTCAAATTTGGAAAGCCGTCAGCGTCGATGCGCAAACGGGTGAGCTTGGTAACTTACCTCAGGGAGCATCGCGATATCTGTTTGATAGTAAAACGGCAGACCAATTTGGCGGCTCGGGCCAAGCCTTTAATTGGCAAAGCATTGATGCGAAATCCCTCTGCCCACAAAAAGCCCATGCCATGTTGGCGGGCGGACTCAATCCAGGCAATGCGGCCAGTGCCAATGCCCAAGGATTTTACGGTTTAGATTTTAATTCTGGCCTAGAAACCGCCGCAGGAATTAAATCGGCGCAACTGATCCAAACGGCTTTTACCCATTTACGTCTCTAGCCTATCGCGCTAAGCAAGAAGCCCTAGATGCAGTTGGTGCTCGACAAGCGTGATGCTCGACAAAAATATGAACCTATTAATGCCAGTGGCCAAATAGATAACAACTCAGTTAACACTATGATGCGGTTAACCCCAAGACGCTGTTAGCACCATCAAGCCACTGACAAACTGATTGATAAGATAAGGAAAAAGGTATGTCAAAGTTAAAGCTTAACCCTTATTTCGGCGAATACGGCGGCATGTATGTGCCACAGATTTTAGTGCCAGCCCTTAAGCAATTAGAAACTGCCTTTGTGGAAGCGCAGGAAGATGACGACTTTAAAGCCGAATTTACCGATTTACTGAAAAACTACGCGGGTCGCCCAACAGCACTCACCTTAACCCGCAATTTAAGCCCAAATCCTATGGTGAAAATCTACCTTAAACGGGAAGATTTACTCCACGGCGGCGCCCATAAAACCAACCAAGTGTTAGGCCAAGCCCTGCTTGCTAAGCGCATGGGTAAAAAAGAAATTATTGCTGAAACCGGCGCAGGACAACACGGCGTTGCCACCGCCCTTGCCTGCGCGCTGTTAGGCTTAAAATGTAAAGTCTATATGGGTGCCAAAGACGTTGCGCGCCAATCACCTAACGTATTTAGAATGCGTTTGATGGGTGCAGAAGTGATCCCTGTCACCTCAGGTTCTGCCACCTTAAAAGATGCCTGCAACGAAGCGATGCGCGACTGGTCTGGCAGCTACGAAAAGGCCCACTATCTTCTGGGCACAGCTGCGGGGCCACATCCGTTCCCAACCATAGTGCGTGAATTCCAACGCATTATTGGTGAAGAAACCAAGAAGCAAATGCTGGAACGTGAAGGTCGACTGCCCGATGCCGTTATCGCTTGTGTTGGCGGCGGCTCCAACGCTATCGGCATGTTTGCTGACTTTATCGACGAGCCTAGTGTCGAACTGATTGGCGTCGAACCTGCGGGTAAAGGCATAGACACGCCAATGCACGGCGCGCCGCTTAAACACGGTAAGACTGGTATTTTCTTCGGCATGAAAGCGCCTTTGATGCAAGACAGCGAAGGGCAAATCGAAGAATCTTACTCGATTTCAGCCGGATTGGACTTCCCCTCCGTTGGCCCGCAGCACGCGCATCTTAATGCCACAGGCCGCGCCCGTTATGAATCGGCTACCGATGATGAAGCCTTAGAAGCCTTCCAACAACTGGCGCGCTGTGAAGGAATTATCCCCGCATTAGAATCGGCGCATGCTATCGCCTATGCCGTCAAAATGGCGCGCGAGTGCACCAAAGAAACCATTTTAGTGGTCAATCTTTCCGGTCGTGGCGACAAAGATATTTTCACTGTTTCTGACATTTTGAATGGTAAAGAGGTATAACGAACATGAGTGATACATTGACTAACCCAGGCCTTTACCAAGCGGCCCGTTACCAAGCCACCTTTGCCAAACTCAACGCCGAAGGCCGTGGCGCTTTTGTCCCCTTCGTTACCCTTGGCGATCCTAGCCCTGAGTTATCGCTAAAAATTATCGATACCTTAGTGCAAAACGGCGCCGATGCCTTAGAACTGGGCTTTCCGTTTTCCGATCCCTTGGCCGATGGCCTAGTGATCCAAGGCGCTAACCTGCGCTCTTTAGCCGCAGGTACGACTCCAACGGCGTGTTTTGAATTACTGGCGCAAGTGCGTGCAAAATACCCAGAACTACCAATCGGTTTGCTGCTGTATGCGAACTTGGTGTTTGCTAACGGCATAGATGCGTTTTACGCCAAAGCGCAGCAAGCGGGTGTGGATTCAGTACTTATCGCCGATGTGCCAGTGGAAGAATCAGCGCCCTTTAGCGAAGCCGCTAAAGCCCATGGTATTGCGCCGATTTTTATCGCACCGCCCAATGCCGACAGTGAAACCCTTGAGCAAGTGAGTAAAAGTGGTGAAGGTTACACCTATCTCTTATCCCGCGCGGGAGTCACAGGCACAGACACGAAAGCTGGCGTGCCGGTAGAGGAAATTTTATCTAAATTAAAAGCCTTTAACGCCCCGCCACCGCTCCTCGGTTTTGGTATTGCCGAGCCTTCACAGGTAAGCGCCGCCATCAAAGCGGGCGCTGCGGGGGCTATTTCTGGCTCTGCCGTAGTAAAAATCATCGAAACCCACCAGCACGATGAAGTTAAGCTACTTACAACGCTTGGGGAATTTACTCGCGCAATGAAGGCTGCAACCTAAGCGAGTCTTGATTTAAATAATCCAATATAAATCAAGAATTCAATTACAAATAAAATAAGTGAGGTAGACTCGTCGCCTCGCTTATTTTGTTTGTATTTACCAAGCTCTATGTTTACTCAGCCTTTATCTCCCGCAAAGACTATCTATCAAGGCAATACTGACACTCACGCAGTACTACACTGACAGCGTATTTATTTAGTCACAGTTCCTCGATAGAATGCCCTATCGAAGAAAAACGGACTTTTTATGCAGTATCGGATCTATATTCTCGAATTAACGCCTTGGGGCTGTGGTTTTGAAGGTGAAGTTGCAGGTAAATGCGATAATGGTGCGCCAATTTGGTTTTACTACCAAGGTAGCGATCAGCAGGCCGAAATTCGCTTTCCGGTTAACCAATGGGTCACAGTTGAATTGCTTGGCCGATTAGCAAGTGCCAGTCTTCAAGCTGATATGATTAAACAAACGCCACACCAGCATCTGAAATTCCCGTTGCATAACTGTCACTTTGAAGCTTCAGGACAAATCATCGACATCAGCCAAACACCCGAAGATACAATTTACCTGCTGCAATCAAATCTACCGATCCCCTTTGATAATGAACTTGGGAAATCCCCTATCTCGCTAGGCCATTGGGTTAATGTAACAGGCGAGCTTTGGGTAACAAATTGGATGAATTGAGTCGATAAAAAAAGGTATAGTGCTAGCCTGTAACAAATCATTCGCCTGATACATATCCATTAGAGGATCCGATGACCATTTCTAAATCTTTACCCGATAACAAACCTCGTACTTTTTTGGGAACACCCAAATTACCGGCCAAATATGCCACTGTGGTGATGCCATTTTTTCTCTCTATTCTCATGAGTTGTATCGTTTCTGGGATCAGCACTTTCAATGGCGTTGGCGCTTCACCGCAATTTCTCGAACTCTGGCTCGGCGCTTGGCTGATCTCATGGGTTGTCGCCTTTCCGACACTGCTGATGGTGTTACCTTTGGTGCGTAAAATCACAGCTCATTTTGTCGATTTACGCTAGTTTTACGACTTAATCTTCCGATTTAACTGTTTTATTTCAAAGCCGTTTTAGGACGGCTTTATATTGAACTCCTTCTCTTATGCGTACAGCGGCTAAAAATCACATCGATAATTGTTCGATCTGTTACCCTGCCAACATTCACTTAAACTAAAACAGTACGACCTACACCATACCAATCGTATTAAATCAAAGCGCTCATTGAGCCCCCTGTCCACGCTTTACAATGGATTTACACTGACCGTTTAGCGGCACCTATGTTTATTGTATAAGGATGACATGACCCCCACCTAAATCAATTTTCCTCTGCTCTCGAACCAACTCAAGCATTAATGTAACCCACTGTATTTATATCTTTTATAAAAATAGAGCTCGTAAAACCCTAAATGATATATCCCCAAAACGCTGCCTAATTATCACCCCTTTATCATTTACTTATTTGTACCATTAACCGTATCTGCCCCCCTTATTTATCAGTTAAAAGTATTAACCCATAACCCCACGCAAATGAGAATGGTTTGCATTTGAATATTTTCACATGCTAATTTACCTACCGTTGTCGGGACAGAGACAGCAGGAAATGACCTAAGGACTGAGCTAAAAATAGCGAGTTGATCAACGCAAGATAAATAGCCAAACAGTCTATTTTGATAACCGCATTCACTTTGGTTTGCGTCCTTAGGTAACTGATTACTGGATCGGCAACGCGCAGTAGCATGTTGCCAAGGAGGCGTAAGTGAGTACACAGCAAAGGGAAATGGATCGCGAAATCTTTGATCTACTTGGCATAGGCATTGGCCCATTCAATCTTGGCCTCGCCGCCTTATCAGAACCTATTGACGGCTTTAACTGCTTATTTTTAGATGCTAAAACCAGTTTTGACTGGCATCCAGGCATGCTACTCAAATCCTCAAGATTACAAACACCCTTTATGTCGGATCTGGTGACTATGGCCGATCCCACCAGCCGCTACAGTTACCTTAATTTTGCCAAGCAAACGGGCAGGCTTTATCCCTTTTATATTCGTGAGAATTTCTTTTTACCTCGCCACGAATACAACTTGTATTGCCAATGGGTGAGCCAACAACTCAGCAACCTTAAATTTGGTTTTAAGGTCACTCAAGTGGATTACAACGCAGGTGAAAGTATTTATCGAGTTACAGGTTTTGATAGGCGCAGTGGTAAAACCCATACCTATCAATGCCGAAAGCTAGTGCTAGGCACTGGCACTGAACCTTATCTACCAAAGGATTGCCCAATCCAAGATGCACGGGTCATGCATACCGCCAGTTATATGCAGCAAAAAACCTACCTGCAGAGTCAGAGTGCCATCACAGTAATTGGTAGTGGCCAGAGTGCGGCGGAAGTGTTTTACGATCTACTGCAAGAGATTGATACTTATGGTTATCAACTCAATTGGATGACACGATCAGCGCGTTTTTATCCCTTGGAATATACCAAGCTTACTTTAGAGATGACCTCGCCAGATTATGTCGATTACTTCCACGAGTTGACCCCTAATCAAAGATGCTCACTGATCGCCAGCCAGAAACAACTCTACAAAGGAATAAATTCTGAGCTGATAAACGACATTTACGATTTGTTATATCAAAAACGCCTATTGGCCGATTTTCAATGCCGACTGATGACGAATGCGGCGCTGACTCATATCGAGCCCCAAGCCAATATGCTCAAGTTGCATTTCCACCACAATGAAAAAAATCACACCTTTGAGCAAGAAACGGGCGCCGTCATTTTAGGCACAGGTTACCACTATCGTTTACCCGAGTTTATCAGTGGTATTAAACAACAAGTCGAATTCGATGACGCCGGACAACTTAGCGTGCAGCGTGATTACAGCATAGATATTCGAGGGGATATTTTTGTCCAGAATGTCGGTTTGCATACCCATGGGATAAGCTCTCCAGATCTGGGTATGGGCTGTTATCGCAACGGCACCATCTTAAAAGCTGTGCTCGGTTATGCGCCCTACCACATTGAGGAACATATCGCGTTTCAAACCTTCGATCCAGCCAAACTTGCCAGTCATCAGCCCTGCGGCGCCAATGCAATTAACACGTTGGATCTTAATCCAAGACATTTTCCTAAGGCGCCACACAGAAAAACTCAAGTTGATGCGCCACAAACTATCCCTCCAACCAAGATTCCAAGTTCTGGCGCAAGTTCAACCGTGAGTTCAGGCGCGGGAACCAATATGCCGGTTTTAATGGCGCCGAACCAGGAGGCATAATAATGGCAAGCCAATTTAGTAACCATTGTTTAACGCAACTATGTTTAACGCAACTATCCGCTATTTCGAGCATTAATGGTTTTCAGTTCAGAGCGTTAGACCTTACACAAGACATTCCAACACTACAGTCTTGGTTTAACCAAGATTACGCCAAGTTTTGGGGTATGCAGGGCTTGAACCTTGATGCCATAAAAAATCTGTTAGCAACAACAGAACACAAGTTTGTCTTGATAGGTGAATGGCAGGCCAAAGCGCTATTTATGGTGGAACTCTACGATCCCGTCCACGATGAAGTCGGTCAGCACTATCGTGTTGCGCCGGGTGATTGTGGTATGCATCTCATTATCGCGCCGCCAGATGGTAAACCCGTCAGCGGCTTATCCTTGAAGGTGATGGATGCGATAGCGCAGCTCGTGCTTGAAAAACTGGCCTTTAATCGCCTGGTGGTTGAACCCGATCAACTCAATAGCAAAATTCATCGCTTAAATAGCCTGATAGGCATTCGCTATGAAAAAGCGATTCAATTAAGCACTAAAACGGCTTTCCTCGGATTTTGCACTGCGGCCCAGCGCCTTCGACCATCGAGCACGCCCTCTTTGACGAGTCTAGCCCAAACAACCTCAGCCCTGCCAAGCTCAGATCAGTCAATGCCTGCTCTGCCAAACTTAGCAGAACAATACTTAGCAGAACAATACTTAGCAGAACAATACTTAGCAGAACAATACTTAGCAAGCCCAACCCTAGCAAAGCCAAGCTCGCACGCGGCATCTGCAATCTCTCCCATGACATTATCGACTCTTCAGGTGAATTAGATGAACTTACCCACAAAAGCCTTATTAATGAAACCATTGCCAACGCAAGATCATCATGCTCAAGCAGTACATGCTCAACAAAGCTCGGCGCTATCGACAACATCAACTTCTATGCCAGAACATTTGACTCCCGCCTATTGGCAAGCGGCTAATCGTCATTTAGTGAAGAAAATCCTCTGCGAATTCACCCACGAGAAGCTCATTACGCCGACCCTGTACGGGCAAAAAACGGGGCTTAACCACTATGAACTGCGGCTCAAAGACAGCACCTACTATTTTAGTGCGCGGCACTATCAGCTAGATCATCTCGCGATTGATGCCGATACCATCCGCGTTTCACTTGCAGGCAAAGAACAAACCCTCGATGCGATGTCGCTGATCATTTCCCTTAAAAATGACTTAGGGATCAGCGAAACCTTACTGCCTACCTATTTAGAAGAAATCACCAGCACCCTCTACAGCAAGGCGTACAAGTTAGCGCATCAGGCGATCCCCGCTGCCGCACTGGCGCGAGCCGATTATCAAAGCATAGAAGCGGGCATGACTGAGGGCCATCCGGTGTTTATTGCCAATAACGGCCGTATTGGTTTTGATATGCAGGATTACCGTCAATTTGCCCCAGAAAGCGCGATGCCGATGCAGTTAGTCTGGCTAGGCGTGCGCAAGAGCAAAACCACATTTGCCGCCCTCGAAAACTTGAGTCACGACGCATTACTTAAGGAGGAGCTTGGCCAGCAGTTCACTGACTTCCAACAACGTCTTAAAACCCAGCAGCATGATCCGCAGGACTTCTACTTTATGCCTGTGCATCCTTGGCAGTGGCGTGAAAAAATCGCCCGCGTCTTTGCCGGCGACATAGCCCGTGGCGATCTGGTTTATCTTGGCGAAGGGAGTGAACAGTACCAAGTACAGCAATCGATACGCACTTTCTTCAATCTTGCATCACCGCAAAAGTGCTACGTCAAAACCGCGCTTTCTATCCTTAATATGGGCTTTATGCGTGGTCTATCGCCCCTTTACATGAGCTGCACACCGCAGATCAATGCTTGGGTTGCAAACTTGGTTGAAAACGATCCTTACTTTGCCCAACAAGGCTTTGTGATCCTCAAAGAAATTGCCGCCATAGGTTATCACCACACCTATTACGAGCAGGCACTCACCCAAGATAGCGCCTACAAAAAAATGCTTTCTGCCCTGTGGCGCGAAAGCCCACTGCCACACATTGAGCCTAAGCAAAATCTGATGACCATGGCTGCGCTACTGCATACGGATCATGAAGATAAGGCCCTTATTGCAGCCTTGATAGCCGCCTCAGGCTTACCAGCAAAGGATTGGGTCAGTCGCTACTTAAACCTGTATTTATCGCCGCTGTTACATGCCTTTTTTGCCTACGATCTGGTCTTTATGCCGCACGGGGAAAACCTGATCTTAGTGCTCGATGAATATGTGCCAGTCAAGATTTTGATGAAAGACATAGGCGAAGAAGTCGCGGTACTCAATGGCGCGAAGCCGCTACCTGATGATGTAAAACGCCTTGCGGTGAGCCTTGAAGAAGAGATGAAGCTTAACTACATCTTACTGGATATTTGTGACTGTATTTTCCGCTATTTAGCACCGCTGCTCGATGAGCAAACCAGTGTCAGTGAAAGCCAATTCTGGGAGTTAGTGGCGGACAATGTACGTGATTACCAAGCCCTGCATCCACATTTGGCCGACAAGTTTGCCCAATACGATCTGTTTAAGGACAGCTTTGTACGCACGTGCCTCAATCGTATCCAATTGAATAATAACCAACAAATGATAGACCTCGCCGACAGGGAGAAAAACCTGCGTTTTGCTGGTGGCATCGACAATCCCTTGGCGGCCTTTAGACAAAGCCATGCCTTTAAGCGCCCTATGCTTAGCAGCGCTGAGCAAAGGACACGTTAACACGCCACAAAGTGGATAACCCCGAAACTTTAGCAGGGCCAATGTTGGCCCAGCTTGTTTAACCCCCAACCTAAACGGAATTAAAGATCAACATTATGAAGACTTTTCCTCTCTCCAGCATCGCACTCGTCTGTCGGCAAGCCCTCGTTAACCCGAAGCTATTGCTGTGCTCAGCCATGTTAGCCACGGTTCCCCATGCCACAGCTGACACTGTCGATGCGGATAGTAAAACTAAAAAGCACCAGAAAGAAATTGAAGTCATCAATGTCATTGGCGCTAAGGATTTACACGACAATCGCTATAAGACACAAGCGATGAACACGGCAACTGGGCTCGATTTATCCTATCTAGAAACGCCGCAGTCGGTCACGTCTATCACCCGCCAAATGATGAATGATCAACAGCTTAATAGCGTGATTGATGCCATGACCAGCGTTGCGGGGATCAATGCCCGCCCAATGGATAACGACAGATACAGTATTAGTGCCCGCGGCATTGCCGTGACCAGCATTTTGTACGATGGTGTGCCAACCACCTACGATACCCGCTTCAACTATGGGGATAATCTGATCGACACCGCCATATACGAGCGAGTAGAAGTGGTACGCGGCGCGACTGGCCTCATGACGGGAGCCGGTAATCCCTCGGCGGCCATTAACCTTATCCGTAAACGCCCGACTCAAGAGTTTATGGGCAACACATCCCTAAGTGTGGGCTCCTGGAATAATGTGCGCGGTATGGTCGATGTTTCCAGCGGCTTAAATGACTCGGGTTCTGTGCGCGGTCGCGTGGTCGCCGCCTATCAAGATAAGGATTCATTCCAAGACAGGTACGAGCAGCAGCGCACAACGCTATACGGCATAGTCGAAACCGATATTGGTGATAACACCTTATTCACCCTTGGTGTCGATTACCAAGATGCTACGCCGAGCGGCACTATGTCGGGCGGTTTACCGCTATTTTACAGCGATGGCAGTCGCACTAATTATGATCGTGCCACTTCAACGGCGCCCGATTGGGGCTCGGCGCATACCCAAGGACTCAACACCTTTGCGAGTCTCGAACACAGATTAGATAACGGTTGGAACCTAAAAGGGACTTACACCTACGGCGATAACTCATTGGAGTTCGATGTACTATGGGCCACGGGATATCCTGATCCTGTAACCAATATCGGCGCCACTGCAGGCTCTATCGCCTATGTCGACGGCAGTCGCACCCAACACAATGTGGATTTGCGCGCCGAAGGACAATACCAACTCTTTGGTCAGGAACATCAATTGATGTTTGGCTGGAATGGCCAACGCCAAGAGTTCGCCAATCCCTACTATTATCCCACTGCGGCAGTACCGCCTTTGGGGGATTTTCGCGATCCGAACTTCCAATATCCAAAACCTCAATGGAAGGAAACCTATACCACGGGTTCATTTGGCGAAACCAAACAGAGTGCAGCCTATGTGGCGACTCAGCTTAATCTCAGCGACGCGTTAGCTGTCCTCGTCGGATTACGCCTCAATGAGTGGGAAACCGACCAAGATAATTTTGGCAGCCGTTACGATTTCAACATCAGCAACGAACTCACCACTTACTTCGGCCTCACCTACGCCCTGACCGAGCAATATTCGCTCTATGCCAGTTATACGGATATTTTTGCACCGCAAACTAAGCAAAGAATCGATAAAAGCTACCTAGATCCAGTCAAAGGGAAAAACTACGAAGGCGGGATTAAGGCGAGCCTGTTCGATGAGGCTTTAGATATGTCGCTGTCGGTGTTTGAGATCAGGCAAGACAATGTCGGAGTCAGCACTGGCGATGTGATCCCAGGAACAACAACGCAAGTGTATGAAGGCGTAAACGGTACAAAAACACAGGGATTCGAATTTGAATCGACGGGTAAAATCACTGATGACTGGAATCTTTACTTAGGTTACACCCAGTTCACTAGCGAAGATCCTGAAGGCAAACGTGTCAGTACCACTTCACCACGCCAGCAATTAAAACTCTTCACCACTTATACCTTTGGCGGTGATTGGCATAAATTGCAAATAGGTGCGGGGGTTAACTGGCAGAGCCGCGTCTACCAAACAGTTAATTCGCCACTTGGCAAAGTCGAAGTCGAGCAAGGCTCTTACGCGCTAGCGAGTCTAATGGCGAGTTACGCCTTCACCGAGCAACTTAAGCTCAGCGCAAACCTGCACAACGCCTTAGATAAAAGCTACTACAGCCAAGTCGGTCAATACAGCCAATTCCAATACGGTACGCCGCGAAGTGCCAGCTTAACCTTAGACTATCGCTTCTAAGTCAGATTTATATTGAGATCGTTCGAAAAACCTTGTGAGCCCAAATCTTGGGCTCGCAAGGTAATCATTTACATGGACTTATCGATAACCGCGGCAATCAATCACAGCCATTAAGGAGTCACTATGGCAAGCCAACGGAGAGACACCAGACTGCAAACATTGTGCGATACAGCGCCAAGCCACAACGCGTTGAATCAAACTATTTTGTCACTCAATCAGCTGTTACATCAACGGGCACCCTTCTATGGCGAGCACCTTCGCGCAACGCAGTCACCTACAGGGCTCAGTTTTGATGAATGGAGTAACGTCGATACTTATCAAAAACTCATTGCACGTTTTGCCATCGCACATCCTAGCGCAGAAACTCAGGTTGAAACCGAGGTTAGTAAAACAGCTGCAACCAGCCGAGCGCCCGCTTTCGCCAGTAAAAGCGCCTTAGTCAGTAAAAGCACTACGGCCAGTAGAAAAGACACTCGCAAAGCGCTGCATTCACTTTGGGGTCAATGGTATTTTGGCCTTTTAGTTCCGCCTGTGATGGAGTGGATTTTTAACGCAAAAAAAGCCGATTTCGAGCCTATTCACTGGCAGCCACAGTCCGTTTTTATGCAGGTACACGCCAGTGGCCGAGTGGCAAAATTTGAATTTAACATCGCAAAACCCCAGCCAAATACCGCTTTGGCCTTTAAAAAACACCACGACATCGAGCCACTTTCCCAAATAAACACTAAGCCAAGTTTCAAGACAGACACTAAGGTACACTCGCCATTAACCCCATATAAGCCGCCAGTTGATAAAGAACTCGCCCTACAAGGCCTTATATTAAACTTACTGCAACCGAGTGTTGAGCGCCTACTCACTTTGAGCCCCGTGCCCGCTAAATTATATTGGAGTCACTTAGGCTATCTGATCCACTGGTATCTAGGAGAGTTGGGATTATCTCAGCAACAAAGTCAGCAACTTAAGCAAGCTCTGTTTCGCAGAGCGACCTTTTTTGATGGCACCCAAAATCCACTGTATAACAGCATCAATTTGATTGTTGACCCCAAAGAAGACAGCACAAACATCCAATGCATTCGCCGTACTTGCTGCCTAAGGTATCAACTCGCCAACACTGGCCAATGCCACGATTGCCCACTACTAAGTCGTCCTAACGCTAAGACAAACGCAACCAAACAGGCACAAGTCTAACTTGCCCATTAAACCCATTTAATGGGCAAGATCGCAATCCTAGGCCCATGGTGCTTTTGCCCTTATGTTGCACATGCTACACTCAAGCCCATGTCTCTTTAACATGATTATTTATGAAACAACTGCTTGATTTCCTGCCCCTCGTCATCTTTTTTGCCGTTTATAAATTTTTCGATATTTATATCGCCAGCGGCGCATTGATCGCAGCCACCGCGCTTCAATTGATCGTGACCTATGCGCTATATAAGAAACTTGAAAAGATGCACTTAATCACCTTTGCTATGGTGACAGTGTTTGGCACACTCACTTTAGTGTTTCACGATGATTCTTTTATCAAGTGGAAAGTGACCATCATCTATAGTTTATTTGCCATCGCCTTAGGTGTCAGTCAATTGCTCAATAAATCGATATTAAAGTCGATGTTAGGCAAAGAAATGCAAGTAGACGACAAAATTTGGGCTCGTGTAACTTGGTATTGGGTGATCTTTTTCGCCGCTTGTGGCCTAGTCAATATTTATGTCGCCTTTAGTTTGCCATTAGAAACTTGGGTCAATTTTAAAGTGTTTGGTTTAACCGCTTTAACCTTAATTAATACTGTCCTGACCGTATTTTATCTTTATAAACACCTTCCCGAAGATCAACGCAAGGAACTCAAATAATGTGGTATATGATTTCAGCTCAAGATTTTGAGAATAGTTTAGAAAAACGTTTAGCCGCACGCCCAGCCCATTTAGCTCGCCTGCAAGCCCTCGCCGATGAAGGTCGTTTACTGATCGCTGGCCCACACCCAGCCATCGACAGTGAAAACCCTGGTGATGCAGGCTTTAGTGGTTCACTGGTTGTCGCAGATTTTGAATCCTTAGTCGCAGCAAAACACTGGGCCGATGCCGATCCCTATATCGAAGCGGGCGTTTACCAAAGTGTTGTGGTTAAACCCTTTAAACGAGTCCTGCCTTAATGAAAATAGTGTCCTTTAACATCAATGGTCTGCGGGCACGCTTGCATCAATTGCAAGCCTTAATCGATAGCCACCAGCCCGACATTATCGGCCTGCAAGAAACCAAAGTGCACGATGAGGCGTTTCCATTAGCCGAAGTCGAAGCTATGGGATATCAAGTGCATTACCACGGCGGTAAAGCTCACTATGGTGTTGCCATGCTGTCTAAAGTCGCACCAGAAAAACTGCAAAAGGGTTTTCCAAGCGATGATGAAGATGCCCAGCGCCGCATGATTATCGGCACATTTACCCAAGCGAATGGTCGTCCATTGACTGTGTTCAACGGCTATTTCCCCCAGGGCGAAAGCATAGACCACCCAACAAAATATCCTGCTAAACGTAAGTTTTATCAGGATTTAATGCACTACTTGCAGACAAATCACAGCAACGATGAAGATATCGCCATCATAGGTGACATCAATATTTCGCCGACCGATTTAGACATAGGTATAGGCGAAGTCAATCGTAAACGTTGGCTAAAAACCGGCAAATGTAGCTTCCAACCGGAAGAGCGTGAGTGGTTAAAAACCTTACAAGACTGGGGCTTAATCGACACTTTCCGTCAATTACACCCAGAGCGCATCGAACGTTATTCTTGGTTCGATTACCGCAGCAAAGGGTTCGATGACAACCGTGGCCTGCGTATTGATGTGATTTTAACAACGCCTTCACTAGCAGCACGTTTAGTCGAATCCGACGTCGATTACGATCTACGCGGCATAGATAAGCCCTCAGATCACGCCCCCATCTGGAGCACGTTCAAAGAGGCTTAACCCGCTAACGTTCGATCATCTTAGTAGATATAAAACATCGGCTTAGGTCGATGTTTTTTATGGGCGAAACATATTTTATCTTTATCGTTCGATGAATAGTCAATGAGTCAGGTGTGATACTGAACGTAATTCACTTTTGGACAGATATGTCTTGAAGACGAGTGTTTGGGGACCAATAATTCTAGTTGTGAGGAGTTTAGCGTTTGCTGATGTCCACTCACACATGCTTGCCATGGTATTTGCTCGTCGACTCGCAGCCAGTCCATCCGTGGATGCTCGACCGCCCCATCTGATGTGAAAGGATTCACAAATGCCGCGATGGCATGGACGCCAAAGAGCGGCCATGGGGCGGACGGTCGTCTCGCAAATCACCATGGTTCACCTGTTTAGCATCGGCGAAGCCTGTTTGTTTTAAAGAAATACGTAGCAAGCTTTGGGACAAAAGCGTATTAGTTCATCAGCTATAACAAGTGAATTTCGCATAGAAATGTCTATGGTGTAACGCCTTGCTCAGCTGCATTTTTGGAGTAGAAGCTTTTGTGTTATCAAACAAAAAAGAAGGAACGGAAAAATGTCAGATACAGCAATTTGTTATGTTCGCATTCTGATAATACTATCAACATATTGATGGACCATTATTCAACTTTCACATAGAAGCAATTACATTTACAACTGAAAAGACCAATTTGAGGATCTTTAGGTGTAACGCCCTTACGTTTAGCTTGTGAGTTAGCAACTTCTACAGCGTGCTTAATCTCATTAATTTCTTTGCTAGATAGCCTTCTCGTATGCCCATGTACAGGACATCGTTCTCGTTCTCCATCACCCGATATTCGCTCTCCTGACATATTGATGCCCTCTTTCTAATTTCTACCGCTTTAAACATAACGCCGCCAGCAACTGCCGGAGTGAGTTGGAAGCTTTTTTACGTCTTTTTGCAAAAAAGAAGACAGTTTACGGAGGTCAGATTGACTGGCCTTGTTAAACATTTTAGAACTTGAGCGAATAACCACTGGAAACCCACTCATTGAAATTTTCCGCCAACAATACCATAGACTCTTTCGTTAAATCGCCGAAAGGTACCCTATAAACTGGCCAGTCTTCTGAACTTATATTATGTGTGGTATCGAAGACAATTGACTCTCCCCCACCATCTGAACCAATAGCAACCAACCCAGGCAAGTATTGCTCGTAGCAATAGGCTTCTGTTAATTCGGATATCTCTTTAGCGCTCCAGAGCACAACTGAGTCATCTGGTTCTTGCACGCCAATCGGAGTTTCTGCCCCATTAGTTTCAAGCAAGAACTTCTTATACTCACTCGGAAGATCTGTTCCTAACCATTTCTCAAGAGCCTGAATTTCTTCAGCACTTGCTGGATTTTCCGGATATTCGAATTTATCTCGATATTTGCTCATAATGCTTAACGCCCATTTAAGGGGCTGATAATCGTTTGCTAAAATTGTGTAGCGAAGCGAAGTCGAGCAAACTGTTAGCAATCCCGCTTTAAATGCTTGTATGGGTTAACGCTTGGCTAAGGGGCAGGCTTTAACCCATCACTGAGAGCGGAGCGAACGATTTGAACCACTATTTAGGCTATCACAGTTACTCAAGGTCTACACAAACCTGCTTGTGCCATGCAGAAAGATTCGGCCATTCTTCCTTAGTGCTGCCGTTGTGAGACCAATAAATTATCTCACCCGTCTTTGCTATGCAGAAATAGTCGCCATTATCCTCGATGAATGGCAAAAGGTCTCTTGGAAGACCCATGACATTCCAGGCTGTTTCAGCAATGTCAAAGATATCAAGATGGCCAGAGCCGGGTAAAATTACCGCAGGCTCAAAGGTAGCGTTTGCAACATCGCTGCCAGACTTCAAAAATGATCGGTAGTCATCATGAAAACTGATGCCCAGTTTGCTTTCTGCGCTAGCTATTTCGGTATCTGTCGGGTTTCGAAATGGATCGTTATTCATAATTATTGTTGCCTAACGTTAAGCGGCGTCCCAAGCCAATTTTAATTGACCGAGGCGAACAAGTGATACTCTGGTGAACGTTTATCATCAACAAACAATTTAAAATTGCTTGATATTTTTCTTAAATATTTCCGATAAAGGTTAACACAATCAGCCATATAGAAACCATCAATTTCCCCAAATTCTATTTTTACAAAACACAGATTTCCACCGCCAACCACAGTGAAATACCCTCCGCAAAAAGGACATTTTCAGACATAACTTTCTCCCCTGAAATCTATGACCGTCAATTTAGATAATGTCACGCTGATAGAACGGAATGGGGCAATATAACTAAATAGTTCTTTGGGTACTTCCAAATTAAAATGGCGGAAATCTAAGATTTCCGCCATTGTCGGATGATACGTTACTACTTAACATGAGACTCAGTATCGGGCGTTATTGCTCAACACCCCATGCCGACGACTCACATTAAAGGTGACACATTAACTCGTGCGGTACTGCTTTAAAATGCCATCTAACTCGACCGAAGCATGGTGCAGATCATTGGCTAAGGTCACACTGCGCTGGGCCGTTTGTTTGATGGTTTCCGACTGATGGCGGATTTCATTCAATTGTCCGGCAATATCGCGAGCGGCGACACTCTGCTCTTCCGCCGAGGCGGCAATTTGGCTGCTCATATCAAATACCGCATTGACCGATTGCGCCATGCCTTGAACATCGTCACCGACGGCGATAATCGCACTGCGACCTTCATCGGCCTGATCGACTATCTCCATGGTAATGCTCGATAAACGACTCGTGCCAGATTGTAAGCCTTCAATCATGGCCTGAATTTCTACCGTGGCCTGTTGAGTTCGACCCGCTAAGGTACGCACTTCATCGGCTACCACAGCAAAGCCACGACCTTGCTCACCGGCACGGGCCGCTTCAATGGCCGCATTTAAGGCTAATAAATTGGTTTGTTGGGAAATACTGTTAATGGTTGTGACCACGGCATCAATACTCGCCGCATCCTTAGACAATTGTTCCACCGATGAAAACGCCGCGCCAATCTTAGTTGAGAGTAAACCAATGCTTTCCACTGTATGGCTAATACGCCCACGACTGGCCAACATTTGGGTTGAATTTTCCTTGGTTTGCAACGAAGTATTACTCGCATTAACAGAGACTTCTTCAATCGCGGAGGTCATCTGCGCCATCGCCACAGCAACGGAATCGAGGAATTGATGTTGGAACCCAATCAGTTTATCACTGGTGGCCGCCTGTTGATTAAATTCATCGGATGCCAATGATAAGGTCTGTGCATTTTTGCCAATAGCTGACACCATTTCACTCATATTGTCGGCGCAGCGATCGATTTCCCGGGCAATCAAACTGAAATCGTCAGTACCAAAGAAGTTTAATCTAAAGCTCAAATCACCATCGGCTAAGCGTTTGATGGCTAAGTACATGTCCCATAATCCACCACCGAGTGAAGTTGAAATCCAGTAACTCAGTTGGAATAAAGGCAACAAACCCACTAACGCTAACCAGAACATAAAGTTAGCATCGCTACGCGCATCGGCTTCCCACTCATGGACATTCTGCGTCAGTTGTAAGGCTTGACCTGACACACTGGCGCTGACCGTCACTTTATCCCCTTGACGCTGCGCGTCACTTTGCCTTGAAGTTACAGTTAACCCGTATTGGCTGGCAAATTGAGATAAGGCGTCAGCTTGTAGCTTTTGCGCCGTTGCAACTTGCGCTAAGGTATCGACGCTAGCTTGAACCCGAGCGATAGAGGCCTGCTCAAGGTTACGGTGTGCATGTTGATAGTTGACAAGCGCCACGGCGGCCGTGATCAGCGCCACCATAGAACACACTACCCAAAACTTTCCGTTGAGACTGAACTTGATCAATATGGCATCAATGGTACGAAACTGGATTTGTTTCATCTTGATAATTCCTAAGAACAAAATGCTATTTGGCACTAAATCAGCAGTATAGCTCAGATTGCCACGACAACTATGTCAGTCATAAGATCTGAGCAGGTATTATGCTAATCCGTGCTAGCAACTTGGTTACGTGTGGCGGCAGACCACTTTTGTGTCAGAGTAACCAACTGCCCCGTTAACAGGCTCATGCTAAAACCTAATAAGCCACCAATGATCAACGACGGCACGACATTGGCCACATCACCCGCCATAGCAAAGGTAGTGCAACAGCCAATAAATGCGCCGGGAATAAAGCTAAGCTTTTGATAACTTGCCTGTAAACACATGGCCGAAGTGGCTATGCCGGTAAAAATATACCCAAATACGGGCGAAATAAAAAAGCTGCTACCCGAGATAATGAGCCAAGCCCAAAATACACCGGACAGGTTTGTGCACCACGCCATCATCACGCCCTGAAAGCCAGCCTTAGGTTGAGCAAAAAAAGTGCTACAACCTAAAAAGCCGATCCAAGTGACCAGATGAAAAGCATCTGCGACGCCACACCAAATAGCCGCCAATAGGCCGGCAGAAATAGCGACTTGCCAACGATTTCCCATGGATGACCCCTTTAGTAATTCTATTCACGGAAGTTTAATACCCTTGGGCGCTCTAAAATGTGTATTTTGAGGTAGCTTGGGTAAACATATTGGTTAAATTACCTCTATTTTGGTAACAAAAACCTGATCTATTGCTAATTTTCGGCATTAATGCCCGTAAAATCGCTAACAAGCAAATTTTTTGTGGTAAAAAAACGAAAAAAGCGCTTATTAGGCGCTTTTTTGTTCAAACGGCTTTCAGTTACCCCTCTTGCCGACACTTACACTCGCAATAGTTTACTCACGGGAAGATCGCGGATCCTCTGCCCCGTCGCCGCAAAAATTGCATTGGTCAAACTTGGGGCTACGGGCGGTACACCCGGCTCACCCACGCCTGCGGGCGGCGCATCGGATGCAATAATGATGATCTCCATATCGGGGGTTTGGGGAAGTCGCAGCAAAGGATAATCGTGGAAATTCGATTGCTGCACTTTGCCCTCTTTGTAAGTGATTTCCCCCATCAAGGCTAAACTCAGGCCAAATATAATCGCACCTTCTGTCTGGGCTTTTACCCTATCAGGGTTAACTATCGTGCCCGCATCGATAGCTGCGATGGCATTCAGTACTTTAAGCTGTTTATCCTCGGACACTTCCACCAGCATAGCCACAGCAACGTAACTCACAAAACTGCGGTGCACGGCAAAACCCCAGCCCTGATTTTTGCCCGCCTTGGGCGCCTTAGTTTGGGCTTTTTCGACCGCATCAATGACCCCAAAATAGCGACTGACGTCCACAGGGTGACGATTGAGCTCTTCGCCATAGTTGCCATATTTAAACTGTTGGTCGGTAAAGGTCTCACGCCTTGCTTCACCTAACAGGCTACGCCACATTGCAGGGCAAGAAACCTGAGAACGATGAGCCATTTCATCGACAAAACTGCCGACACTAAAACCGTGCTGAATATTACACACAGAGCGCATCCAACCAATACGGCTATGCGCCTGCGCTTTTACCGCTTCGTATCTTAAATTCGGCAAAGCAAAGGGCACATCCACAAAGCCTAAATCCAACTCACCGCCAGAGGGATATTCCACCCCTTCAGCAAAGGTTGAACTGATCGATGGGAATCCCGTACGGGCTAAAAGAGCGGTCGGTTTGTTGCTGGCATCAAACAGTGCCTGATAGGACTGAGCGCTGATAGCATGGTAATAACCGTTTTGAATTTCATCTTCGCGGCTCCAACTCACCTTAATTGGACGCTTGAATTGCTTCGATAATAGTGCGGCTTCAACACTAAAATCAGGTTTAGATTTACGCCCAAAACCACCACCCAATAGGGTGACATTCACTTTAATCGCATCTTCTTCCATACCCAGCGCAGCGGCCACATTTTGCTGTGTACTTTGCGGCGTTTGGGTCGATGCCCAGATTTCACAACCCTTTTCAGTCACATGGGCAGTAGCTACGGGCGGCTCAATAGAGGAATGGATTAAATAAGGCACGGTATAAACCGCTTTTAGCGTATTCGCCTCGGGCCAGTTTTTGATTTCATCACCAGCTTGACGCACGACATTACCGCTTTGCTGTACCCGCTCGACCAGTGACTTCAAATAAAGACTTGAATCATGCTGACTGTTGTCGGCCTGAGTCCAAGTGACTTTTAAGGCTTTGCGCCCTTCAAGGGCACTCCACGTGTTTGTGGCGATAACAGCAACGCCGCCCAAAGCCTGAAACGCGGGAGCGCCCTTAGCGGCGGGCAAACGATACACATCCACGACACCGGCCACTTTGCGCGCTGCGGTATCATCCAAGCTTGCCACATCGCTCCCGAGCACCGGCGGGCGTATTATGCTGGCGTAAAGCATGCCATCGAGTTTAATATCGTAACCATAAATCGCGCTGCCACTTAACATGGCATCCATATCAACGATTTGACGTGATGCGCCAATCTGCTTGAAATCTTTAACCTCTTTAAAGGTTAACGACTCAACGGCAGGTACGGGTTGCTCTGATGCGGCTAACGCTAACTCGCCGAACTTGGCCGAGCGGCCCGTTTTAGCATGCAACACTTTATGGTCGGCGGTATGCACCTCGCTCACGGGAACTTTCCAACGTGCGGCGGCGGCCTGCTCAAGCATGGTTCTTGCCATCGCCCCCATCTGGCGCATGCGGTCGTAATTTTCGCGAATACTGCGGCTACCGTCAGTGTTTTGGCTGGCATAACGTTTATCAGCTAAACCTTGAATAGGGACAATTTTATCCCAATCCGCTTCTAACTCTTCGGCTAAGACTTGCAGAATGCCGGTTCTGATCCCCTGTCCCATCTCGGAGCGATGGCAAGTGAGGTACACTTTGTCGTCTTCACCAATGGCAATAAACAGATTCAGCCGCGCTTCTTTATCCTGCGCCAACGCCATGGGGCTCCAAGTTAATCCACTCGCCCCTAATGCAAGTCCGCCCCCTACTGCGCCAAACAGTTTTAACACGTCGCGGCGGCTGATATTTTCTACGGCAGTAAAAGTACTCATATTAGCCCTCCTGTTTGGCATAGTTTTGCAGTGCGGCTTTGATCCTAGGATAGGTGCCGCAGCGGCAGATATTCCCCGACATGGCAGAGTTGATTTGTGCTTCAGAAGGTTTCGGATGCTGCGCCACTAACGCCGCAGCCGACATCAATTGTCCCGCTTGGCAATAGCCGCACTGGGGCACGTTATGTTCGGCCCATGCATTTTTAAGCTTTTGATTATCCAGCCCTTCAATTGTTGTCAGACGTTTTCCTTGTGCCTGCCCCAAACTGGTTAAACAGGCGCGCACAGGTTGGCCGTCTAAATGCACAGTGCAAGCACCGCATAGCCCTGCACCACAACCATATTTAGTGCCCGTGAGCCCTAAAATATCCCGTAACGCCCACAGGATTGGCATTTTAGGATCGGCATCTAAGGTGAATGATTTACCGTTGATGAAAAGTGTTTGGGTGGAAGCGGCGGTACTGGCTTCCTTGATAACTGCAGTGGTTGATAATACTTCTGCCATAACTCACTCCTTAAGTGCCAACCACGACGCAAGATCGGCTTGGGTATCAATATCAATTGCGGCGCGGGGTAGTGTTATAGCGACTAACGCTCCCCGCTGTGCTTGTTGTTTTAGAATCGATTTCGCCCCGCGATCACCACTCAAGTGAGTGAACTGCGGTAATGTAGAGGCATTAAAAATAGCAGGTACGCCTAAATCATCCAAATAATGGGCGGCAACGTCTTTACCGGTTTCATTCCATGTCAAAATCAGTTGTCGATAATCGTCTGCACTCAAGGCCACTTGGTCTGCCAATGTCAACAACATGGCATCAAAGCCCTGTTCCTTGGCATAACTTGCCGCCAAACTCACTGAGGATGCTAAGCCTGTTTGCCACTGTGGATTAACTAAAATATCAAAGGGTTGGCGGGAGTGAAGCTCGACTAATAATGGCTGCAATATGTGCTGGTGAGCACCGAGTATGATTAACAAAGGCGTATGCTGGAGCGAATGAGAGTCTTTGCGATCCAAACCTAAATCTTGGCAACTAAGCTGTTGTAAACGCTCAACATGAGTGCAAATGATGGTTTGTTCGCGAATTTCCGTAGCACTATGTGATGGTAGAAGTTGCGCTAACTTTACCCCATCAAAGCGCTTACTCTCACCCGCCGCAAGTACCACAATCAGCAGTCGCTTGGATGAAAGTGGCGTTTGCTCTGTCAACGTTAGCGCTGCCGACTTTGGTGCTGAAGACATTAGTACAGAAGGCTTTTGTACTGGCGGCAACGTCATCAACGCATTATCTCATCGAGATGTTTTAAGGTCGCACCATGGAGCACGCCGTGGCACTGGGCCAAAATACTTAACGCCACGGCACTCGGTAACTCGCCGCCAAGGGCAAGCCCTGCGGGAGCAGAAAATACCCCAGAAAAAGATTCAGTACTGAGCCCTGCCATTCCAAGCACTTTATCCCGTCGATGGGCAGGACCAAGCAAGGCAATATAGGCTAGCGGATGCGCTTGAATAACCTTTAATGCCGCAGCATCTAAGCCCAAGTTATGGTTCATCACCACGGCGCAATCCAATTGAGCGATATGATTCGCGGTTAATTCCCCCGCGGTCAGTTTCACTATATGGGCATGGGGGAAATCCGCCGCTCTGGCATAGGCGGTACGACCATCGAAAACAGTCACTTGCCAACCTAAAGTGTGGGCCATGGCGGCAACGGGCTTAGCATCGATACCACCGCCAAAGATCCCAAGATGGAATCTTGGTCTCAAGGGAATAATCAATGATTCTCCCGCGTCTTGGGTGAAGACGCCCGTGCGTACAAAATCGCTGGCGGGGAACGGCGTCAACTCCTCAGAATAAAACGCAGCGTGATACTGGCGCGCATCCGTCCCCGCTTTGACTAAAGGCAATTGGTAAAAACCCGACCGACCGTGGCGAAATGCCTGCACTAGCTCAACTAAGCCAAGATCATGATTCTCTTTTAGCAGAGGGATCAACATGATATCTACTATGCCACCACAACCGAGTCGATAGCTGGCATCGGACTCATCGCTTGCATCATAGGTGACGCACATGACTTGCTTAGTCTGCATGGCATTTTGAGCATGGCGACGTAAATCGGCTTCTAAACAGCCGCCACTTAACATACCCACGCCTTGACCAAACTCATGAAACAACATCATGGCACCGGGTTTCCGATAGGCCGAACCTTGAATTTGGGTGATCACCGCAAGCACCCAAGCGTCATCCGCCAGTGGTAGCCAATGCTCTAGTAAATCTTCGATTTGGTGATCCATCCGCAAGGACTCCATTGGGTTAGGGAGATTTAAAAAATTTAATGCGCTTATCGCTATTGAAACTATCAGCCATTAATAACGCAGCTATCGACGTCTATTTGTCATCAAAGCTTGACGCAAGTTTTATCAGCACATAAAACCGCTTCGTCAAACGCTCGCATTAAACATATGGACAACCAAGTTAGCAAAGGCGTGTGCGTATTGAAAGGAGTAATAGATTTCAAAAAGTGTTGAAGCATAAAATATGTTCAGGGGAAGCTAAAGAGGAAGAATTGACGTCCATGTCTGAGTGGCGTTTGTTCGCAAATCAATCACATTTATCTAAAACTGGTATTCGCCCGCCTTAGTGCGCAGTATCTGGGATTGGTTGTCTAGACTAATGGATGTCGATTCAATCTGTTCGATAATCTGTGATACTTCACGGGAATTATCGCGGATCACCATCATGCTCGAAGCGATTTCTTTAGAAACCAAGGATTGTTCTTCGGTTGAAGCGGCAACCTGAGTATTGATCCCATGAATCGCTTCCGTACTATGGCGAATATCCTCAAATACTGCCACGATACGTTGCAGTTCTACCCCCGCCTTTTGCATTAGCGTCGCCGCTTGAGTCACTGATGTACCCACTTGATTCGTACGGCTTTGAAGGCTCGCGACAATATCATCGATTTCCTTGGTGGAATCTTGAGTGCGCTGGGCTAATGATCGAACCTCATCAGCTACCACAGCGAAGCCTCGTCCTTGCTCACCGGCCCGTGCGGCTTCAATCGCGGCATTCAGTGCCAGCAAATTCGTCTGCTCAGCAATCGCCTTAATCACACTCAACACATTGCTGACTTGGGTACTTTCGTTCACTAGATGTGACATAGAGTCTTGAGTATTCCTAAACTCAGTTTCTAATACCGACATAGCTTTCAACGCTTCCGATACTGTCTGTTTACCTACAGTGACATGCGTTTCATTTTCGGCGGCGCGGCTTTCAGCATTCGAGGTGCTCTCACTCACATGCACTAAGGTCGTGGTCATTTCTTCCATCGCACTGGCGCTGGCGTCCAGTTCTCTCGCCACTCGATTTGAGCTTTCACGCGAAATTTGAATTGATGCTTTAGTTTGCTTAGCTAAATCAGCCACCTCTTTTGCAATGCCATCCGTCGTCGATAATGAACTAGCAAGGGAGGATATAAACAAGTTGATTTGATTAACGATTTCGCCAATTTCCCCCTGAGTCGTAACAGAGATCCGCCGCGCAAGATTTTTAGAGCGCTGAATATCGAGCAATTCAACACAGGTCTGCACTAAGGGAGTCACAATCCTGCTTTTAACGATAATAAATCCGCCAACGGCGGCTAAAATCACGATAAATAACACCAGTTGGGACCAGTTTAATGCTGCATGCAGGGAGTCGAGTCGGTTATTCACATCACCATCGGTACGTTTATCCAATGCTGTAAAAAACTCATCAATCGGCTGCATGATCTTAGCTTTTTCTCTGTGGTATTGGTCGCTATGTAATAACTCCCTCGCCATAGTTAAGTTAGGCTCACCTTTGATCGTGTAAGTTTGGGTGTTGGGGTCCATAAAAATACCTTTGACAGCATTCATGGCTTTCACTTCGAGGGCGACTAACGCATCTGAGTTTTGCTGAGCTTGTTCAAGGTAACGGAATTCTTCATCAGAAAAACCGAGGGACTTCATTTGCGTGTTTATCGCAATGCTAGCACCGTCGGGTTTTGGCTTATCGCCATAGCTCAGCACCAAATCCCAGTAAATCTGGTGATATTTTTCAGGTCTAGACTTCTCACCATTACGGATAGCCAAAATATCCATATACATTTTTTCGTATTTTTCATCACCCGTAACAGCGTAAGTTCGAGCGAGACGCGTTAGGTCATCGGAACTTTGTCTTAACTCATCGGCGACTTGATAGGACTGATATCGGACGCTAGCCGCATCATTAAAGAGATCGATTTTAGACTTAACATTGAAGCTCAATACCGCAGAAATCACGGCACTCGCGACTATGGTCGAAAAGACCACGCTCATCATTGTTTTTGTTTTCATACTTACCCCAGTAGACGGAAGAACTGCTTTAAGTCTAGAAGGAAAAACAGAAAACATAAAAAAGGTTGGTTTATTAGTTGAAATAATCATTTGATTTGCGAGTGATTATCGCTCACAAATCAAGCAATGCTGAATGGCGTCTCAATTACAGTAAAAGTTGGTCCGCGACAAAGGGGTTATGCTCGCGCTCTTCGCCAAAAGTCGACATAGGACCATGCCCAGGAATGAATTCAACCTCGGCGCCTAAGGGCCACAGTTTTTCGGTGATCGAGTGAATTAAATCCTGATGATTTGATTGGGGGAAATCAGTGCGGCCGATAGAACTTCGAAACAAAATATCCCCCACCCACGCCAACTTAGATTGGGCGGAGAAAAGTGCAATGTGTCCCGGCGTATGCCCAGGGCAATGCAGCACAGATAAACTTTGCTCGCCCACTTTAACAATATCGCCATCCTGCAGATATTGATCCGGTTCAAAGGCATCGCAATGGGGAAAACCAAAATTTTGGCTTTGCTTAGGTAAGTTATCAATCCAGAATTTATCGGCAATATGCGGGCCAATAATCGGCACATTGGCGGCTTTCGCTAAGGCTTGTGCACCACCGACATGATCGATATGCCCATGGGTAAGGAGGATTTTTTCAAGGACGAGTCCAAGTTTCGCTACTTCGTTTTGGATCCTGTCAATATTCCCGCCGGGATCCACAACTGCAGCACGCTTGGTTTTTTCACACCAGATCAAGCTGCAATTTTGCTGAAAAGGTGTCACTGGAATAATCTGATACTTCATAGCTTCAATCTCGTGTTATCCATAAGCGATAGATTACGCTAAGAAACTCATCATGGCTCAAATTTGTATCCAAAAAATTGATCTTCACCAAAAGCTAATCAAATAATCCTAGCTTACGACATAAACTATTTTGTCTATACCCAAGTTAGCTGAAGATACGCGTTTCAGGTAGCCTAGGTTGCTGCATCTTCAGCTTATTTGGGTATACAATCTGCCAATCACAATAACATGATCCTCTGCCATTAAGGTTGTTTGATGAAACCCGATATTATTCTCGCCGGAGTGCTGGCGAAGAAACACACTTTTACCTTGCCCCTCAACTATCAAAATCCAATTGCAGAGCAAATCCAAGTGTTTGCCAGAGAACTCTGTAGCCCAGAAAACAAAGATAAAAAACTACCTTATATCGTATTTTTTCAAGGCGGCCCTGGATTTGCGGCCATGCGTCCCGCCAGCAACAGCGGCTGGATCCGCCGCGCATTAAAAGAATATCGAGTGTTATTACTCGATCAACGTGGCACAGGCTTATCAACACCGATTAATTACCAAAGCCTGCAACACTTAGATCCCGCAGCTCAAGCGGATTATCTGAGCCATTTCAGGGCTGACAATATCATTCGTGATGCCGAAACGATTCGTGCCCAGCTTTGTCCCGCCGATAAGTGGGCGATTCTCGGCCAAAGTTTCGGGGGATTTTGCGTGTTACATTATTTAAGCGCCGCCCCTCAAGGCGTCAGTGAAGCCTATATCACGGGTGGCATACCATCATTAACCCGTAGCAGCGACGACGTCTATCTTGCGACTTATCAACGCGTACTGGCGAAGAATAAACAATTTTTCCAACGCTTCCACGATGCTCAACATCTCGTCACTCGCTTAGCAAAACATTTACTTGAAAATGAAGTGTATTTAGCAACGGGTGAACGCCTCACGGTTGAAATGCTGCAGTTGCTGGGTATTAATATCGGAATGGAGCAAGGACCTGAATCGGTTTATTATTTGCTTGAGCAAGCCTTGATCAACACGGCTTCAGGGACAGTCGTTAACCCGTTATTTTTAAATCATTTCGGTCAAATGCTCGATTACAACACTAACCCGATTTTTGCCCTGTTGCATGAAGCCATCTACTGTCAACACTCGGCTTCACAATGGTCGGCACACAGGGTTAGACAGCAATTCCCCGCCTTTAACTATCAACAAGGTAAACCGTTTTTATTCACAGGTGAGATGATATACCCATGGATGTTTGACCAATTTAGTCACTTAGTGCCGCTTAAAGCCGCGGCAGAAATCCTTGCCCATAAATCAGATTGGCCAGCACTTTACAATCTAGAGCAACTGGCACAAAACCGAGTTCCTGTTGCAGCAGCCATTTACAGTGAAGATATGTTTGTAGAGATGCAATACAGTTTAGAAACCACAAAACAAGTTGGCAGGCTAAAGTATTGGTTAACATCAGAATATGAGCACAACGGCATCCGCATGGATGGAGAACGCATACTGGATAAGCTCATCAGCTTAAACCGAGGCGACACCCTAAGATAAATATGAGCTTTAAGGGCTAATTAAGTTAATGCTGAGATTATATGCCTGCTCCTCATCAATTGAGTGATTTTGGCAAGCTTTAACGACCTATTTCCGTATGAGTAAACCGTTTTGGTTTACTCTTTTTTTGCCCAAATTCAGTGCTATGAAAGCGTTATAGCTTAAGGTCGAATATCCCCTACAACAGAATCACAACGCACTCGTGACTATTAAACCTCTGTAGCCATTTTGCGTGTTCGACTCCTTGCGCCAGCACTAGCCACTGACTTATTCACACTGCTTTTAGCTGTACTTGCAGTGCCTGCCCGTTTTGCCGAGCTCGAGGCTTTGCGGTAAGGCAACTTACGATAACCAGATTTATTACTTGCCGTTTTACGATAACCTTGGCCTTGTAAACCATTAAGCGCGGTTGGCAGTTGGGCGCCTGCATTCTGGATAAGCGTGGATAAGGTGCCGAGCAGTGGCTGCATAAAGGCTTGATAAGAGGTTTCTTTATGGCAAATGCCATTCAGACTCGCTTCCCAAAGCGCTGTCATATCCGGCGTAGTCGCACTCGCGGGCAAGCTGTTAATCAATCCTTTCCCCACGTCTGTCGAGACAATAGATTTACCTAAGCGTTGTAAAAAACCGCGTTTGAACAGCAATTCGATAATACCTGCACGGGTGGCCTCTGTACCTAATCCGTCGGTTTCTTTAAGAATTTTACGGATCTCAGGATCGGTCACATAACGGCTAATACCCGTCATAGCACCGAGTAAAGTGGCATCGTTAAAGGCCTTTGGTGGTTGAGTATTTTTATCCAACAATTCGCCTCGAGTACAATGCAAAGCCTGTCCCAATTTCAAAGGCGGTAATTGGCCGATAAACTCGTCATTCTCCTCATCGTCCTTACCTGTGCTTTCTTCCGTCGACTTGTTGCCACTAGCCTTACTGCCATTTGGCTCTTGGCGGGCAAAGAGTTGCTTCCAGCCGAGGGATTTATCCTGACGCGCCTTGGTATTAAATAAGCCACCCTCGATTGTCACTTGCACTGTGGTTTCACTGTAACAATAAGCCGGATAAAACTGTGCTAAGTACTGGCGAGCAACATGAAGATATAACTGCCTCTCACGCTGACTCAAGCTAGATAAGTTAGCCGTCTTCTCTGTGGGGACGATTGCGTGATGGGCGTCCACTTTTTTATCATCCCATGCTTTAGATTTAAGACGGGGATCGGGTGCATCAGCACCTTGCAATAACTCAGCAGCACCAGCACTTATCGCCTTAAGTACCGAAGGCGCAAGGTTATGTTGCTCAACGGGTAAATAACGACTGTCGGAGCGTGGGTAAGTAATGAGTTTATGACGTTCATACAAACTTTGGCAGGTATCGAGCACATCCTTAGCACTCATACCAAACCGTTTGGCCGCATCAATCTGTAACGCGGATAAGCTGTAGGGCAATGGTGGATTCTGTTTCTTGTCCTCAGCCACTAATTGAGTGACTAAAGCGGGTTTATCACTGATGCGACTCACCACATTTTGCGCTAACCCTCTCACTAACACTCGTCCTTCTTCATCCATATAAGGCTGACAAGCTTCGCTAGGTTGCCACTTGGCGCTGAAGGTTTCTTGCTTCTCGGTCGCCAAATGCGCTAGTACTTCATAAAAAGGTTTAGATTGAAAGTGAGCAATCTCTTCATCACGGCGCACCACTAGCCCAAGCAATGGCGTTTGTACTCGGCCGACGGATAACACGCCTTGATAACCGACCTTTTTACCTTGGATGGTGTACGCACGCGTCATATTCATGCCATAGAGCCAATCGGCTCGACTGCGGGCTAAGGCCGATGTGGATAAAGGAATAAACTCGCGATTGCTGCGTAGCTGCGTTAGAGCCCGTTTTACAGCTTGTGGGTTTAAGTCACTGATCAGTAAACGCTGGGTTTGATGTAGCTTGTCCCCCGTCACGCCAAGATAGGCAATCACTTCATCTACGAGTAACTGCCCTTCACGGTCGGGATCGCCCGCATTAACCAAGGTGTTAGCTTGTTTGACTAATCGTTTAAGCACTGTGAGTTGGCTGCGGGTTGCGGCCTTAGGTTTTAGTTGCCACTTGTCTGGCACTATTGGCAAATGCTCGAATTTCCAAGACTTAAATTCGGGATTATAGGCATCAGGTTCTGCTTGCTCGAGCAAGTGACCAACACACCAAGACACACAATCGCCATTGGCGGCTTCGATAAATCCATCACCTTTTTTATGGGGTTTAGGCAATACATCGGCAATGGCCCGCCCTAGGCTAGGTTTCTCTGCGATATAAAGGATCATACAAACACCAAACACTGGATATAATTACAGTATAATTTAGCCCAAACGCCAGTTGAGTGCAAATTTCTGTAGTAAACCGAGCTTAAATGTAAAAGCTTAAGTGTAAATTCAATTGCGAATGATTCTCAACAAGGCGTAAAATACACTAAATTACTAAGGAGTGACTATGAGACAGTTTGCAATAAATGCGCGACAGGCTATGACAATAACTCCAGCATTAATATTAAAATTCAATCAGTTATTGATATTCCATAGCTTAATGTTACTCGCAATAAGCATGCTCACTAGTACTTGGCTGGGACAAATGAAAATCATCGATATGCCGTTAGCATGGGGATTCATTCTCGTCATTCCTATTGCTGTGAGTTTATCTCTATTACTCAGCCATCAAATCACGCGCCATAGCTTAAGCAGCTTATTCGGCGTGTGGATGCTACTTTGGGTAATGGGATAACTGACATTCATAATAAATCACTACCGTATTTCGAGTTAACTCGCCCCTCCGCTCTATTTATCCATGCTAAAACTCAATTTCAAAACACATTGGTTTCAAATATTTAACACTTTAACTATGAAGCTCCCTAAAAAATAGTTATGTTGAGTATCTTGGATATTTACAAAAAATGTCTTAATCAAAAGTGAATGTCCTAACTCAACATCTGTTGAATAACCGTAAACCTAAAAACTCTGCTAAAACAACACAATAAAGGAATCGGAGTCTATGAATGAGATTGTCAACGCGATCAATAGTGTAATTTGGAGCCCTGCACTTATTTTTCTTTGCCTAGGTGTCGGGCTCTATTTCTCCCTTCGCACTCGATTTTTACAGCTGCGCCATCTGCCAGAAATGATCCGCCTGATGTTTGATGGCAAGAGTACTGATGCGGGAGTGTCGTCTTTTCAAGCACTCGCGATGACATTAGCGGGTCGAGTCGGTACAGGTAACATTGCAGGGGTCGCCACAGCAATCACCTTTGGTGGTCCTGGCGCTTTATTTTGGATGTGGATGGTTGCCTTTCTCGGTGCCAGCTCCGCCTTCGTTGAATCTACCTTAGGTCAAGTCTATAAAGAAAAAATCAATGGTGAGTATCGCGGTGGACCTGCTTTTTATATTGAAAAAGGCTTAGGCATGAAATGGTATGCATGGGTATTTGCAATTGCGACCATATTTGCTTGCGGGATCCTGCTGCCGGGCGTACAAGCTAACTCGATTGGTTCAAGTTTAAAAACTGCTTTCAACATAGATCCTAATGTGACTGCAGCCATACTGGCTATGCTTCTTGGTTTTATTATTTTTGGCGGTGTAAAACGTATCGCTCACTTTGCCAGTGCCGTCGTCCCCTTTATGGCACTGGGTTACATCATAGTGGCTTGTGTCATCATAGCGCTAAATATTGGCCAGCTACCGGGTATTTTATGGTTAATTATCAAAAGTGCCTTTGGCTTTGATGCGGGTTTTGGTGCCATTTTAGGCTTAGCCATCATGTGGGGGGTAAAGCGGGGTATTTACTCCAACGAAGCGGGTCAAGGTACAGCGCCACATGCCTCATCTGCTGCGGCGGTAAGCCATCCAGCCAAACAAGGGTTAGTTCAAGCTTTTTCTGTGTATATCGACACCTTATTCGTTTGCTCTGCAACAGGTTTCATGCTGCTCATTACAGGACTGTATAATGTTCAGGGCCCAGACGGTGCGGCGCTCTATACCGGCATTGCCGGAGTCGCTGCAGGACCAGGCTACGTACAAACGGCAATGGAAAGTATGATGCCAGGATTTGGCAATATCTTTGTGGCTATCGCACTGTTCTTCTTCGCCTTTACGACCATAGTGGCTTATTACTACATTGCCGAGACCAACATTGCCTATATTAACCGTAAAGTAAATCATCCTTGGTTCATGGTCGTTCTCAAAGTCGTGATCATTGGCTCAACCGTATACGGCACAGTTAAAACGGCTGATATGGCTTGGGGAATGGGTGACATTGGTGTCGGACTCATGGCATGGCTCAATATTATTGCTATTATTCTATTAAGGAAAACCGCATTCACTTGCCTTAAAGATTATGAATCACAGCAAGCACTCGGCATAGAGCCACTTTTCGACCCGGTAAAACTGGGGATTAAAAATGCGGATTACTGGGTTGAACGCAAACACGCTGAAGAAAATGTAATGACTGAAACAGCGCAACGCATAAATACGTAGACGTTACCACGATGATCCGTTAAGCAAATATAAGCCATTAAAAAGCCAGTGATTTCTCACTGGCTTTTTTTGTATCGTTTAGAACAAAAAGGACACAAACTTTACGATACTGAATGACCCACAATCCTTATGGGTGACAGACGTTATGCAGCTCTAAGTTAGTGCCGATATCTTTATTTCGATCGGCTTTGGCATCGTCATTACGCAGTTGCGTCAAGTGATCTAAATACGCTTGGTCAACGTCGTTCGTGATGTAGTGACCATCAAATACGGACGTTTCGAAACGTTTAATCGCAGGATTCTCCATTCTTACCGCTTCAATTAAATCGGGCAAGTCTTGGAAAATAATGCCATCAGCACCAATTAACTTGGCGATTTCATCGGCATCACGACCGTGTGCAATAAGCTCATTCGATGTTGGCATATCAATACCGTACACGTTCGGGAAACGAATTTCCGGTGCGGCAGAGGCAAAGTACACTTTCTTAGCACCTGCTTCACGGGCCATTTCGATGATTTGCTCTGAGGTCGTACCGCGAACGATAGAGTCGTCCACCAACAGGACATTTTTGCCTTTGAACTCAGTGTTAATGGCATTCAACTTACGACGCACTGACTTCTTGCGCTCCTGTTGACCAGGCATGATGAAGGTACGGCCAATATAACGGTTTTTCACAAAACCTTGGCGGTACGGTAAGTCCATGCAACGGGCAATTTCCAGCGCGATATCGCAAGAGGTTTCAGGAATAGGAATAACCACGTCGATATCGTGATCGTACCATTCCTTCTTAATCTTCTCGCCAAGCTTAGCGCCCATGTTGACGCGACTTGCATATACAGACACTTTGTCGATCGTCGAATCTGGACGGGCAAAATAGACGAATTCGAAGATACAAGGTGCATAGCTAGGCTCGGCTGCACATTGACGGGTATACAGCTGACCGTCAATTGAAACATAAATCGCTTCACCCGGTGCTACATCACGCATCACTTCAAAGCCAACTGCATCGAGTGCCACACTTTCAGAAGCCACCATGTATTCAGTGCCAGTGGCAGTTTCGTGCTTACCTAATACCAAAGGACGAATACCAAATGGGTCACGGAACGCGACTAAGCCTTGACCAATAATCATGGCAACAACCGCGTAGGCGCCACGAGCTTGTTGGTGTACGTTAGCGACCGCATCGAACACTTCTTCCGACGTCAGAGTCAAACTCGTGGTTTTTTGCAGTTCGTCGGCCAACAGATTGAGCAACACTTCAGAATCCGAAGTGGTGTTCACATGACGACGTTTTTTGATCAGCCCTTCGGCTAATTCGACTGTGTTGGTTAAGTTACCGTTATGGGCTAATGAGATCCCAAATGGCGAGTTAACATAGAAAGGCTGCGCTTCAGATGCGCTTGAACTGCCCGCAGTTGGATAACGCACATGGCCAATACCAGCATTACCTTGTAGGCGTTGCATATGTTTGACTTCAAAAACGTCTTTAACCAAACCATTGGCTTTACGTAGTCTGAAAGCACCACGATCAATGGTCACAATACCTGCCGCATCCTGACCTCTGTGCTGCAACACTGTCAGTGCATCATAAATGGTCTGATTAACCGATGATTGGCCAACTATTCCGACGATACCACACATGGGTAAGCTTCCTCATTGTAAGATGTTCTATCACTTAGGATTATTTTATTTTCTTTCTTATAGTTTGGGTACAAAGCTGGAGGTATTTTCCAAATAGTCAAAAAACCATTGAATAACAACGCCAAATTCGGGTACTAGCACAGAATCTTTCCACCATTGGGAGTTGGGAGATCCTGTGAAAGCATCCATGAAAAACAACAAGGCGCTAACAATAAGCGCGCCTCGAATAGCACCGAAGCACAAGCCCAAAAGCCTGTCAGTGCCAGATAATCCGGTTTTGACAACAAGTTGTCCGAGAATATAGTTAACTAAGGCACCGAGTACCAAAGTGGTAATAAAGAGGATGGCAATAGAAACGCCATTACGCAGCATCTCATCGTTCATTTGTGTTAAGTGAACGGCAAGATCTTGGTAAAATTGGCTGGCAACAAAGAAAGCCGCAAACCATACCACTAAGGACATGGCTTCTTTGGCAAATCCACGGATCAGACTGATGAGAGTCGATAATCCGATGACGAATATGATAGCGTAATCAATCCAAACCATTGAGATGGCTTTCCGACATGGGCTTTAAGACGGCGCGATTCTACCAGAGACTGAAACGATTCTCACCCCTAGTGAGGTAAATAAATCATTTTCAGTCTCGTGTGTTGTATCAACATTAAGATTCTAAGGGATTAAAAGGAACAATCCAGCCCTTGAGACGTGTAAGGTTTTCCACCTCAACTTGTACTTTCTTCAGCTTTGCCTCAGACACATCGGGTCCGACAAACACTTTAGTTAATACGCCATCTTTAGGGTTTTCAGGAATAGTGTACGCTTTAAAACCACTCTTACGCAGCTGTGCAACCAAGGCTTTAACATTCGTTGCGTTGTTAAAACTGCCAAGCTGCAAGGTAAAGCCACTTTTCAAGCTGTCACGGCTGACCACTTTAACGGCATCCTCTTTGGCTGCACTGGCTTTGGGCGTTTCTGCTTTCGGCTTTTCAGCCTTAGCCACAGTAGTCGCTTTAGCGTCCGCTTTTTTAGCCGGCTCAGTTTTTACAGTGGCTTTAGGCGGCTCTTTTTTAGCTTCAGGTTTCGTTTCAGGCTTAGGCTCTGCTTTTTTAACATCAGGCTTAACGTCTTTCTTAACATCTTGCTTTGCGACTTCGATTACTGGCGCAACGGCAGACTTTTCATTGTCAGCATTAACTGGCATTTCGGCTAAGGCGACCTCAGTCCCATTCAGCGCGGCAGCATCCTCGGCTGACAAGACTTCAAACATATCATCGTCGGCTTTTTGCTGCTCAATCACGGTCGGGCGCAAAGGAATTTCGGAAAACTGCTCTTCTTGGCGATCTTTTTTGCCATCCAAAATATCCGGCAAAAAAATTACCCCAAGCGCAACCAGCACCACAGTGCCTACTAAACGATTATGAAACTGGCTAGACAAAACTGACTTCCTGCATAAATTGAGACTTAAAACCTGCCACAGTGTAAAAGGAGCCAAACACAATTACCACATCATCTGGGTTAATTTGCGCTTTTAATGCAGACCAAGCCTCAGATATGTCCTCAAACTCAAATGCAGCAGCCTCAGTGGCTAATGTTTTGCGTAGCATGGCCGAACTCGCGCCACGCTCACCGTGCAGACTGACCAAATACCAAGTGTCGATCAGTGGATTGATCACAGGCAACACACCTGCAATATCTTTATCCTTCAGCATGC
This sequence comes from Shewanella sp. NKUCC05_KAH, assembly GCF_019345585.1. Lineage (NCBI taxonomy): Bacteria > Pseudomonadati > Pseudomonadota > Gammaproteobacteria > Alteromonadales > Shewanellaceae > Shewanella > Shewanella sp. NKUCC05_KAH. The sequence continues at coordinate 106,195 of NZ_JAHKQZ010000008.1, forward strand.
CGCAAAGGGCGAACACGCGCTTACCCACAACGATTGGCGCTAACTGTTGTACCAAAAACCGCGCTGCATGGGGATTATGGGCAACATCGAGTAACACTAACGGCTGCTCACTCACCCGCTCTAATCGACCCGTTAACCGAGCCGTGCTAATACCCTCAGCAATAATTGAAGGCGTGATATCCGGCCAGCCCTGCTCAATCACTGCCAATACAGTCGCCGCATTAGGTAATGGCAAAGTTGGTAACGCTAAATCGTGCAGTTTGAGCACTTGACCTTGAAAATCCCACAGATTGCCATGGGCTTGATAACTGAATTCGTTACCGACGCGATACAAGATGGCGCCAACCTCATTGGCGACATCATTGACAGTGTGTGGCAAGTTGGGTTCACCGACAATGGCAGGTTTACCACGGCGGAAAATGCCCGCCTTTTCACGGCCCACAAGCTCACGGGTATTACCGAGATAACTTTCATGGTCTAAATCGACCGACGTCAGTACGCTAATGTCGGCATCGATAATATTGGTGGCATCTAACCGTCCACCTAAACCGACTTCTAAGATAACCACGTCAAGCTTAGCGGCTTTAAAGAGTATCAAGCCTGCAAGCGTAGCGTATTCAAAAAATGTCAGAGAAATATCGCCGCGCGCGGCTTCAATTTGCTCAAATGCCGTAACAAAATCGCTATCACTGACATCGCTACCATTGATACGCACTCGCTCGTTGTACTTCAGCATGTGTGGCGAACTGTATACGCCCACCGTCAAACCCGATAAGCGCAGAATATTTTCGAGCATGGCGCAGGTGGTACCTTTGCCGTTCGTCCCCGCCACTGTCACTATCTTGGTTGGACCTAAATCCAAAAGACCAAGGGTTTGCGCGACCTTAGAGACACGGGTTAACCCCATATCGATTTCGGTTGGATGTATAGATAGCAAATAATCCAACCACTGTTCCAATGCTGCATTTGACGCTGGTACTGTAAGCATGTCCGTATATCCTCGTATTCGATTATCTCTCAAATAAGATCTTTTCAATCCAACATGAATAATGGCCCAAGGGCGAGCTTAGGTAATTGATATTGTTCTGGATAAGTCACATCAACTAAATAGAGTCCATGGGGTTTAGCCGTTGCTGCGGCTTGGTTTCTATCTTTTAACGCGAGCAAATCGCCCATCCAAGTCAGTGGCTGATTACCTAGACCGATTTCTAACAATGAACCGACAATATTGCGCACCATGTGATGCAAGAAAGCATTCGCGGCGATATCAACAATCACATACATACCTTGGCGCGTGACATTAACGCAATGCACATTACGAAACGGTGTTTTCGACTGACACTGAACAGCGCGAAAGCTAGTAAAATCCTGCTCACCCAAGAGTGCCTGTGCCGCTTGGTGCATTTTGTCAGCATCGATATTGCCGTGATAATGGCTTACACCATGGCGTAAAATCCCAGGGCGAAAAGTGTGATTATAAATCACATAGCGGTAGCGTCTGGCGGTCGCCGAAAAGCGCGCATGGAAGCTCTCGTCGACTTCTTTGACCCAACGTACGGCAATATTGTCGGGCAAATTAGCATTCACCCCTAAGGTCCATGCACCTTCATTACGAATGGCATTGGTTTCAAAATGAACCACTTGGCCTGTGGCATGCACGCCCGCATCGGTACGGCCAGCGCAGAAGACGCCGATAGGCTCATTAGCCACTATCGATAACGCCCGTTCTAATTGCCCTTGTACTGAATCGACTTCGGCCTGACGTTGCCAGCCAAAATAACCATTACCGTCATATTCAATACCTAATGCAATCCGCATCCACTTATCCTCACAATTGATTTAGCGGCGCATTTTATCACAGCAGCCCATAAAAAAAACGGCGCTGAAGGCGCCGTTAGATTGAAACACTCTCAACCGAGATTAACTAATCTCTTTGAGCAAACGTCCTGCTTCATCCTGCTGGCGCTCGTTACCGTCAATTTGCACTTCTTTGAGCAGGGCTTTCGCACTGTCGCTGTCGTCAATTTCGATATAAGCACGCGCTAAATCCAGCTTAGCGTTGACTGAGTTTTCTTCATCATCAACATCGATCATCGCAGCATCACCGATTAAGGCACCGACATCACTCATCTCAACGTCAACTTCCGAATACAAATCGGTATCTGCGCCCTCTTCATCGGCATCATTCAGCAACTTGTCGATGTCGATAAAACCGTTTTCATTTTGAAAACTGGTTAAATCATGGTCAGGAACAAACTTTTTCTGCGCTTTTCGCGACTCCTGGGCATCGAGTGCAGCCAAGGCTTCATCGACGGTAAGATTATGATCATCGACCAGAGAGAAACTGTCTTCCGACGTCAACACATCTTCATCGTCATAATCTGTATTGGCTGTAAAAGCGGCGAGCACATTATCGTCACTTAAGTCTAGCCCTTGCTCAAGGTCAAAATCATCCGCGTCTTCTTTGATATCAAGTTTAAAATCTTCACTAAAATCAATATCGTTACGCGTAGCCTTAATGGGCTTCTCTTGAGAAGCATAATCGAGCGCTGTGGCATCTTTGTTAGGCTCAACATCATTAGCCGTTACATCTGCTTGCGCTGCCGCAGGCTTAGCCTTAGGCGCAAAATCTAGCTCTGAGTCCCAATCGAGCACATGGGGATCTTTGCTCTTATTGGCTTTTAAATCATTAAAGAAAGAAGATTCTTTTTCTTTAACACTGGCCGCGGCTGCAGCAGCGGCCAAAGTGACTGCGGCCGTCGCTAATACATCAGTGTCGTTATCGTCACTCAGTTCCTCGGCTAATGTAAAAGTATCATCGGTGCCGTCGATAGAGTGAGCCGCACCTATGCCTTTAAGTAAATTATCTTCGTCAACTGAATTGTCTTCTGAATCGAGCTGCGCCGTTTCCATATCGAAGTCGAATTCATCTTCATCGGCATCCAATTGCTCCGGCACATCAAACTCAGCTAAGAGTGCATCTAAATCATCATCACCTGACGCTTCAGCTTTTATGTCTTCAGGTAACGAAGCTTCTAATTCTGCGGCGATTTCTGCACTGATATCATCATCTTCTGCATCGACTTTGAGTTCAGGCTCAGCATCAAAACTCGCCAGTAGTGAATCAATATCATCGGATTCTTCTACGCCTAATTCATTAAGCTCATCGTCTAACTCAGCGGCAATTTCAGCACGAATATCGGGCTCGACTTCAGGTTCAGCCGCTGGCGTCGGTTTATCAAAATCCGCTAACAGAGCATCAATATCGTCGGTATCTTCCACACCCAGCTCATCAAGCTCAGCGTCTAACTCGGCGGCAATTTCAGCGCCGAGGTCGGGTTCAACTTCAGGTTCTGCTGGTTTATCGAAATCGGCTAACAGAGCATCAATATCATCGGTATCTTCCACACCTAGCTCATCAAGCTCAGCGTCTAGCTCTGCAGCAATTTCAGCGCCGAGATCAGGTTCAACTTCAGGTTCTGCTGGTTTATCGAAATCGGCTAACAGGGCATCGATGTCACCGGTGTCTTCTACACCCAGTTCATTAAGCTCCGCATCTAGTTCAGCAGCAATTTCAGCGCCAAGATCAGGCTCGACTTCAGGTTCAGCGACTGGCGTTGGTTTATCGAAATCAGCTAATAAGGCATCGATATCATCAATGTCTTCTCCGCCAAGTTCATCATCTAGCTCATCACTGAGTTCTGCCGCGATGGCAGCACTGAGATCTTCATCATCAGACGCAACAACGTCTGGTGCAGGCGCTTGTGCAATCTCAGTATCTTCAGCAGGAACACTAAACTCGGCAAGTAATGCATCAAGATCATCGTCATCCGCGATGGCTTCATCGGCAGGTGTAGTGTCTGCGACTTCAACATCATTCAGCTTAGAAGTAATATCATTACTGTCATCTTCTTGAGCTAAATCGCTCGCAAAGTTACGCTCTAATTCACTTAAATTCTCTTCGGCTTCGGTGCTGTCGTCAGAACCTAGGCCCGCTAATAGTGCATCAAGATCGGCTTCCTCAAGAATATTGCCAGATTTGGGTTTCTCTTCAGGAATATCATCCTCCTGATCGCCCATAGCTTCTGCCCACAGGTCATCAAGAGATTGCCCTTCGTCTTCAACCTCAGGTTCGGCAGAGATCCCCGGATCGACAAACATTTCAGAAGCCATATCCATCTGATCGTGGGAGTCAGTCAAATCTTGCTCAGGTTGTAAATCGACACTGCCCATATCAAGAAGACTATCGATGGAGTCCGCATGGTCAGAATCTAAATGTACCGCCATATCGTCTAAATCGTCATCATCCATGTCCATGATGGCGGTACCCGCAATCCCAGCGGCACCGGCGGCCATAACCGCTTCTTGTGTCTGCATTTCACGACGTTCTTTATTGCGTTTACGGCGCAGGAACCAGAACACAGCAAGCAGTAAGAACAAGGCAGGGATCACAGCCGCGGCAATCAATAACACAGGACTATTAAGGATATTGCGCCACAAGTCATCGGGCTCAATCGGTGCCTCTGCCTCTACTTCAGCTTCAACAGCTGTCGTCTCTGGCACTTGCGCAGCTTCAACTTCGGCTTTCAAGGCTTGGTTTTGTAGTTTACTGGCTTGAAGTGTTTCTTCCAGCACAGCAATCCGTTGATTTAATTCTTCAACTTTAACTTTTAGCGCTTCAACATCTGAAGTGCGAACTGACAGTTGATCTTGCGTGCGGGCTAATTCATCGGTTAATGACAGATTTTTGCTTTCTGCCGCTTCTAACCGCGCCGTCACATCTGAACTCAGCATCTTGGGCTTTTCTTGAACAGGTGTTTCAGCAACCGCTTTAGGTGGTGTCACTTTCGTTTCAACAATCACCGCAGGAGCCGTGACTGGCGCTTTAGCTGTCGTCACCTTAGCTGGCGGTTTAGATGTTGCTTTCGCCGGAGCCCGAGATTGTCTATCACTTTGCTCTGCTCTGGCTATCGCCATACGATTGGGGATCGACAGCATGACTTCTTTAGACGGAATGAGCAGGATCATACCGCGTTCTAAACTGTTATAACTGGCAGAGTTAAACGCATGAGGGTTAGCATCGTATAAGGCGGCCATCACCTGATAGACGCTAACACTGGCATCAGGACGGACTTTTTGCGCTATGCTCCAAAAAGTGTCTTTCGATGTTGTTGGACCATATTGATGGTTAACTTGACGGATCTGTCCGTCTGGCCCCATGATTTTTAAGGGTTTTAATCTTGGTGTATCTGCAGCAACGGCGGGATCAATAAAATAAGCGGTAGAAGAAACAGCTAAAACAGTGGCCATTAGACCCACAAGATACGAAGTGCGAAATTTCATCAATCCTTCCCTTTGAAGCGCTATAAAGTTATCTCACTGATAACAGGCTTTAGGCAATTGTATTTATTGAGATTACTATAAACCAGAAATCCCCGCCCTGCTACTGTTCACAATTGTAAAACAAAAAAAGCCTGCTGACAGCAGGCTTTTCAATGGGCATCAAATGCAATCTAATGCTTAGTAATAATCTCTCACTAAGATCTCGGCAATTTGCACACTGTTCAAGGCTGCGCCTTTACGAATATTGTCTGACACGACCCACAAATTAATCCCGTGAGAATGAGAAATATCCTTACGAATGCGACCCACATAAACCGGATCGGTTCCTGCGGCATCTGTCACTGCTGTTGGATAATCATCATCGGATTCAAACAATACCACTCCTTCGGCATTACGCAGTAAAGCTTTAACGTCTTCGGCATCAACTGGCTGACGAGTTTCGATATTAATGGCTTCCGAGTGACCATAAAACACAGGCACACGTACGGCAGTCGCATTCACTAAAATCTCATCGTCACCGAAAATCTTCTGGGTTTCCCAGACCATTTTCATTTCTTCTTTGGTATAGCCGTTATCCATAAATTTATCGATTTGTGGCAATACGTTAAAAGCAATTTGTTTTGGATAAACTTCAGCGTCAGCAGGTAAACCTTGCAGTAATTTAGTGCACTGATGCGCTAATTCTTCAATGGCTTTTTTACCTGTGCCCGATACTGACTGGTACGTTGCCACATTAATGCGGCTGATACCATAGGCATCATAAATTGGCTTAAGTGCCACCAGCATTTGAATGGTTGAGCAATTTGGGTTAGCAATGATATTGCGATTGCGGAAATCAGCGATAGCATGCGGATTCACTTCAGGTACAACCAAAGGAATATCGATGTCGTATCTAAAGTGAGAGGTGTTATCAATCACAACACAACCTGCTTCAGCGGCAATCGGTGCCCATTTGGCGGAAACATCACCACCTGCAGAGAAGAAACCAATTTGAGCTTGGGTCCAATCGAAGGTTTCTACGTCGAGAATGGTAATTTGTTTGCCATGAAAGCTGACCGTTTCACCGGCGCTGCGGCTACTGGCTAAAGGGTACAAATTGGCAACCGGGAAATTACGCTCTTCGAGGATCTCTATCATAGTTTGACCCACTGCGCCCGATGCACCTAAAACGACAACATTAAATTCCTGTGACATAGCTACTGACCGACTCCTGAAAAACCTAAATTGGACAACCAATCTACCTCAGATTGACCGTCATAAGCCAGCGCCAATGCACTAAATTCGCGTCTATGTTGGTGATTTTTTCTCATAGTGTCGAAGCCATTCTCATTTAAGAATGTATTTCTGAACATCTTGTCATCATCGCGCAAATCATAGACAAAACGCGCAAGCTGTAATAACGCTTTTTCATTCGGCGCGGTCGCAAGTTCGACCGCCTTAATGTTAAAGCTTGGCAAGAGATCCAGCAGACTTTTATCGGCAGTAATATTAAGTAACTGACACAGCTTTTGATAGAGCATAAAAGTGCCGCGCGCCTTACCTTCTAAGCTGTAACCTGCAATATGCGGGGTGGCAAATTCAGCCAGTGGCACCAGTTCAGGCATCGGTGTTGGCTCGCCTTCCCACACATCGAGCACTAATTTAAGATCATCACGCTGGCGTTTAACTCTGACAAGTGCTTTGTTATCTATCACATCGCCACGACAGCAATTAACTAACCAAGTATTGGGTTTGAGCGCCTTTAAGCGCGCCTCATCGAATAAATATTTGGTTTTATGCTCGCCCGTTCGCGTGATTGGCACATGTAAACTGATGATATCGGCCTGCGCCATGATGGTCTCTAAACTCACAAAACTGCGTGGATCGCCCTGTTTCTCTTTGATGGGATCATTAAGCAACACGTTAATACCGTAGGCTTGCAAGCATTTAGCTGTTGCAGTACCGGTATTGCCCGCGCCCACTATGCCGACGACCTTGCCCTTAAGCGGCGAATCAAACCGCTGTGCTAACTCCAGCATAGCGATAAAAGCAAACTCCCCAACCGCAGTCGCATTGCAACCTGGCGCATTAGAGAAGGGGATATTACGCTCGGCAAGGTAGGTTAAATCCACATGATCTGTGCCTATAGTGGCACTGCCGACAAACTTCAGTTGATGATTGTCCGAGAGCAACTCGGCATTCACTTTGGTGACTGAGCGCACTAATAACACATCGGCATCGCGCACTTGCGCTGCGGTTAACGTGCGGCCATTAACAGGAATAATTTCCCCGAGATCGCCAAATAGCGGTTCAACATAGGGCATATTTTCATCGACTAAAATCTTCATGGGCACCTGATCTAAAAAAGTGGGAATGGAAGGCATCAAGATGCTCGGTATTCTAACAAGACTAATGGGATAAATCCTTGTCGATGCAACAGGTTTACAAAAAACGCCCATAAAAAAGGGAAGCCTAAGCTTCCCTTCTATCACGTTTGATAAACAAACTTATTTGAATTTACGCATCACTAGCGTGGCGTTTGTACCGCCAAAACCAAAACTGTTACTCATGACTGTATTCAGCTCAGCATCACGATACTCACGCACGATAGGCATATCTTTCGCCGCTTCGTCCAGATTTTCAATATTGATGCTTGGGGCAATAAAGCTGTTTTCCATCATAATTAAGCTGTAAATCGCTTCATGTACGCCTGCGGCGCCTAATGCATGACCTGTCATAGACTTAGTCGATGCAATCGGTGGGCACTTGTCTTTGAAAACTTCACGTAGCGCTTCTAATTCACGCACGTCGCCCACTGGCGTTGAAGTGCCGTGAGTATTGATGTAATCGATTGGGGTATCGACATCCATCATCGCCATTTGCATACAACGCACAGCGCCTTCACCCGATGGCGCCACCATGTCATAACCGTCTGAAGACGCGCCATAACCAATCACTTCAGCGTAAATTTTTGCGCCGCGAGCCAGAGCATGCTCTAACTCTTCAACCACTAAAATACCGCCGCCGCCAGAGATAACAAAACCATCACGGTCTGCATCATAGGTACGAGAGGCTTTTTCTGGTGTGGCATTGTACTTGGTTGACAGTGCGCCCATAGCATCGAAGCCCATGGTCAGTGTCCAATCCACTTCTTCAGCACCACCGGCAAACACCATGTCTTGCTTACCCATTTGGATAAGTTCAACAGCATGACCAATACAGTGGGCGCTAGTTGCACAGGCTGAACTGATAGAATAATTCATGCCTTTAATTTTAAATGGCGTGGCTAAACAAGCGCTGGCCGTGCTCGACATGATGCGAGGCACAATATACGGACCTACGCGTTTAACGCCTTTTTCACGCAATGTATCGGCAGATTGTACTTGGTTAGACGATGATGCGCCGCCTGTACCCACAATCAAACCTACGCGCGGATCTGAATACTGTTCTTCAGTTAAATTGGCATCGACAACCGCTTCTTGCATAGCAATGTAGGCATAAGCTGCCGCATCACCCATAAAACGCAATGCCTTACGATCGATATGCTCAGCAGGGTTTAACTTGATGTCACCCCATACATGGCTACGTAATTGCATCTCTTCAAACTGAGCTGAATGCGTAATACCACTGCGGCCCGCTTTCAGTGACTCGGTCACTTCTTGCTTGTTATTACCGATACTTGAAACAACACCCATTCCGGTGATCACGACTCTTTTCATTTTATTGCTATCCATTGTGTACATGTCAGTACCTACTTTTCGCTGAGCCAATAGTATCTGTTTTGACTCAATTAAGTGGTCAGCTTTCCATAAAGGCGAGTAAAATAATGCCAATTATGAGACCGAGAGTAAATTTCTTTGACTGCAGAGCCCAATAAACCTTGCCAAATTAAGCGCGATTACCCGCAATTAATCAACCTTTATCCCGCAACAGCTCACACTGATGCACACTATCTCAGCAAGTTGAGCATTTATCAGCAGCGGGTATTTGAGGCTCATTCACAGCAAAAACTCTTAGTATTAGGGCAAATGGGTTTAGGTAACGGGCTTGAACTCTTATCTTGGTGGCGCACTCAGACGAACCCTAACCAACGATTACTCCTTAACGTATTCGAACCCAATCCGATTAATGCTTACGAACTTAAATTACTTTGGGATCAATCCGCCTGTTTAACCAAAGTGCCTGAACTTGAGCCACTTGCCCAACGCTTACTTCATACAGAGCCGACGGCTATTATAGGTTGCCAGAGATTAATTTTTGATGACGGTCGTACCACAATCGACCTGCACTTTGGTGATATTCAATCCCAGCTCAGTTCACTCATCCATTCTCCGCTTCACCCCGTTCAGCACTGGCTGGTATTGCCCCATCTACAAAATGGGTTAAATCAGCAGATCCATTGGCAGATGGCAAAACTCAGTGACGATGGCGCCACTGTGGCAACTATTGGATTAAACGAATCAAGCGGACTAAGCGAAACACCTGTGAGCCGTTTCCAAGCCTGCGGCTTTGAGGTGAGGGATTTTACCTGCGCAGCAATACAGACAGCCCCTCAGCCTGATGCCATTTTGTTACACGAGCGCCACGTCTTACGCCAGCAAGATGCTAAAGCCTATGCCTTTAATCCTATGGCTGCAATCTTACCCTCGGACGCGCCCAGCTCGATTGCCATCATAGGCGGCGGGTTAGCCTCGGCGCATTTGGCACTGTCTTTGGCGGAACGCGGCCAAAGTACGCAGCTCTTTTGTAAAGATACCAAGCTTGGCCAAGGCGCCTCGGGCAATCGCCAAGGGGCGATTTATCCGCTGCTGACACCGGAAAATGATGAATTAAGCCGCTTCTTCCAGCAAGCATTTTTATTTAGCCGCCGTCGAGTACAGGCGCTGACATCTGCCCCCGCCCCAAATCAAACGCCGATTTCCCATGACTTTTGCGGGGTATTGCAAACCGCCCACGATGAACGCAGCCAATTACGACTCGATAAAATTATTCAAAGCCAGAACTGGCCAAGTGAAATTGCCTATCGAGTCGATGCGCAGCAGGCTAATTCTCTTGCGAACATTAATATTGACAAATCAGGCTTTTTCTATCCGCTGGCTGGCTGGGTTTGTCCCTACGAATATGCCGAAGCCGCAATACAAAAAGCGCAGCAGCTTACCGAGGTCAAACTCCATTTGGAGACTGAGATCCTTGAAATTGAGCATCAAAGTGAAGGTTGGTATTTAATCACCGCTAAGCATCGCTTTGGCCCCTTTGCGCAAGTTGTGCTCGCCAATGGCGCAGCGCTCACCCAATTTGATGCCAGCAACAAATTACAAATTAGCCCTTTTCGCGGCCAAGTCAGCCATGTACCCGCTCAATTTCAATTGAGTCAACTCGCGACAGTGCTGTGCGCCAACGGTTATTTGACCCCGAGTCACGAAGGACTCCACTGCCTTGGCGCGAGTTACGTTAAAGAACCTAAGCATTTAGATTTTTGCCCGCTGGAGCAGCAAGAAAACCTCGCCAAAATGCACGAGAGTTATCCGAACCAAAGCTGGCTTGAAGATATCGACATGAGTGGCAACAATGCCCGTGTTGGCGTGCGTATGGTGACGCGGGATCATTTCCCTATGATGGGCTGCGCGCCCGATGTGGCGCAAATTATTAAGGATTATGCGCAACATCAACTCACTAAAGAGAGTCGCCACTACTGGCAAACCACGCCAGCGCCGGTGCATCCAGGACTGTATATTCTTGGTGGGTTAGGCTCACGGGGACTCAGTTCTGTGCCACTTGCAGCCGAATGTCTCGCAGCGCAGCTTTGCGGCGAGCCAATACCACTCGATAAAGCTACTCTGTGTAAACTCAACCCTAATCGTATGTGGCTGCGAAAGTTACTCAAGGGAAAATCCCTCTAGCTTTGCCATCGCCTGTGCAAATAAAACAAAAGGGATTAAGCCTTGGCTTAATCCCTTTTTTATTATTTTCTGTAAACCACTTAAGCGGCAGTAACAACAATAGTGTTATCACTGCTGCTAGGTTCAAGACTGCTAGGCTCTACACAGCTAGCCTCAATATGTCGGGGCTTTCTCGATTCTCTCGCCACTTTTACCCGAGTACGATTGTTGTTATCACGACTCTGGCGGATCAGCGCATCGCCGCTTAAGTTCGAAGGTAGACCAGATGCTAGGCTCGATGTCAGGCTTGCAGCCTCACGGTGAGATTTCGCCAATCTGTCGTATAGCAGCACATTGACCGAAGCCGCAAGATTCATACAACCGACCGTAGGCACATACACTACAGCATCAGCCTTATCGATAATCTCTTGGCCAATGGTGCCATCTTCAGGACCAAACACATAAAAGGCTTTTGCGGGATGGACAAACTCCGGCAGCGGCGTTGCGCCCACCACCAAATCGACACAGATAAGCTGAGTGCCCGCCGGAATCGCGGCTAACAATGAAGTGACGCCCGTGAGCGGAATGCGCTCGCCAGCATCTTTAGTATCGACATGGTATTGCACTGCGCCCGAACGCGCGGCTAACTCGTAGCGCCTGCCAGTGTAAAATACGCCATCGACGCCATAACAACCCGATGCGCGCATAATGCCACCGACGTTAACGGGTGTTTTAGGATTCACTAAACCGATAAATACCGCGCTAGCATCGAGAGCTTGCTCACTGGCTAATTCAGCACTCGGCATTTCTACACTCGTTACTTCGGTATTAGTCACGTGCTCGTTGTCAGTTATCGGCTGGGAGCTAGGCAACATCCAATTCGCCTATAATCTTTGCCTGCAGCTGTGCCCATGCCTGTTCAACCAAGGCATAATCGGCATCGTTTAATTCTTGGCGCGCGAGTGCTAGACAGTCGGTCATTTTTAGCATTAAAGCATCAAGATCCGTTTCACCCTGCGCTTCCAATTGGGACAACACTACGGCCACATGGCCCTGTAAATAGCCACAGGCAAACAAAGCATCGTCATCACCATGGCTAACAACGCTGGCGATCCACTGTTCTAATGCGTCTTCGTAATGCTCTAACATGGGTCTAACTCTCCATTAATACTGGATTGGCCGACACATCTGCTGCGACCAATAAATCTGGATTGGCCACCTGATACATGACGTAATCATGGTAGCCCGTCGTCACTTTGTAATAGCCGCCAAGCTCGCTATCTAATTTAGGGTCGCCACTATCCACAATTAGTGGTCGTCCATCAAGTGCTTTTAGCTTAGTTTTTGTGGCGAGGATAATAATATTGTCTTTTCCGATGCGCCGAATGAGCTCGGGTGACAACTGTTGATTACCGCGCCCTAAGATATGGCCTTGGCCACCAATTAAGGTAATCACCAACTTAGTCGGCTTATCTTGGGTCAGTTCGAGTAATTTATTCGCGGTTAAGTCATTGCCAACTAGGTTTTTATTTTGAATGAGATCAACACCGAGCAGGGTATTATCGAGTCCTAACTCTTCCATAACAAAGGCAACCGTACTGCCAGAGCCCATGATGTACAGTTCATCTTCCATTTGATTGATCACATCGGCGGCGATATCGGCCAGCACGAGTTCATCGACTTCCTTGCCGCCCATCTTCACCGCTTGCACATAGCGCGGCTCGGCGGGCACTAAGAGCTCACCAAATCGTTTAGCGCGCACTGTGCCTTGGCGAAAAGCCACTTCGTCAATATCCATCACATCGGCGGACATCAAACTGACAAGTTCGCCATCGAGTAACATCTTGACCACCATGCCAGACGCATGGGGCGTAATACCGTAAACACCGGAATGAATTTTCACCCCAGCAGGCACGCCGAGCACAGGGAGTTTGTCGTCGATAGTGGCTTGTTCAAATACGGAGTAAACATCGCGGGCCGTGCCATCACCACCAGCAAAAAGCAGTAAATCCAGCGGCTCATCCAGCAGCGCACGCACAACGGCCTGCGTATCCAGTGCCTGAGTTTTATCCGGAGTTTGATACACCACTCGCGTGGTAAAACCGAGTGTTTTAGCGGCGTCTTCACCCATGATGCCTGAAGCAGTAATGACTTCAATGTCATCACTATAATCACGGATAACCTCGAGGGCCTGCATCATACGCAAGGCGGCTTTGGGTTCAGCGCCTAAGGCGATCGCCTCTTCGGCAACGCCATCGCTGCCCTTAAGACCAACACTGCCACCTAAGCCAGCCAACGGATTGACAACTAACCCTAAACGAAACCGAATCACCTTTACCTCACTTAACACAATCTTTTGATTTTTATATTTTTTATCTTAATGGATATGACTAGGCCGTATGGGCTACAACACTCGGTTTATCCTTAGGGATAAAGAATACCGCCAGCATAGCGGCAAAGGCGCATACTGCGGCAAATACCCAAGACCAAACCGCCCCGCTACCATCGCCCCAAATAAAGCCACAAATCCAAGTACCGAGCGCGCCGCCAACCCCAAAACTTAAACTGGCGTATAGGGCTTGACCTTGGCTTCTGTGACTCGCATCGAAATGTTTATGCACAAATTGAATCGATGCGGCGTGGGTTAAACCAAAGGTAAAGGCATGTAATAATTGGCTAAAACCAAGCCACAACACGCTATCTACCCCGAAGGCAACCAATAACCAACGTAGGCAAGTCATGCCAATACTGACAATCAATAAGGTATTCACGCCATAGCGACCCAGTAAACGCGGCGCGAACATAAACATCACGATTTCGGCCATAGCGCCAAGGGCGACAAATATCCCCGCTGATGATTCTGAGTAACCCGCTTGTTTTAAATATAAGACGAAGAAGCCGTAGAAAGGTCCCGCGCTCATTTGTAGCAACATCGCCGAGACTAAGAACCAAATAATCGCCCGATTCCATTGCAATGGCGGCCGCACTTGGCTGGTGTCGCGCACTAAGCGATTTGCAGGCAATGGTAACGCACAGGCTAACATGCCGATAAATAATGACAAACCAATATAAGGCAGCACTTCTGTGCCCCACTGACCAATGGCAAAGCCCGCACCGACAACAAGACAGATATAACCGACACTGCCCCAACTGCGAATTTGACCGTAGCGGCTGGCATTCTCGCCTAAGGTTTCTAAGGTGATCACTTCAAGCTGGGCGAGGATCGCATTCCAAAAGAAAGTATAGAGGGCCAAACTCAGCGCCATATACACAAAACCACCATGGTAGAAGAAACTCAAATACGCCAGCGCGGCGGCTCCCGCGCCCATTTTGATCAGCTCGGCGCGCATCCCCGTTCGGTCAGCCACTTTAGCCCACACATTCGGCGCAACGATGCGCGTCGCCATCAGGATGGCGAGTAAAAAGCCAATTTCTTGAGGATTAAAACCGCGATTTTCGAAGAAGACCCCAAGATAAGGGACCATAGTGCCGAGAATAGAAAAGAAGAAAAAATAGCAGGCACAAAGCCAGCGCAATTGCCGGCTTGTGCTAGAAGAAGTTGACATTAACGCATTCCATTTATCTCATGCCACTCATTGTATCGTTATCGCATACCAGCTATTTCATGCGACTTATCGCATACCAAGCACGGGTGTATGACTGCGCACATCTTGATTTTGCGCTCTGTGTCTTAATAAGTGATCCATCAACACAATGGCAAGCATAGCTTCGGCAATCGGTACTGCGCGGATCCCAACACAGGGATCGTGACGACCTTTAGTGACAACTTCGGCCATTTCACCCTGCGCCGTCATACTTTGGCCCGGCACACTGATGCTTGATGTGGGTTTTAACGCAATATGGGCAATAATCGGCTGACCCGACGAAATCCCACCGAGCACACCGCCCGCATGGTTAGATTCAAAGCCTTGCGGCGACATTAAGTCACGCCCTTCGGAGCCCTTTTGCGTCACGACACCAAAACCATCACCAATCTCAACACCTTTGACGGCATTAATACCCATCAAAGCGTGGGCGATATCGGCATCGAGTCTATCAAATACTGGCTCACCTAAACCCACTGGCACACCTGTCGCGATAACGGAGATTTTCGCGCCAATCGAGTCACCGGATTTTTTCAGCTCACGCATGTATTCATCGAGCGCTTCCAGCTTGCTAGCATCGGGGAAGAAAAAGGCATTTTGCTCAATTTGGTCAAGATCAATGGTCTCGGCACAAATAGGACCCAACTGCGACATATAGCCGTAGATCTCGATACCGTGAACTTGCTTTAAATACTTTTTAGCCACCGCACCCGCCGCAACCCGCATCGCAGTTTCACGGGCTGAAGAGCGGCCACCACCGCGGTAGTCACGCATACCGTACTTTTGCTGGTAGGTATAATCGGCATGTCCTGGACGGAATAAATCTTTGATATTAGAGTAATCTTGACTGCGTTGATCGGTATTTTCAATCAAGAGTCCAATCGAGGTGCCCGTGGTTTTACCTTCGAAAACGCCGGATAAAATCCGCACTTCATCGGGCTCACGACGGGCCGTAGTATATCGGGATGTCCCTGGGCGACGGCGGTCAAGATCATGCTGCATATCGGCTTCGGTTAATTCAAGCCCAGGTGGGCAACCATCAATAATGCAACCCAGTGCAACACCGTGACTCTCACCAAACGTCGTCACTACAAAATTTTGACCAATACTGTTTCCAGACATCCGCTTTGTACACCTTAGGTTATTTGTTCATCGCTCCGCGCCCAGCGAGTACTGGACAATTCATTTTCCCGCTGCAAGCCTAACTGGCAGCGGGAAAAGTCTCAACCTAATTTGCTATCTTAGGCTATTGTGCGTCGCGATAAATGCCGAACACTGACTGATTTTCGACCAGTTGATCGCGGGTCAGTACGAATACGCCATCGCCACCATTTTCAAAGTTAATCCAAGTGAATGGCACTTCTGGAAACTGCTCAATCAAATGCACCATAGAATTACCGACTTCGACTACGAGTAAACCCGTTGGCGTAAGGTATTGCGCGGCATTGGCGAGTATACGCTTGGTTAAATCTAACCCGTCGCGACCTGAGGCTAAACCAATGGCAGGCTCATGGTGATATTCATCAGGCATGTCGCCAATGTCTTCAGCATCCACATAAGGTGGGTTTGAAACAATCAAATCATACTGAGGCCCTTCTGGGATGGCCGAAAACAGATCCGATTGCATCGGGAAAACTCTGTCCATCACACCTAAGGTTTCGATATTGATTTGCGCCACATCTAAGGCATCATCGCTGATATCCAGCGCATCGACTTCGGCGTCTTCAAATTCATAGGCACAGGCAATCGCGATACAAGCGCTGCCAGTACATAAATCTAAAATACGCGTGACTGGCTTGTTATATAACCAGGGGCTAAAACGGTTAGCGATCATTTCGGCAATCGGTGAACGTGGCACTAACACGCGCTCATCGACGTAAAATTCAAGCCCAGCAAAACGCGCTTTGTTGGTCAAGTAAGGCACAGGTAAGCGTTCTCTCACCCGACGAATGATCAACTCGACAATTTTATGCTTTTCACTGCTGGTCAAGTTACTTAAAATCACTTGCTGACCGATTTCTTCGGGTAAGTGTAAGGCATGGAAAACTAAGGCGATGGCTTCATCCCACGCATTATCAGTACCATGACCATAATACACATTGGCATCGTTAAAACGGCTCACGGCCCAACGTAACATATCGCCAATAGTACGTAATTCTGTCACAGCTTCATCTACAAAGATCTTATCCAAAACGTGCTCCCGCTAGTTTGTTCGCAAACATTGTAACTGAACTCTATTCAGAAACCATAGGATTCAATAGAATACCCGCCATGAATAAAGACGACGACAAAGAAGGCTTGGCGATGTTCTCAGCGCTTATTGATGGAATTAAACCCATCACGCAAAATAAGCGACACTTTCGCATGCCCTTAAAAACCAAACAAGAAATAGAACTGAAAGAGCAGCAACTGCATGCTAACAGTTATTTCTCAGATACTTATCAGCCACTACTGCCTGTACAAGGGCCAATGCGTTGGTTAGAAGAAGGTGTTGACAGTTTAGAACTCAAACGCCTCAGACGTGGCGATTACCAGCCAGATTTGCTGCTGGATTTACACGGCTATCGCCAATCAGACGCCAAACTTGAGCTAGCAGCATTAATCCAAGCCTGCGTCAAACAACAGAGTCTGTGCTGCTGCATTATGCATGGTTATGGCAGTGGCATATTGAAACAACAAGTTCCCATGTGGTTAGTGCAGCATCCTATGGTGAAAGCTTTCCATCAGGCGCCTAAAGAATGGGGAGGGGATGCGGCGTTATTAGTGCTGATTGATATTGGTGAGCAGCCGCATAGACGTTAGCTCGCTATCGGCTTAGGCTTTAACATTTACTATTTAGCGAAAAAAACGGCCCATTTAATGTGGGCCGTTTGTTTTGTAAAAGAGATATAAACCTAGATTAGCTAATACTATGCGGGGCGTGCTGCCACACAATCGACGCTTGCTCGGCATGTTTATCAATGAGCGTAATGCCTGACGTCGCGAATAATGGCGGCTCAACGCCAGCCACTAACTCACTGACTAAGTAACCCAGTAACGGCATGTGAGCAATCACGAGTACTTTATCCGCCTTGTATAACTCAGCATAAGCCACAACCAAGGCGGCTACATTGGCGGGATCGCCAGAAGGCACAAGATCATCGGCGACTAACCACTTACGCGGCTCAGGAAAATGCTGACTCAGTTCCTGCCACGTTTGCTGTGCTCGTAAGTAAGGACTAACTAAAACAAGATCGAAATCAGCCACACTGCGAGCTAGCCAGTTGCTCATCAACACAGTATGGTGCCTTCCAACATCGGTCAGTGTTCTGTCTCTATCAGACTGAGCATTAAATCCGGCGTCACCATGTCTCATCAAAAATAGCTGCATACTTCTCTCGCGACTCAAACTTGTTTTTGTTTTATCCCAATTGTAGCCCTAAAATCCGTTTCAACAAACCTCACAAGACTTAATCTTTAGTCGATAAACACAAGAGATATTTGCTAAAAACCATTAAGACTATCAATATATAACAAGCTATCGTTACCGGAGTGTCTCTTTGCAAGCCTCTCAGTCCATATATAAAAGTCCAAATGATCACCGCCAGTATCGTTATCTTGTATTAGATAATGCGCTCAGGGTGTTATTGGTTGAAGATCAAGATGCTAGCCAAGCTGCCGCATCTATGGCTGTTGGCGTGGGTCATTTTGATGATCCCGCAGATAGACCCGGCATGGCGCACTTTTTAGAGCATATGCTCTTTCTAGGTACTGAGAAATTCCCAGACTCAGGCGAGTATCACGCCTTTATTAATCAGCATGGCGGCAGCAATAACGCTTGGACGGGCACAGAGCACACTAACTTCTTTTTCACCATCAATGAAGAAGTGTTTGCCGACTCCTTAGACAGATTCAGCCAATTTTTTATCGCCCCAAAATTTGATTTAGATTTAGTCGATAGAGAACGCCAAGCTATTGAATCTGAATTTAGTTTAAAACTAAAAGATGATATCCGTCGAACCTATCAAGTACTCAAAGAGACAGTCAACCCACTGCATCCATTTTCGAAATTTTCCGTGGGTAACTTAGTCACCTTAGGCGGAGAACAAGCACAGGTACGTAGTGAATTACTCGATTTCTATCAAAGCCATTACAGCGCCAACTTAATGACCTTGTGCTTAGTCGCTCCGCTTTCCCTTGATGAATTACAAGATTTAGCCTGTCACTATTTTAGTGGGATCCGAAACTTGAACTTAGTGAAAAACTATCCTCAAGTACCACTATTTTCAGAAAAAGAACTGTTGAGGCAAATCGATATTGTGCCGCTTAAGGAGCAAAAACGCTTAAGCATCAGTTTTAATTTCCCAGGAATTGATCACTACTACAAACGTAAGCCTTTGACTTATATCAGCCATATTTTAGGCAATGAGAGTCATGGCAGTCTGTTGTCGTATCTGAAAGAACAAGGATTAGTGAACAACTTGTCTGCGGGCGGCGGTGTAAATGGTTATAACTTCAAGGATTACAGTATCGGTTTACAGTTAACCGATAAAGGGCTAGGCAATCTCGATGAAATTATCAGCTGCTGTTTTGAGTATATTGAACTTATCAAAACCCAAGGCTTAGATGAATGGCGTTATTTGGAGCGTGCAAACCTGCTCAAAATGGCGTTTCGTTATCAAGAGCAAGTTAAATCACTCGATTTAGCCAGCCATCTCAGCATCAATATGCATCACTATGAGGTCGAAGACTTGGTCTTTGGTGATTATCGGATGGATGGGCTAGATATCCCTGAAACCATTGAGCTACTTGAGCTCATGGTGCCACAGAATATGCGCCTGCAGCTTATCGCCCAATCGGTTAAAACGGATCGTAAAGCTAACTGGTATCACACACCGTACAAAGTCTGCCCAATTGCGCCACAGTCCCTCGCTCGTTGGCAAGTGAACAATATTCGCCCTGAATTACAGCTACCGGCTGCAAATCCTTTTATTGTCGCCGACTCGATTGCCCGTCCGGATAAGAGCGATGTTGACGTGCCAGTGATAGTTGCTGAATCAACTGGATACCGCATTTGGCATAAGAAAGATGATGAGTTTAATGTGCCAAAAGGTCACATGTATTTATCGCTAGATTCAGAGCAGGCAAGTAAAACACCAAGGCATGCCGCCCTCACCCGCTTGTATGTTGAAATGCTACTCGATTATCTCACCGAGCCAACCTATCAGGCCGAAGTTGCAGGCTTAAGCTATAACATTTATCCGCATCAAGGCGGAATTACACTGCATTTATCTGGCTTTACAGGCAATCAAGAAACGTTATTAGCGCTATTAATCCATAAAGCCAGAGAGCGCAATTTTACCGAAGAGCGCTTTGCCCTCATAAAATCTCAGCTACTGCGCAGTTGGCAGAATCAAACACAAGCTAAACCGATTTCACAATTATTTACGAGCCTGACTGTTACACTGCAAAAAAGCAGCTATGAACCAGCACGCATGGCTCAAATGTTGGAAGATATTAGCCTAGAAGATTTACATAACCATGTACGCGCCTTCTACGAAAAGATCTATCTTGAAGGGTTAGTCTACGGGGATTGGCTAGTCTCTGAAGCACAAGCTCTCGGCAAACGTTTAGAGCACATTTTATCTTTAGTTTCGACGCCGAGCGCCGAGTCCACCAGAGAATTAGTGAATTTAACAGGCCAAGGCACGTTACTGAGAGAACTCGCAATAGATCATCAAGATAGCGCAATTATTGTGTATTACCAATCTGCCGTGGCAACACCTGAAAAAATGGCGCTATTTAGCTTACTGAATCATACTATGTCGTCCACCTTCTTCCATGAGCTGCGTACTGAAAAACAGTTGGGCTATATGGTAGGCACAGGTTACCTGCCGCTCAATCGTCATCCTGGACTTATTTTCTATATTCAGTCACCCACAACTGGGCCACTGCATTTATTAGAGGCCATCGACGAGTTTATTGCCGACTTTAATTATGCAGTGATGCAAATCACCAACGAAGAATGGGAAAGCACAAAGGTAGGCCTGATTAATCAAATAATGGAGCACGACGCGAACCTCAAAACTCGCAGTCAACGTTATTGGGTCAGTGTTGGCAATAGAGATTATCAATTTAACCAAAGAGAACTCGTCGTAGACGAAATCACTAAGCTCACCCGCACTGATTTACTCAAGTTCATGATGCGTAAAATGCGTACTAAGCACAGCGATCGCTTAGTGTTATTTAGCACAGGTGAACAACACAGAACCCAAGCCGCGCTGATGTCAGACAAAATGATCACGGATCTTAAAGTTTTTAAGCAAACGGCAGAAAAGTTTAATTTCTAAACAAAAAACACTTTTGCTCACACATTTGTGAGCAAAGTTAGGTAAACAAACAGAACCGCTACAAATCAGTCCAACTATAGTCGTATCTTTCAGTGTTGGACGTAATCCTGATGTAAAACATGGCTAGCCCATGTTCTACCACTTCAGCACCGAACAATTTTACTGCATCTACATGCTGTTAAAAGGATTTTCTGCAGACTCTACTTTGACAAACCGCTCACTTTCTGGAAAAGTGATGTAACACAATTGTTTCATGGCATCCTCGGATAATAAGAACAAACACTATGCCTAAAGCACTCTTTAAAATCGTCTTGCTCGCTTTTTTTAGCTTGCATGCATTCGAAGACGTAAACGCATCTCCCTTTTCTGATAAATCTCCTATTATTCTCCAATCACAATCTTTTGGTGTCCCAGAAGGACTTTCCCAAAGCACTGTTACGTCTATCGTTCAAGACAATGATGGTTATATATGGATAGGAACATTTAATGGATTAAATCGATTTGATGGGAAAAACTTTAAGCATTTTTATGCTAATGATACTAGAACAGGCCTTCCCAGCTCTTTTATTAGAAGTTTACTTATTGATGATAAAGGCATTTTATATGTTGGAACAGATAGTGGCTTAGTCGTATATGATAAACTTCAAGAATCCTTTTCTCATTATGGCCTGTCGGTAAAAAACTCTCCTGTTTGGAGCCTCAACTCAAGTGATAAGAGTTTAATTGTTGGAACTAACAAAGCAATTATAGATATAAATAGCAAAGAAAAAACATACGAACTTTCAAATGAAGGCCTAAGTGAAATCAAAAAAACGATAAAAGTAGGCGACGATTATTATATAAGAGATTATGCAGGTACGTTATTCAAGTTAACCCAGAATAAATTAAAAGAGATAGCTAAAAAAACAATTGATTTCGAGCAAGAAGATCACTCAACACTACTCATATCATTAAGTGATGGACTATATAAGTATAAGGACAATAAAATAGTAAAAATTGATCCACGAGTATTTTCTCAACTCACGAAACACAAAAACACTATTTATGGTATCACTAATAAAAATATAGTTAATATTTCTAAAAATAGCATTGTAGGACTTCTAGCCACAGATAGCACAGATAAAACATCTTCATTTTTTGCAACCGAAGATATGTTTATACTTGGCAGTATTGATCAAGGTGTTGTTTTTATAAAAAAAGTAAAAAATTTAGTACAACAAACTAATTTAATAAAAGATAACACTTGGCATCTTACAAAAAATCCACAGGGTTTTCTAGTATCATCTGAATCTGAAATGATAGAACTTTTTGACGAAAACTTTAATTTAATCGAAAGTTTCGACACTCAAAGCCAAGGATATAAATACGCTATATTGAATGATGACGGGCTCTATTTTGGCACTAGCACTGGGCTATTTCTGAAGACTGCTGGAACTATAAAGTTGATTAGTGAAAAATCAATATCATCACTATCTAGTAATAAAGACAACTCGTTAATAGCTGCTGGTACATCTGATGGAAAGGTATTGATTATCAGTAAAGGAGAAGTAATCCGTAGTGTTGATACTAAAAAAAATGAGCCTATTTTTGACATTGAATTAGAGTCGACAGATGTTATCTATACTGCTGGTCAGGGAGGCCTTAAAGAATATAAAAATGGGCTATTAAAAAATTTAAGTGAAGAAATAACATACAGCATAGTAAAAGGTGATCATGGAATTTATTTTGGAACATCTACATCATTAATGTTCTACAATAAAAATAACAATAAAACTTCTGAAATATTTTCTAACAAAAAAGAAATTTACTCCATAGTTAATAGCAATAACTTTTTGACTGCTGCATCATTAAGCGAAGTGATTATATATGAAAAGAAAAATGAGAAATCATACACTTTAAAAACGTCAAATGGAAGTCAGTATGAATATAACTCGCCGAGTGGAATAGATTTTAATGGTTATGTTTTACTTGCAGGTATCAATGGAGTTAGCTTGGTATCTCCTATTAATGTAGTAAACTACATTAATAATAGAAAAACAAACAAAACGGAAATATCAGAGTTCTTAGTCTTTAATATCATACAAGAAAATGAAAGTAACTTTGTTAACAAAAAAAATCCAACTAAAAACGAAATAACCTTAAAGTATTCAGATTATCCATTCTCATTTAATTTTATATCACCTATGTCAGACGACTCATCTACCAACTACCATTATAGGATGTATGGCCTTTCTGATACATGGATATCAGCAAATGGAACGAACTCTGCTACATATACAAACTTATCACCTGGAAAATATACTTTTCAAGTTTATGCCGTTGATTCACTTTCCGGTGAAAAATCTGTAACAAAAGAGCTTGATGTCATTATAACGCCTCCTTGGTGGTCATCATTTCAAGCAAAATCGATATATGTAGTAATTACAATATTTATTTCATTTATAATAGTAAAAGCCATTTTACGTCGTAGAGAAACGCAAAGACAAATTGTCCTCAGCGAAGAAAGATTAAAACTTTCCCTTTGGGGAAGTGGTGATGAAATGTGGGACTGGGACATAGAAACTGGCAATATTTTTCGCTCCAATATCTGGGGAGCTCTTGAATTTCCCCGTGATGGGCATCGTTCTGGAAAATCGGATGAAGAGAGTAATATACATCCTATGGATCAAGAACGTGTCCGTGAAGCGCTTAATAAGCATTTTTATGGTGAAACAGATCATTTTGAAGCCGCATATAGGGTAAAAGGCAAAGACGACAATTGGGTATGGATCTTAGACCGTGCCAAAATTGTAGAGCGGGATGACAAAGATAATGCCCTGCGAATGACTGGAACGATTAAAAATATTAGTCAGTTTAAACAAAAGGAAGAACAACTAAAACTCTTTGAAAAAGCAATTGAAAACATTTCGGAAGGTATGTTTATCCTCGACAACGAATACCGTTTTGTCGAAGTCAACGAAGCTTGCTGTAAAATTTCATTACGTAACCGAACTGATTTTATTGGCAACTTACTCACATTTGATTTATATCCAGAAACCTTCTCCACCCAAATTAGAACTATGTTAAAACAGCAAGGTCGCTGGGCAAATGAAGTCGAAGCAGCCAGAGGAGATAACAGTCACTTCCATATGGAGCTCACGATCGATGCGATCTATGATGAGTTAGGCGAATTATCACACTATGTCGGTGTTTTTTCTGATATATCAAGACGTAAGCAGCAAGAAGAAGAACTTAGAAAATTAACCAATAACGATCTCTTAACCGGACTACCTAATCGCTCCAACTTACAAGTGACCTTAAATAACCTAGTGAATCGAGAAATAGCTCATGCGCTTATGGTGCTTGATCTTGATAATTTTAAACGTATTAATGATTCCCTAGGCCATCAAATTGGGGATACTTTATTAAAGCTCGTTGCTACCCGCATTAAGTCCTTACTTCCTAAAAATACCAGTATTTATCGTCTAGGCGGAGATGAATTCGCCATTGTATTAGACAAGGGTTCAGATATAAGCGCCAGTGCAGCAATAGCTAACCGTATTATTGAAGGGCTAAAACCTGCATTTGACGTTAGCAATGAACAGCTAGTCCTAGGATTAAGTATTGGTATAGTGCTGTTCCCAGAAGATGAACAAAGCGAGCAAGCATTACTGAGAAAGGCTGACATTGCTATGTACCATGCTAAGTCTGCGGGAGGTAATTGCTACCAGTTTTATTCTGAGTCCTTGAACCAACATGCAATTAGGCAATTAGAAATAGAAAATCTTATCCGTGAAGGCTTAAAAGATGATCTATTTGAAGTTTATTATCAACCTAAGGTTGATCTTAAAAGCGGTAAAATTGCAGGTATGGAGGCTTTAGTCAGATTAAATCATCCAATACATGGTTTAATTCCCCCCAATGACTTTATTCCACTTGCTGAAGAAAACGGTTTGATTGTTGAAATTGGTGAAATTGTCTTACGCAAGGCCTGTTTCGCAGCGCAAAAATGGCGTGAACAAGGCATATTCAGCGGCAGAGTCGCCGTCAATTTATCGTCACGTCAATTTGCACTGCCTGATATTCAACAGCGAATAGAGTCAATATTAAGACTCACTAAACTCCCCGCATGTCATCTTGAATTAGAAATAACTGAGGGAACCGTCATTAAACAGCCGGAAACGGCGATTATCGTCATGCAGCAATTGGCTAAAATGGGCGTCAGTTTAGCACTCGATGATTTCGGCACAGGGTACTCGTCCCTTTCATACTTAAAACGCTTTCCTATTCATACTTTAAAAATTGACAAAGCCTTTGTTGACGATATAGATAAATCTGATCGCGATCTCAAAATGGTCGATTCTATTATCACCATCGCCCATAACATGGGGCTTTCTGTTGTGGGTGAAGGGGTAGAACAAACAGCACAATTGAACATTTTACGGGCACTAAACTGTGAAGAAATTCAAGGCTATATTTTTAGTAAGGCCATAAAGGAGACCGAATTTACCCTGCTACTCCAAGAAGACATGGCAAAGCCAAACACTAGGAGTAACATTACTTAATCATTTACTCTCAATTTGATTTTGATTTACAACATTGGCACAACAAGTGCAATAGCACTATCAGTGTCAATAATAAATCAATATCAACTACCCTGAGAGAATTAGAATGATTAAAGGAATCCTAGTAACAGTTACTCTATTATCTTCAATTGGCTTTGTAGCAAATTCTGCAGCACTTGAAGCGACTTCCAATTCTGGACAAACATCGCTTGAAGCTACTGGTCATCCTGCGGTCAAATTCAAACCACTCAAAGTTGCTGGCCATCCTGCTGTGAAGTTCAAATCACTTGAGGTCGCTGGTCATCCTGCAGTCAAATTCAAACCATTCGAAGTTGCAGGTCATCCAGCTGTTAAGTTCAAATCACTTGAAGTTGCTGGCCATCCTGCTGTGAAGTTCAAATCACTTGAGGTTGCTGGTCATCCTGCTGTGAAGTTCAAATCACTTGAGGTTGCTGGTCATCCTGCTGTGAAGTTCAAATCACTTGAGGTTGCTGGTCATCCTGCTGTGAAATTCAAATCACTTGAAGTTGCAGGTCATCCATGCGTGAAGTTCATTAACTCTGAAGTTGCATAACATTAATCAGGTTAAGGAGAGTGACTATGTTAAATTCAATCAAAAAAGCACTCGGTTTATCCAAGCCAGCGCGTAAAAAAGTTAAGTTGCCTGAAGGCTTGAATCACCTTGAAGTGATTTCTGCAAAAGGTTGGTGGAACTAATTTAAGTTCTGTAGACATGAGTCTAACTCATGTACAGTGATAGTTAATTAAGTTAGCGCGACTTAGAAACAATAAAGGGAGCATTGGCTCCCTTTAGTTTTAAGAGAATATAAAAGTACTAAATAGTCATGTAAATTACATAACAGATTGATAAATTAGCTATTTAATATTCCTTCCTCACTACAACGGATTTTCCTCAAGGCTAAATGGAGGTGTGTCGTAAAGAGTGGATAAGCCAGAGGCCCGAGCACAAAACCCAGCAGCACCCAATGCTTAACAGTAAGACCTGCGGTAAATGCAGCTAAGCCGAAGTACCAAGCCGAGATTAATGCGATAAAGATAACCAGCAAAATCACAAACCACCTCTTTAAAAACAACTAAATAAATCATAAAGGTAGAGAAATTAATTCCTCATCAAAATGCGAATGCTACTCGCGTAGTCTTGGTGATTGATGCACATGTTAAATACGTCATTTTAACGGCAGGATAAAAAGTTTTCCGCACTATGCATAAACGAGCAACACTCATTCATCGCTACGCTCTCAGTACAGAACACGTAACACCGAACTCTCGATAAAGGGCTCGGGTTATACAAGATCCACATCCCCAACATGAACATTTTTTAGGCAAAAACATGCCTTGTGGCAATAAAAAAGCGGCAACAAACTGCCGCTTTTTTGTTCAATTTTGATTGACTAAGACCTAGATTCACTGAAACTTAGAAAAAGTTCGCGTTTTCTTGAGCCATGGTTTTTAAGCGCTCACAAGGTTCGAATCTGTTACCGAATTGGCTTTGATAACCTTCAAGAATCTTCACTAAGTTCGCAGCGCCTAAAGTGTCAATATAATGGAATGGGCCACCGAGGAATGGCGGGAAGCCAATACCAAAAATGGCGCCAATATCGCCATCTCTTGGCGATGCAATAATACCATCATCTAAACAACGCACCGCTTCATTGAGCATTTGTACGACACAACGCTCAGCAACCGCTTTTGCGTCTTTATTGGTGCCAGGCTTAATGCCTAACACGCCATAAACACTCTCATCGACGACTTTCGCTTTCTTGCTAGAGTCTTTTTGGCCGTATTGATAAAATCCTTTGCCATTTTTGCGGCCTTTACGATCGTCACCTAAAAGCTTGTCAAATGCGGCTGGCGCTTTAAAACGTTCACCCAATTCTTTTTCAAGGATCGGTGAAATTTTTGCGCCCACGTCGATACCCACTTCGTCGAGCAAAGTAATAGGTCCCACAGGGAAGCCAAATTTCACTAAAGCTTTATCCAAATGCTCAACACTTTGGCCTTCGAGTAGTAATTGCGCAGCCTCATTCATATACAGAGCCAGAATACGGTTCACGTAGAAACCCGCGCCATCCTGCACCACTATCGGTGTTTTACCTTGCTTACGGGCAAATGCGACAGTGGTCGCAATGGTTTCTGGCGACGTTTTAGCATGGGCAATCACTTCCACCAGCGGCATTTTCTCTACTGGCGAGAAATAATGCAGACCAATCACATTTTCAGGACGCGTCGCCGCCTCGGCGATTTGGCTAATAGGTAAAGATGAGGTGTTTGACGCAAAAATCGTGTGCTCACCACACTCACGCTCAATGTCTTTCACCATTTGATGCTTAAGCGCTAAGTCTTCAAATACCGCTTCCACAACGATGTCGGCATCTTTAACGCCTTTATACTCAGTGGTTGTAGTCATCAGCGCCATTAAGTTGTCACGGGCAGCAGGCGTCATATGGCGGCGCTTTACCCCTTTATCCAACAACTTATAAGCGTAGGCTAATGCATTGCTTAAACCTTTTTCACTGATGTCTTTGACGCGAACGGGGATTTTAGCCTTAGTGGTAGTCACAGAGGCGATGCCTCCGCCCATTAAACCACCACCTAAGATCACCGCTTTCTTCACTTTACGCGGCGTAGCACCCTCAGCGCCGGTTTCTTTCTTCATTTCTGTGGTAGCGAAGAAAATACTGCGCAGCGCTTCAGATTCTTTTGATACCACTAATTCGGCAAAGTGACTCGCTTCGACTTCTAGCCCTTTTTGCATCCCCTTCGCAATCCCTTGACGCACGCAGTCAATAATCTTGGCTGGTGCTGGATAATTACCTTGGGTTTTCTTTTCGACTTGTTTAGTCGCTTGATCGAAAATAATGTTACGGCCAAAGCTCGTGCCTTCAAGTACTTGATTAACGAGTGACTTTTTAACTGGTTTCGGTGCACGTTTACCCGCAAGCGCCATCTCAACGGCGGTTTGTAACAGAATAGTCTGCGGCACAACATCATTTACTAAGCCCATTTTCAAGGCTTGTTTAGGACGGATTTGTTTACCGGTCAACATCATGTCTAAGGCGGTGGTAATGCCGACTAAACGAGGCAAACGTTGAGTCCCACCGCCGCCAGGTAATAAGCCAAGTTGAACTTCCGGTACGCCGAGCATGGTTTTACCATCGTCGCTACATACCCTTTGATGACAAGCTAAGGCTAACTCTAAACCACCACCTAAACAGGCACCATGGATTGCCGCCACTACAGGAATTTTTAAGGCTTCTAACTCATTAAAAACCACATGCCCTTGCTGGGATAAGGCTTTGGCATCGGCCGCCGTTTTACAGGCATCGAGCATGGAAATATCTGCGCCCGCAACGAAAGAATCTTTTTTGCCCGAGATCAGCACGAGTCCACGAATATGAGGATCGCTTTTAATCTCAGCCAGGATCTCACTGATTTCAGGGCCAAACTGTGCTTTTAGGGTGTTCATAGTTTCGCCAGGAACATCCATAGTCAAAATGGCAATGCCGTCGTCGCGGCGGGTTAAATTAAAGGTCTTTTCCATGCCGATTACTCCACTTCCACTATCATAGCCACGCCCAAACCACCGGCCGCACAGGCCGTCGTTAAGCCAGTTCCACCACCACGGCGCTTAAGCTCACGACACACTTGGGTGATTAAACGGGTTCCCGTTGCCGCAAAGGGATGACCATAAGCCAGCGAGCCACCGAGCACGTTAAACTTGCTCATGTCGATTTCGCCAATCGCGCGGTTACGGCCGAGTTTTTCTTCGGCAAATTTTTTCGAAGCAAACATCTGCATATTCGCTAATGTCTGCGCAGCAAAGGCTTCGTGCATTTCAATCAGAGTAAGATCTTCTAATTCCATTCCAGCACGTTTTAACGCCAGTGGCGTCGCGTAGGACGGTCCCATCAGCATATCTTGCCACACATCAATGGCGCTAAAGGCGTAACTCTTAATGTAACCAATAGGTTGATAACCTAAGGCTTTGGCTCGACCTTCACTCATCAGGATAATCGCTGAGGCACCGTCCGTCAGTGGCGTACTGTTAGCCGCCGTCACAGTACCATGCTGTTTATCGAATGCAGGACGCAACTTAGCATATGACTCCAGTACCGAGTTTTCACGGATATTGTTATCACGATCGATAAACTGCTTATACGGCGGTATATGCGCGACCATAACTTCGTCACGCAAATGGCCCGAAGCCCAAGTTTCACTCGCTAAGGTATGTGAGCGGTGCGCTAAGGCATCTTGATCGGCACGGCTAATATTGTAGGTTTTTGCCATCTGCTCGGCGGTTTGTCCCATAGACAAGCCCGTTGAGTACTCTGCCACCGCAGGCGGCACAGGTAATAAATCCTTTAAACCTAAACGGCGGAAAATTTGTAACTTTTGCCCAAAGCTACGGGCTTTATTCAGATCGACTAACGCATGGGCTAATTTTTTCGATACACCGATAGGCAATACAGAGGAAGAGTCGGCGCCGCCCGCAATACCGATTTCGATATTACCCGTCATGATAGATTCAGCCACGTTTACGGCAGATTGAAAGCTAGTTGCACAGGCGCGAGTGACACTATAGGCATCGGTCGACACATTCATGCCAGTACCGAGTACGATTTCACGGGCAATGTTAGGTGCAGCCGGCATTTGCACGACTTGTCCATACACTAATTGCTCAATCAGCTTAGGATCGAGTTCAGAGCGCGCCAATAATTCATTGACCACCATTTTGCCCATATCGAGCGCCGATACACCGTGGAATGCCGTGGCTTGCTTTGCAAAGGGCGTTCTTAAACCCGCTACAATGGCGATACGTTCACCCTTGGCGTTCGTAACCTGTTGTCTATCACTCATTTGTCACCCTCTTTATGTGCGCAATCGCTGAGAGATTTCAGGCGGCGCTAGCTATTTCCGTGTTTGACCCATTGTTTTACGGCGAAAAACGCCCAATAACAGGTCTGACCATTAAAGTGTGATCTGATTCTAACTTCTTGTCAGCAAGTTTTAAACACCTGTTTGTTTTTTTAACACTAGCCAAACCCTAAGGGAATTCTTTACCATAGCTGCTGTCTATAGCCCACACACGTATTTTCAACATAATAAAACGAGTAGCATCATGCCTTTGAGTCGCTTCCACGCATTACGCACTTACCTAAATAAGGTTGTTTTAGGGCAGCCAGTATTGACCGAAAATCTGCTCATTGCCTTAATTGCCAATGGCCACTTATTAGTTGAAGGACCTCCGGGACTGGCAAAGACCCGTGCAGTGAAAGCCTTATGTGACGGGGTTGAGGGCGATTTTCACCGCATTCAATTTACCCCAGATCTGCTACCTGCCGACTTAACTGGCACAGATATCTATCGCTCGCAAACCGGCACCTTCGAATTTGAAGCCGGACCGATTTTCCACAATTTAATCCTGGCGGACGAAATTAACCGCGCCCCAGCCAAAGTTCAGTCAGCCTTATTAGAAGCCATGGCCGAAGGTCAAGTCACAGTTGGTAAGCACAGCTATAAGCTACCGCCGCTGTTTTTAGTGATGGCCACCCAAAACCCATTAGAAAACGAAGGCACTTACCCGCTGCCCGAAGCACAGCTTGACCGTTTTCTGATGCACTTAAACCTTGATTACCCGAGCGGCGAGACTGAAATCGAAATTCTGCGTCAATCCCGCAAAGAAGCGCTGACCCACGAATTGCCAACCACTGAGCCGATTGCACAAGCAGATGTCTTTGCCGCCCGTGACGAAGCCATGGAAATCTATCTCGCCGAACCGCTCGAAAAGTACATAGTCGAAATCGTGATGGCGACCCGTGAGCCTTTACGTTACAGCGAAGACTTAGCTAAGTGGCTTGAGTACGGCGTCAGCCCGCGCGCAACCATTTCATTAGAACGCTGCGCCCGCGCCCGTGCTTGGCTGCACGAGCGAGACTTTGTTTCACCGGAAGACATTCAAGCCGTCGCACCGAACGTGTTAAGACACAGATTGCTACTTAGCTACCAAGCACAGGCCGAAGGTGTCAGCCGCGATCACGTGATCAACCACATCTTAAGTCAAGTTGCAGTACCTTAACGGTGAAGATAAAGGTGAAATAAGATGAGTGACATAGCGCGACTCTCAGCCTCAGTCGATGGCTTGCCGCTTTTTGCCGATGGCTTGCATTTAACCGAGCAAGAGCTGCTGGCGTGCCAAAATATCGCCCGTGCTATGCCTGAGCGTTATAGCCGTGCCCGCGCTAATTTAGCGGGCCATCGCAGCAGCTTAATCAAAGGCCGCGGTATGGAGTTTGCCGAGGTGCGCCACTACCAACAGGGCGACGATGTGCGCACCATTGATTGGCGCGTTACCGCTCGTACAGGCACAACTCACACTAAGTTATTTGTCGAAGAACGTGAGCGCCCTATTTTATTGTTAATCGACTTGAGCCAAAGCCTCTATTTTGGTTCGAGTTTATTGCTGCAATCGGTGCAAGCAGGACACCTTGCGACCACCTTAGGTTGGAATGCGATTAACCATGGCGATCGGCTCGGCGCCTTGATCGCATGCGAGTCTGAGCATTTAGAGCTCAAACCCCGCAGCCGTCGTCAGGGCATATTGCAATTGATCTCAGGCCTGCGCCGTGTGCACGAAAATCAGCTCAATCATGTTGGCACTGGCCAGCGCGATCCTGACCATATCCTGCGTGCCTGTCAGCGATTACAACGTATCGCCAAACCCGGCTCCTTAGTTTGGATAGTGACAGATGGCAGCCATTTTAGTCCCCAATGTATCGCGCCTCTCACCGAGCTTAAGCGTCATTGCGATGTGGGTGCCTATCTTATTACCGATCCTCTGCGTCAAGGCACACTGCCGTTACCGCACAACTTTAATTTGCCGGTACGGGATGGGGATGAGGACTTAGTGCTTACCCGCCACAGTTATCAGGCTTGGCTCGACATTCAGTTGCGTCAGCAAAAGGACTTTATCGCCATGATGCAGCAACTGCGCGTTCGCACCCAGCTCATAGATGCGGGTGCTCCCCTAGCCCATCAATTGGAATTATTGCGTTAACTATGGATCCAGCAACAGTGAATTCAGAAATAGCAAATCCACAGGCAACAGTACCTATGCCTTCTACGGCGTCAAACCCAGCCCTTGCACAACTGCAGGATATTATTCATCCCGATCCGATCGGCGCTTGGCCTTGGGCAATCGGTTATTGGCTGGTTTTAGCACTTGTGATTGCCCTCATCACACTCTTAGTTATCTGGCTAAGAAAACGCGCCCGTGACTTAGCGCCGAAAAAAGCCGCTAAACAGTTACTCAATCAGCTCGATAAACAAGCGACTTCCTATGCCTCTGACGTCAACACCCTATTAAAGCGCACCGCCATGAGTTACCTCAGCAGAGAAGCGATAGCCTCCTTAAATGGCGAAGCTTGGGCGACTTGGTTAGACAGCTATTTACCCGAGCATAAACGCCAACGTATCGGCCCCTTATTAGCCAAACGTCATCAGGCAACGCCATTGACCTTAGCTGAAGCCAATGAATTACATCAACTCGCACAGGCTTGGTTGGCATCGAAAGCAAAACTGAGTGCGCCTGAGCCGAATCTTGTTCAAGCTAAGGGCTACGTTCAAGCTAGTGGCGACGCTCGAGCTAAAAGCCAAGCGCCAACCCAGCAAACTGACACTGAAAAAGCGGAGGCACAATGTTAACAATTGCATGGCCTTGGCTATTGATATTATTGCCTTTACCCTTGATTTTTTGGCGCCAACACACATTACAAGTGGATGGTGGCCGGCTGCAATTACCCGGAATAAGCCAAACGGGTAAACAAAGCTTAGCGGCCAACACGCGCCAGAGTCGCAAACGCTACTGGCTGATGTGGTGCCTGTTAGTGCTCGCTATTGCTCGTCCTCAATGGCTTGGTGAACCTATCGAACTGCCAAGCCAAGGCCGCGATTTGATGATGGCGGTGGATTTATCCGGCAGTATGCAGATTGAAGACATGGTGGTGAATGGCAAAACCGTCGACCGTTTCACTTTAATTCAGCACGTCGTCAGTGACTTTATCGAGCGCCGCAAGGGTGATCGTATCGGCTTGATCCTCTTTGCTGATCACGCCTATTTACAGGCGCCGCTCACCCAAGATAGACGTTCAGTGGCGCAATTTTTAAAAGAAGCACAAATTGGCTTAGTCGGTAAGCAAACCGCCATAGGTGAAGCTATCGCTCTAGCGGTAAAACGCTTCGATAAAATGGACGAGAGTAATAGAGTATTGATTTTATTGACCGACGGTTCTAACAACGCGGGCAATATCGAACCAGAGCAAGCAGCGCAAATTGCCGCTAATCGTAAAGTTACCATTTATACGGTTGGTGTGGGCGCAGATGTGATGGAGCGCCGCACACTCTTTGGCCGTGAGCGGGTTAATCCTTCGATGGATCTGGATGAAAACCAACTTAAGCATATCGCCGACGTCACCCACGGCCGTTATTTTCGCGCCCGTAACAGCCAAGAGCTAGACCAGATTTACCAAGAAATCGATAAACTCGAACCTGTGAGTCGCGACCAGTTAAGCTATCGTCCGCAGGCAGATCTGTTCTATTGGCCGCTGGCACTGGCATTACTGACGAGTCTGTGGATTGCCTTAGGTCAATTGCCACTCTTTGCAGCGCGCCGCGTTAAACCCTCTGTCGCAACCACTTCACAGGGGAACATCAAATAATGAGCCTACATTTTATTCGTCCCGAATGGCTACTCGCCCTAGTGCCGCTAGCCTTAGCCTTGTTGAGTTTATGGCGGCAACACGAGAGCCACAGCGCTTGGAATCGTTATATTGCGCCGCACTTAGCCAAGATATTGGTCACCCAAGGCAATAAGAAATCCCGCCGTCCGTTGCATTTATTAGCCTTAACTTGGTTGATTGCGACCTTGGCACTCGCCGGACCTGCCGTTAATAAACAATCCTTACCTGTGTTTGCCGCCGAACAAGGCCGCGTACTGGTGATGGACATGTCCGTATCTATGTTCGCCACCGATCTTGCGCCGAATCGGTTAACCCAAGCCAAATTTAGGGCAACGGATCTCCTGCGTAATCTTAAAGAAGGTGAAACAGGTTTAGTCGCCTTTGCAGGCGATGCCTTTACTATCAGCCCATTAACCCGTGATACCGGCACATTACTCAATTTACTGCCGACCTTAAGTCCTGAGATCATGCCCGTTCGTGGCTCAAACTTAGCGGCAGGCTTGACCCAAGCCAAAACGCTACTGGCTCAGGGTGGCCATATTCGCGGTGATATTATCCTGATGACAGATGGCATCACAACAGCCCAGTTTGATGAGGCTAACTCGGCATTAAATGGCACGCAATATCGCCTCGCCGTCGTCGCTTTTGGTACCAGCCAAGGCGCGCCAATCCGTCTACCCGATGGACAATTGCAGCGCGACAGCAGCAACGAAGTCGTTGTGGCCAGCACTGATTTCGCTCTGCTGCAAAAACTGGCTGCGAATAACAAAGGCGTTTTAATCCAAAATCGCACCGACGGTAATGATCTCGCCCAATTACAGCAATGGTTAAGCGATGCTGGCGATGCGAAAGCCACAGATCTTGATGGTGAAACTTGGCAGGATCTCGGTCCTTACCTCGCCTTATTATTACTGCTACCCGCCCTTTTCAGCTTTAGACAAGGAATCGTGGCCAGTGTTGGATTTATCACTCTTGCTGGCAGCTTACTGCTCGCGGCTGTGCCTCAGCCAGCCCATGCCAGTGTGTGGGACAATGCCTGGGATAATGTGTGGAAAACCACAGATCAACAAGCGATGCAGGCCTATCAATCCCAAGATTACGCAAACGCCGCTAAGCAGTTTGAGTCGCCACAATGGCGAGGCAGCGCCCAATACAAAGCCGGTGATTACCAGCAAGCACTGAAAACCTTCGAGCAAGATAGCTCAGCCCAAGGCCTCTACAATCAAGGCAATGCGTTGATGCAACTCGGTAAACCCGATAAGGCCAAGGAGCGCTATCAAGCCGCACTTGAAAAACAAACCGATTTCCCTGCGGCCAAGGCCAACCTTGAACTGGCTGAAAAGTTATTGCAGGAACAGCAACAACAGCAAGGTAAAAACGAGCAACAGGATAAGAACCAAGATCAACAAGGCGATCAGCAGTCTGGCGACCAACAATCCGGTGACCAAAAATCGCAGGGTAAACAGCAATCTGACCAAGATAGCGCTCAGAAAGATAAGCAAGATCAAGCGGGACAAGAGCCTCAGGATCAACAGGACGATGCCGACGCGGATCAAAGCCCTGAGCAGCAAAAAACGGATGAGCAACAGTCTGAGCAAGATAAGCAAAATGGCAATGCTCAGGATCAGCAGGATGAAGCCAAGCAGCAAAATGGCGAGCAGGATGCGCAGGAAAATGAGCCTGTAGACAATTCACCTGCAGACAATGAAGCTAAGATGCAAGCGCAGGCTAAAGCCGATGCTGAAGAGCAAAAGTCAGCTGAGCAAGAAAAGCAAAGCGTTGCCGCCAAAGAAGCTCCAGAGCAAAATACGCAAGATAAACAAGAGGCTGCGATGAGTGAATCGGTCGAGGCACCGCCAACCAATAGCGAGCCACTGCCCGCAGAAATGCAACGAGCACTGAGGGGCGTGAGTGAAGACCCGCAAGTGTTACTGCGCAACAAGATGCAGTTGGAATATCAAAAACGCCGTCAAAATGGCCAAATATCAAAGGATAACGAACAGTGGTGACGAGACAATTTTTTATCCTGCTACTCCTTACCATCGGAGTGGCTCATCCCGCCTTTGCACTCAGCAAAATTGAGGCATCGGTCGATCGTAATCCTGTGATGGAGGGTGAATACTTTGTGCTCAACATCAGCGTCGATGATGAAATCGATACCGGCAAGCTAGACACATCCGCCCTCCTGAAAGACTTTATTGTTGGCCGCACCAGCGTGAGTCGCAGCACACAGATCATGAACTTCGATGCGGTCAAAGAGACTCGCTGGCAAGTGTTGCTCGCGCCAAAACAAAAAGGCCAGTTAACCATTCCAGCCTTTACTATTGACGGCGTCAGCTCGGCGCCGATCCCACTCAAAGTGGTCGAAACCGGTAGCCAGCCCGCGCAAATGAACAATCTGTTCATTGACGCCAAAGTCTCGACCGACGAAGCCTATGTTGGGCAGCTCATTACCTACAAGGTGAAACTCTATCTGGCGGTAGAATTACAAAGGGGCGTATTGAGTGCACCTGTGATCGAAGGCGCACAGATCAAACAAATCGGTGAAGATAGGGATGGTTCAGAGATAGTCGATGGTCGACGTTACCGCGTGATTGAACGCACCTATGGCATCATTCCCGATTTGCCCGGCCAAGTGAATATCAAAGGTGCAACCTTTGCTGGCGATGTGCTGGTAGAATCCCAACGCCGCGGCGGCATGTTTGGCTTTAATGAAAGCCGCCCAATGCAAGCAGGCGCGCCCTCACTGACAGTTCAAGTGAATCCCGCACCAGCAAGCTTCCAAGGCCAATGGCTGGTTGCCGATTTAGTAGCGCTAAAAGAAAACTTCCCTGAGGATATTAAAAAGTTTACCGTCGGTAGCCCTATCACCCGCACTATTACGCTGTTGGCTTCCAATGCCGATGAAAATAGTCTGCCTGATATACTGCAAACCCTGCCTAATGAACTGAAGTCATACCCAGAAAAACCTCAGCGGCAGACCTTTGTGCGCGATGCACAAATTGTTTCGCAGTACAGTATTACTTCGGCAATCGTTCCCAGCAAAGCGGGCACCTTTACCTTGCCCGAAATCAAAGTGCCTTGGTGGAATCCGCGCCTTAAACGTCAAGAAACTGCAACGCTGCCCGCGCGTACCATAATCGTTGAAGGTGGTGCTGTCAGTGATACGCCAGCTCAACCAACATGGGAAACCAACTCCGCGGCAGATAAGGGCTGGTCTTGGCTAACCACTGTTTTTGCTGCGCTATGGCTGGTCACTCTAGTCGCTTGGATTATCACCTTAGTCGCTTGGCGCCGCGCCTTAAAAAATCTAACGGCCGCCCCAATTGCAGTAAACTCTTCAATAAGTTCAGCACAATCAGTGACTGCCTCCGGCTTGAAAGGATTAGAGCAAGCCTGCGCCAGTGGCGATGTGAGCCGAATTATGTTGCAATTGCAGCGATATTTCAGTGAGTTACAGCAAACGCCTATGACATTAGATAAGATTGCTGAGCAGTCACCACAACTGGCAGCAGCGATACAGCAACTGCAAATCAAAGCCTACAGTGCGAAGGCCGATAAGAGCCACCATACTGACAGTGCTAATACGAGCAGTGCGAATTCTAACAATACAAATAGCCACTTAAGCGCCGAATGTACCGCCTTACTTAACGCGGTTAAGGCCTGTGAGCATAAACATTCAAACCCAAAATCAGCGCCATTAAGCCCACTGAATCCTAAATAAATGATGGGGTTAATGACAAAAAAGCGAGTGCTACTATGCTAAATATTCCGCCCAAAAGCCCAAAGATAAAAAATGTTTGCTAACTGGCGCAAGAAATCCGTCGAGCCCGCGGTCTCTTCTGACATGCTAAGCAAACAACGACGATACAACAGCCTAGTCAAGGCGCTACATGCAGACATTTTCCGCTACGCCTATTGGTTATGCGGCGATAAGCACGTGGCTGAAGACATTACCCAAGAAACCTTCTTGCGGGCGTGGCGCTCTTTGGATTCCCTCAAGGATGATAAAGCGGCGAAAGCTTGGCTGATCACGATTCTTAGGCGTGAAAATGCGCGGCGTTTCGAGCGTAAACAGTTCGATTATTCCGACGTTGAGCAAGATACCTTAGAGGACAATATCTCCAATAGCAGTGAAGAGCAGACCGAGCAATATCTGATCCGTCGACAAATTGGCAAGCTGGATATCGAATACCGCGAACCACTCTTACTCCAGCTCATTGGTGGCTTTAGCGGCGATGAAATCGCCGAGCTGATGGAGCTCAATCGCAACACCGTAATGACGCGTTTATTTCGGGCGAGGAGCCAATTGAAAGAATTACTTGAAAAGAATGATGTGAGAGGTCAATCCAATGGATGAGCTTAAATTTAGACGTCAAGCTTATGAAGATCCTCATAATCAAGATGCTGACTTTCTGGCGCAGATCAATGCCAAGCCAGAAAACCAAGCCCTAATCAATGAGCTTAAAAACCTTGATGCCAAACTGAGCAATGCATTAAAAGTGGATGTGGCTGAGGATCTCGCCGACAAACTCATTTTGCGTCAGCAGTTACAACAGCACCATAAACAGCGCCGGCAAACGTTTTTTTTAGTGGCCATGGCAGCCTCGGTTGCGTTTGTGGTAGGGATCAGCTTCAGCCTATTACGCTTAGGGCCTATTGATTTGGCTGAACATGCACTGGCCCATGTCTACCATGAAGATATTGCCTTGCATGTCGATCAAAATGTCAATTTTAGTCAAGTCAATGCCCAGCTTGCGTCGATAAAAGACTTTGGCAACGCCAAATTTACCCAACAACCGGGCAAAGTGTATTACACCTCTTATTGCGATTTTCAAGGGGTAAAAAGCCTGCACTTAGTACTTCAGGGCGAACAAAGTAAGGTGACGCTTTTTATCGTGCCACTCGAGAAACGTATGGTGTTGGATAAAACCTTCGCCGACGGTAAATATCAAGGAATGGGCTTTGAAACGCCCGATGCATTTATTTTGCTCATAGGTGAGGATCAAGCTGACCTTAGCTATATAAAAGACGAAATCAAGAATATATTTATTTAAGACATTGTTATAAATGATATTTAAAAATCAACCTCCGATATTTTCATGTTATCGGAGGTTAGATTTCAATCACACTTACATCTGCTAATGGGCGCACGTTCAAACATCTGGTAGCATGCTTGCCACTTTTAATAATAAAAAGATGGGAAAAGGCAAGATGACGATTGAAACCCCGATTTTAATCACATTTGTTGGTTACTTAGTATTGATGATGGGCATAGGTTTTTGGGCTTACCGTGCTACCGATACTGTTGATGATTATATTTTAGGTGGCCGCAAAATGGGCCCCGCAGTGACCGCACTCAGCGTGGGTGCATCTGACATGTCAGGTTGGCTGTTACTGGGGTTACCCGGCGCAGTTTACTTAAGCGGCTTAGGTGCAGCCTGGATTGGCGTAGGATTAATTATTGGTGCTTGGCTAAACTGGTTATTTGTTGCCAAACGACTGCGCATTTATACCCAACTCGCCGATAACGCCCTCACTTTACCGGATTTTTTCGAGAAACGTTTCCACGATACCCAAGGCTATCTCAAGCTCGTTTCCGCAATCACTATTCTGGTGTTTTTTACTTTCTATGCCTCCTCAGGCATGGTCGGTGGCGCGATTTTGTTTGAGAAAGTCTTTGGGCTTGATTACACTGCAGCCCTCGTGATTGGCTCGGCCATCATAGTCGGTTACACCTTTATTGGCGGTTTCTTTGCCGTGTGTTGGACTGACTTTTTCCAAGGCAGTTTAATGCTCATCGCCCTATTGATTGTCCCTTTTGCCGTTTTCGCTCACCCCGAAAGCCATGCAGGTATTGAAACGATTGATCCCGCAATGTTGGCATTGGTCAATGACAAAACCACTGCCATCGGCATGTTATCTTTGCTCGCATGGGGCCTAGGTTATTTTGGTCAGCCACATATTTTGTCGCGTTTTATGGCGATAGGCAGTGCCGATGCCCTGCCCTTGTCACGCCGTATTGCCATGAGCTGGATGGTGTTATCTCTCATTGGCGCGTTAGCCACAGGTATCGCAGGCTCGCTCTATTTCGCCAAAGAGCCATTAGCCAATTCTGAAACAGTGTTTATCCATTTAGCTCAAGCGGCGTTTAACCCATGGATTGGTGGGCTATTAATCGCCGCTATTTTATCGGCAATCATGAGTACTATCGACTCACAACTCTTAGTCTGCTCAAGTGTCATCACCGAAGATTTCTACCGTAAATGGTTACGCCCAAAGGCCGATGATCGCGAGCTAATGATGGTAGGTCGTTTAGGCGTGCTCGCTATCGCTGTGATTGCAGGTGTGATAGCACTCAATCCTGAAAGTAGCGTACTCAGCCTAGTGAGTTATGCTTGGGCAGGCTTTGGTGCGGCCTTTGGTCCCGTAGTCTTGTTATCCTTGTTTTGGAAGCAATACAGCCGTAATGGCGCTATCGCCACTATTATTGTCGGTGCATTAACCGTGGTGATTTGGAAGCAACTCACTGGTGGCATTTTTGAAGTATACGAAATCCTTCCTGGGTTTATATTCGCGACTATTGCGGGTATTTTAGTCAGTAAATTCTCTGCTCCAAGTGAAAAAGTAACGACAGAGTTCGAACAATTTAAGTCTGCACTCTAATCTAGATATGCTTCCATATGTTTAAAAGCGCACAAGTGTGCGCTTTTTACATTTTGTATCCTTTTAAATACCCTACACACCATTACAAACCGTTAACTTCAATTGAAACCCATAGCAGCACCCAAAGCCCTTCATATCAAGCATCTGGCCAGACCATTCAAGCATACTAAAGTATCACTCTTGTTTTAAAGACTTTTAATTAACTGAAAATTAACATATTTCACTTCTGGTCGGACTTGTTGAGGGTACATTGAATCCATAAGATGCCGGAGACTAATAAATGGATTTAAATACTTTCGGCGGACTAGGACCGAATAAAAATCCAATACTTATAAAAAATAGAGAGAATAATAATGAAAACATTCAACAAGACACTCATTGCCGTTTCTGTCGCATTAGCAAGCACACAAACCTTAGCTTCAGGTTTTCAACTAAACAGCCAATCAGCAACGGGTATGGGCCGTGCATTTGCGGGTGATGCGGTTATTGCCGATAACGCTTCTGTGTTATCACGTAACCCTGCTGCTATGGCATTATTCGATAAAGATGCGATCTCCTTCGGCTTAACTTATGCCGATATTACTGTTGATGTTAAAGACGTTAACTTTGCCGGTGGTGCCGTTGACTTAGGCAGCATCGATGACGCGGGTAGCTCTAAAATTATCCCTAATATTTTCTACATCCACCCCATCGACGATAAGTTCGCCGTAGGTTTTGCCGCTTTCTCTAACTTTGGTACCGGTACCGATGCCAGCTCACTATCAAAGAGTTTACCAGCAGGCTCACCAGCACCTTATGATCTGCTTGGCGAAACAGAAGTAACAACGGTTAACTTTAACACCAGCCTTTCATACCGTATTAATGACATGTTCAGTATCGGTGCTGGTATTGATGCCATTTACGGTGAAGGTCGTTTAACCCGTAACATGGGCGCGACACCTCTGGTTGACGTCGACGCTGACGGTTGGGCGTTTGGTGGTATTGTGGGTGCCACAATTGAGTTAGATAAAGACAATCGTTTCGGTATCAGCTACCGTTTCAGCCCAACAGTGAATGTTAAAGGTGATGTTAATACCATTACATCAACCAATATACCAAATGTTGGACAAGTGGCTGTTGCCACCAGTTTTGATAGTTTAGATGTACCGCTAGCGGATATCTTCCAAGTGGCAGGTTTTCATCAAATCACCCCTAAGTTTGCTCTGCACTATACAGCGCAGCACACCCAATGGGGTAATTTTGAACAAATCACAGCTAAAGATGGTGTTGCAACCATTCCAGCTGTTGGAGTGACTCAAGCCGTAGGTGATGTTGCGCTGAAAGAATACCAATGGAAAGATTCATGGTTATTCAGCCTAGGTGGTACTTACACAATCAACGAACAATTCACTGTACGTGCAGGTTATATGCATGACCAAGGCGTTGTGGACGAAATCAGCTCTATTTCATTCCCAGACTCTGACCGTAACTGGTACACAGCGGGTATGAGCTACCACATCAACCCACAAAACACCGTTGACTTTGGTATCGCTTATATTAAAGGTGAAGAAGTTCACCTGATCGAAAACAGCGCAATCGCTGGCCCTGTTAATGCGATTACTGAATCGAGTGGTATGTACTACTCAGTTCAATACAACTACCAGTTCTAAGATAAACTCCTAACACCAAAAGCCGCATTTTTTGCGGCTTTTTTGTATCTTAAGCATTTATTGCCTAAAGTTAATTCATACTCCTGTAAATGCAGCTACGGCTATGGCTAAAGTCATTGGACTCGGTGGAATTTTCTTTAAAAGTGTCGATCCCGTTGCCTTGGCAACTTGGTACAAAACCCATCTTCAAGTCCCCATTGAAAACTGGGGCGGCGCCGCGTTTTATCACACAGATAAATCAACTCTTGGCTACCATGTTTGGACCCCTTTCGCCCATAGCACGGACTATTTCGCCCCCTCAGATAAAGGGTTTATGTTCAACTTTGTCGTTGACGATCTAGAGCAAGCCCTAGTACAAGTAGAGCAAGGTGGCGGTCAACCGATTGGTAGTATTGAAAATTCAGAATTTGGCCGCTTTGGCTGGTTTATAGACCCTGATGGCAATAAAGTCGAATTATGGCAGCCAAGCGCCATCCCTCCTGAAAAATAAAATGCTTTAAACAGATATTTCAAAACTCATCTCTCAACATAATCTCCCCTACCTTAAGCGGCATCTATTCCGAATAAACCCAGTGCATGACTGAGGTTTATTCGGTATCGTAGACTGAGTTCATCTAATCAAGAGATTCTTTTTATGGAAAAAAGTAACATCCTTCCTGCCCTGCTGTTAGGTGGTTTCCTTTGCGCTGGGCTTGTTTATGTAGGCCAGACAGCAAGCTCAGCACTATTGCAAATGAAAGCCATGGAACGCACTGTCACGGTAAAGGGCTTAGCGGAAAAAGAAGTCAAAGCCAATGTGGCAATTTGGCCAATCAATTTCACTGAGGTCGATAACAATCTGCCTAAACTCTACGAGACGGTTCAACAAAAAACCGATCGTGTTGTGGCGTTTTTAAAGGAACAAGGCTTTAGCGACAGCGAAATTACTGTCTCTTTGCCTTCAATTGAAGATCGCCAAGCCCAAGGTTATGTCGATCCCAACGTCAGATACCGTTACTCGGCAAAAGTGAACCTATCGGTTTATACCCCACAAATTGATCTCATGCTGAACACCCGTAAGCAAATGATTAACTTAGTAAAAGAAGGTATAGCGATCGCCAGCCAAGATTATGATAATCGCACTGAGTTTCTGTTTACCGATCTCAACTCAGTCAAACCTGTCATGGTGCAAGAAGCGACTCAAAATGCCCGCGAAGTGGCTGAAAAATTTGCTAAGGATTCGGATTCTCGCCTCGGAAAAATTAAAAGTGCGAGTCAAGGCCAGTTCACTATTTCAGACCGCGACAGCAGCACGCCTTACATTAAACAAATTCGCATCGTTTCCACACTAACCTATTATTTAAATGACTAAACTTTAGGTTTAATTTGAAACTCTGAAGCACGAGGAATAAGGCGCTATAGGCCTTATTCCTTATTCCTAAATTAGGTAAAAACACTACATTAAATTTTTCTAATAAATATTGATTGCCTATTGAAAACAACTCCATTAGAATTTTCTCATAAATTACATCTGGGGTGATATAAGTTATGACATCAATTTCTCGTGCTTTTTTCTTACTGCTGGCACTTTCCAGTACTCAAGCTCAGGCTGCCTCAGTCGAAACCATCGAAGTCTTAAATAAACCCTATCCGAATTGGGTCACCTTAGACGCCACCATTGAAGCAATAAAAGCAGCGACGGTATCGGCGCAAACCTCTGGCCGTATTGTCAAACTCAACTACGATGTTAACGATGTCGTCCCCGAAGGAGCCGCCCTACTGGAAATTACCAGTAAAGAGCAAGGTGCTGAATTGGCAAGCTTTGAGGCTGATCTAGCCAAAGCGAAGGCTTTAAATGTCGAAGCTCAGGCACAATACAAACGTTATAAAGAGCTATTTCCCCAAGGCGCGATTTCTAAGGGCGCGATGGATGAAGCCACCGCCAATGCTAAAGCAACAGAGCAAGCCGTCAGTGCAGCACAAGCCCGTGTCATCAAAGCCAACGAATCCTTAAAATACACTGTCGTTTCAGCGCCTTTTAGTGGCATCGTCACTGAGCGTTTTGTCGAACTTGGTGAAACCGTAAGCCCAGGACAAGCACTACTTTCAGGGTTTTCCGCGAGTCAAATGCGCGCCATTACCCAAGTGCCACAGCGTTACATTAACC
Organism: Shewanella sp. NKUCC05_KAH; assembly: GCF_019345585.1. Lineage (NCBI taxonomy): Bacteria > Pseudomonadati > Pseudomonadota > Gammaproteobacteria > Alteromonadales > Shewanellaceae > Shewanella > Shewanella sp. NKUCC05_KAH. Next base: position 151,091 of record NZ_JAHKQZ010000008.1, read on the forward strand.
AACTTAAAAATTCCCCCGAATTTCTCGTCCGTTTAAGTGATGGCCGCGAGTTCACCTCAACTGACCTCACGATTTTCAGTTTCGCCGATCCCGTCAGCCACAGTTATCAAGTGCGAATTAATCTGCCAGAAAATGAAGCCAATCTTCAACCCGGTACTTGGGCAAAAGCTTCCTTTAAAAATGGCGATCGGGAAAAAATCCAACTGCCCACCTCTGCACTGCTCACAATGAACGAACTGAGCAGTGTTTACCTTAAACAGGGCGAAGCCTTTGTGCTGACCCAAGTCCGTGTCACTGAGCCCTTAGATGGCGAGGTAGAAGTGCTTGCGGGCCTTAAGTCGGGTGATAAGGTGGCCGTTGATGCCTACCAAGTGTTGCTCAGCAAGAAGCAATAAATTCCCTAGCGACTTAAGCTTTGTCGAGGTTGTTTTATGAAACATGCTCCAGTACCACAAACCACACTTGGGATTTCCGGACGAATTGCCGCTGCCTTTCAAAATAGCGCCATCACGCCGCTATTAGCACTTCTCGGGCTCTTACTTGGCTTATTCGCCATTTTGGTCACACCAAAAGAAGAAGAGCCACAAATTGATGTCACCTTTGCCGATGTGTTTATCCCTTTTCCCGGTGCGACACCCACGGAAGTTGAAAACTTAGTCACTCTGCCAGCGGAACAAGTGATCTCCGAAATCAAAGGCATAGATACTCTGTACTCGTTCTCCCAACCCGATGGCGCGCTGATCATCGTCATCTTTAAGGTCGGCGTTGCGCGCAATGATGCCATCGTCAGCCTATACAACCAGATTTATTCCAATATGGATAAATTGCCAAGGGCCGCTGGCGTGGGCGATCCGCTAATTAAACCCCGCGGCATCGATGATGTGCCCATTGTCAGTTTGACCTTGTGGTCTAAGGACAGGCAAGTGTCTGCTGAGCAGCTAACCCATGTCGCCCTTGGATTAGAAACCGAAATTAAGCGTATTCCCGGCACTCGCGAAATCGATACCGTTGGCCAGCACGATATGGTGGCCAACATACGTATCGATCCCGCCAAGATGAACAGCTTTAATCTGACCTACGACAAGTTAAGACAAAGCCTGAATGACAATAATATGGTCTCTATGCCTGCATCCTTAGTGCAAGGCAATCAAGAGATAAAGGTCCAAGCTGGGCAGTTTTTACAATCCATCGACGATCTCAAGCAATTAGTCGTCAGTGTCTATCAAGATAAACAAGGCAAAAATATTCCGATTTATTTGGCGGATATTGCTGAAATCAGCTTAAAAAGTGATATCCCTAAACAGAGCGTTTGGCACGCAGATAAAACCGACATTTATCCCGCCGTCACAATCGCAATTGGTAAACAAGCAGGCCAAAATGCCGTCGATATCGCCGACAGTGTGATTGAGCGGATAGCTAAAGTCGACAATGTGTTGATCCCGGCAAATGTCGAAGTCACAGTGTCACGTAACTATGGCGAAACCGCGGCGGATAAATCTAACACCCTTATTTTAAAACTGATTTTTGCCACCAGCGCCGTAGTTGTACTGGTATTTTTAACCATGGGCGCACGCGAATCCTTAGTCGTGGGCGTGGCCATTATTATCACGCTGGCGATCACCCTTTTCGCCTCTTGGGCGTGGGGATTTACCTTAAACCGCGTGTCCTTGTTCGCCTTGATTTTCTCCATCGGCATCTTGGTCGACGATGCCATAGTCGTAGTAGAAAACATCCACCGGCATATGGCGCTCGGCAAAAAGTCCTTCAGCGAGCTTATCCCAGTGGCGGTTGATGAAGTCGGTGGCCCGACGATTCTGGCGACATTTACTGTTATCGCAGCCTTGCTGCCGATGGCTTTTGTATCGGGCTTAATGGGGCCTTACATGAGCCCGATCCCCATCAACGCCAGTATGGGCATGTTAATTTCCCTCGTAGTGGCATTTGTGGTCACTCCTTGGCTCAGTCGTAAACTGCTGAAACATAATGACCAACACGATACTGCCCAAGCCTCGCACGAGGATGAAGCTGAAACTAAGATGGTGCGCCTCTTTACTCACTTAATTGGTCCTTTCCTGCTGGGTAAAAATGCCCGTAAGGCAAGAGTGGGACTGGCTGCCGGCGTATTTGTGTTAATCGGCATCGCCGTCGCGCTCCCTGTCGGTCAGCTCGTGGTGCTTAAAATGCTGCCCTTCGATAATAAGTCCGAGTTTCAAGTGATGGTGGACATGCCAGAAGGCACTCCCGTAGAGCAAACACAAAGAGTATTGCAGGATTTGAGTCGCTACCTAACAACCGTCCCTGAGGTCGAGCATCTGCAATTGTATGCGGGCACTAACGCGCCAATGAACTTTAACGGCTTAGTGCGCCACTATTTCCTGCGTCACAGCCAAGAGCTTGGCGACATCCAAGTGAACCTAGTGGATAAGAAACACCGCAAGCGCGACAGCCACAGCATAGCGGTATCGGTGCGAGACGAACTGCAGCAAATTGGCGAGCAATATCAAGCCAATATCAAAGTGGTTGAAGTGCCACCTGGACCACCAGTGTGGTCGCCGCTGGTTGCAGAAGTGTATGGCCCAAGTCCCGCTATTCGCGAGCAAGCCGCATATGAGATGCAGGCGCTGTTCCATGAAACCAAAGATGTGGTCGATATCGATATTTTCTTGCCCGCCGCCCAGCAAAAATGGCAAGTGATGATCGACCGCAGTAAAGCCAGCCTGATGGCCGTGCCCTACAGCAATATTGTCGACTTGATTGCCACCTCAGTTGGCGGCAAAGATGTGAGCTATTTACATCAAGCCCAGCAAAAACAACCGATACCGATCCGCCTGCAATTAAACGAAGGCGCGAAAGTCGATTTAGAGCAAGTGCTGAATATGAAGTTACTGAGCCAAACGGGGCAATCTGTGCCTGTCTCTGAGCTGGTGACCATCAAACGCGGCAAAATCGATGCACCAATTATCCATAAGAATATGATCCCTATGATCATGGTCGTCGCCGATATGTCGGGGCCATTGGACAGCCCACTCTACGGTATGTTCGATATGGCGGGCAAAATTGATGGCACCGATGGCTTAGGATTTGATCAGCATTATATTCACCAACCCACAGGGTTAGACTCAGTCGCCGTGCTCTGGGATGGCGAATGGAAGATCACCTACGAAACCTTTAGAGACATGGGTATCGCCTATGCCGTTGGCATGATTGCGATTTATTTATTGGTGGTCGCGCAGTTTAGATCTTATCTGGTGCCGCTTATCATCATGGCGCCAATTCCACTGACTGTGATTGGCGTAATGCCTGGACATGCCCTGCTCGGAGCGCAATTCACGGCGACGTCCATGATAGGCATGATAGCGCTGGCGGGGATTATTGTGCGTAACTCGATATTATTGGTCGATTTTATTAATCAAGAAACCGCATCCGGTGTGCCCTTTGAGCGGGCAGTGATCCACTCTGGCGCCGTGCGAGCTAAACCTATCATGCTGACTGCATTTGCAGCCATGATAGGGGCATTGTTTATTCTTGATGATCCGATTTTCAATGGCTTAGCGATCAGTCTGATCTTTGGTATTTTTATCTCGACCATACTGACCTTAGTTGTCATCCCTGTGCTGTACTACACGGCCATGAAAAACCGTATGAATACTGTTCAGATACAAACACAAACACAAAACTAACCACAACAAAGGCCATCACCAAGATGGCTTCAAGGAGTAAGGTATGTCATTAGAACGCAGTATTATGGCTTTTGCTGGATTGATGGTGTTACTGTCACTGGTGTTAACCGCCTATGTGCACCACAACTTTCTGTGGTTAACCGCATTTGTTGGCGCTAACCTATTCCAAAGTGCTTTTACCGGTTTTTGTCCTGCCGCCATGGTTTTACGCAAATTAGGGGTAAAATCAGAGGCTGAAATTGCTAAGCAAAGCTAAGCCACATAAAGTCACTTCTTAAGAGTTAAGATAAGAGTTAGGTGAGCAAGTACACGCTTGGTTAATACAAGCGTGCCAAAAAGCCGTCAAGGAGAGATAAAGTGACCCACAACCTCGTAACCCGTGGCCAAAGCCTAATGCGCTTAGCCCGATTAAGCTTGCAATCACTGGTACTCATGCCACTGCTGCTAATGCCCATGATAGCCAGCGCCACCGACCAAGATCCTGCAATCGCATGGGATAAAATTGCCTCAGGCGCTATGGTGCTCGATGTTAGAACGCCTGAAGAATTTGCCGAAGGTCATTTAGCGAATGCGGTCAATATTCCCTTTGAGCAAGTGACAGAGGAGTTTGCTAAGCGTGGCATCGCCAAAGATGCTCCCGTCGTCTTGTATTGCCGCAGCGGTCGTCGTAGCAGTATTGCGACCGAAGCCTTAGTCGCTGCCGGATACACCCAAACCTATAATGGTGGCGGTTACTCCACCTTAGTTGAGGCGCAAAAAACACCCGCTAAGTAATTTACTACCATCAAATTGGCTCTAGTGTGGGGAAGTAAGAATAAATCACTTTAGTACTCTCACCTCGCTCTAGTCATTCAAGGCTTAACGGCTAAAAGCGCCCTAGGGCGCTTTTTTATTGTCTAAATGAATAAGCTTACTTTAAGTAATAGCCTATCAATCAACATTGCTTTATATAAAAAGCTTTTATCCACCCCAACATTAGACATCTGAGATGGCGGGCGAATGACGAGATATTGAAGTGTCTTATTAGCGTAAATCGATCCAGATAAAAAATTAATAATCGTTTTCGCTGCTACACAAGTAACATAAATGATCCGATGTATGGCAAAAAAATTAACTATCTAACATGTTCAAAACGTAGATGACCTTCATTAACGCCAGTCTCACTAAAACCATTGGAAATCAAAACCCTTTTTGATGCTTCATTTTCCGCTGAAGTATGAGCAATAATGTTCTTTGTTTTTTCAAAAGAGTAAGCATGGGAAACGAGTGTATTAACGATTTCTGTAGCATAGCCACGACGCTGCCACTCAGGTAGCACTGAATAACCTATTTCAACCATCCCATGACTATCTGGAGGTCCAAAATAACCACCAGAGCCAACTAGTGTTCTCTCTCCTGAAACAGGATTAATATCAACTGCATACCAGCCATACCAACCTTGGGCTGCTTCACCGCCATTTTCATAGCAAGCAAGGAAAAACGCCATTGCATCACAATCATATTCGCCACAAGGCCAAGCATTTGAAACAATTGCATTTAATTTTTCAGCAAGTAACTGTGGTGTTTCAAGCTCTATATGAAGATGATCAGCTGAAGAAGATATCAATACGATCCGCTTAGATGTTATATTTTTTATAATTTTTATTTACTCCAATTTAGGATTTATAGTGCACAGCCTTAAATTCGTGCACTCACTCGCTTAAACCATGCCACAAGAAAAATAACTTAACCTCATGAATTAATTTAACTTACCACCCATCCAATAGACACGCTATTAGGCAAAATGCTTATATGTTAAATTTTGTGAAAATGCGAAAAATTCACACTTATGTATGCAGATTATTAGAAGTAAAGCGTCACACTGATGGGCGTTATAATTATTTAAATGAATATATTTTTTAGACTGTTCTATCGATGAAAAATAAATAAGATTATTTAAAATTTTTAATTGAAAGTTTATCGACATAATTAGCCTCATAAACATAATTGAAGCATGTTCGAGTTCGCAGTGGTAGCTCATATCCTGTACCGCTATTTTGGATGATGTAACACTCAGCATTTTCCTTTATCACACATATTGCATGCTTCCACTTCTCGTTTTGCCGCTCACATTCCCCTTCAAAAACACTTCAACAAATTAGCTCGAATGGCTTAGCCGTCGTCAATCAATTGGCAACTGCCACCCTATTGACAGCCTTTTGCAACAATTTCGCATAATCAATCACTTGAGAAAATCTTATCATTATGATGAAAACTTAAAGTTTGTTTTTGTTATTTTTAATCACAAAAAAATATATATATAAATTTCAATGCATTGCTAACAGCAAAATCAATCAAAAACCCGTATATGGAGTCGTAAATTCGTATTCACTTATTCACGTTTATCACATAAAAAAACAAATATTTTAATAAAATCTGGTTACAACTCGTTACAATTTGAATTTATATGCACTATAAATGCCTATTAAATCTAAACACTTACCAACCGCCATACCGTTAACAAATCATTTACAAATACTGTGGTCGCAGATAAATTCACTAACCGAGTAGCATCTGAGTCGTAGTTATTCTTATGAAACATAAAATAATAATGATTAACACTAAATTGACCATGGAAGAAGAACATGACAATCAACAGAACCACTAAAATAGCGTTAAGCCTTTCAAGCTTAGCTATTGCGATCTCAGCCGGTGTACAAGCAGCACCACAAGCCCCAGGTTTTGCCGCAGCATTACAAGCACAAACCTCACCACTGCCAAAGCGTTACATTGTGAAGTTTAAAAACACTGATGCCGCGGCCATCATGTCAGCTAATAGTGTGCAATCAACGAGTGATCTGCAGTCACTCAATGACGCGACAACAGATACGCTACCAACCACAATGAATTATCAGCCACAAATGGCTGAAATCAGTGCCCAACATACCGCATTAAATAAAGTACAAGCGAAGGAAATGAAGCGTATCGGCCGCAGTAACAGCTACTCGGTGAAACTCGATGCCAAAGGGATCAATGAATTAAAAACCCGTGCTGATGTGGAATATGTCGAAGAAGATATGCCACGCCGCTTTCTAAGTGAAAGTACGCCTTGGGGCCAAACTTTTGTGGGAGCAACCCAGCTAAGCGACAGCCAAGCTGGCAACCGCACTATTTGTATTATCGACTCAGGCTACGACCGTAGTCACAGCGACTTAGGTGGCAACAATGTCACAGGGACCAATAACTCAGGCACGGGTAACTGGTTTGAGCCGGGCAATAATAACGCCCACGGTACCCACGTTGCGGGGACGATTGCGGCGATTGCCAACAATGATGGCGTGATCGGCGTTATGCCAAATCAAAATGCCAATATTCATGTGATCAAAGTGTTTAATGAATCTGGCTGGGGCTACTCTTCATCCTTAGTCGCTGCCGTAGATACTTGTGTCACCAACGGCGCCAATGTTGTCACTATGAGTTTAGGTGGTTCAGGTTCTAGCACCACTGAGCGTAACGCTCTGGCTGCCCACTATAATAATGGTGTTCTCCTGATTGCTGCTGCGGGTAACGATGGGAATAGCACTCACAGCTACCCGGCATCCTACGATGGCGTCATGTCTGTCGCCTCTGTGGATAGCCATAAAGACCACTCAGCATTCTCCCAATACACCAACCAAGTGGAAATATCTGGCCCTGGTGAAGCCGTTCTATCGACTGTTACCCGTGGCGAAGGCCGTTTAGCCGATATCACTATCGGCAATCAGTCTTACTTTGACTCAGGTGTCGTACCGCACAATCGCCTGATACCTTCTGGTAGCAGCTATGTCCCCGCACCATTTAACGGTACCAGCACTGCAACTTTGGCAGAATGTACCGTTAGCGGCACAAGCTTCAACTGCGGCAACATGACCAATAAGATTTGTTTAGTGGAACGTGTTGGTAATCAAGGCACTAGCTACCCTGAAATTAACGCAGCTAAAGCCTGTAAGAATGCAGGTGCCAGTGCGACGATTGTTTACAGTAACGCGGCATTACCCGGCTTACAAAACCCCTTCCTTGTCGATGCTAACAACGAAATCAATATGGTTTCTGTATCTGTTGATCGTGCAACAGGCTTAGCACTGCGCAATCAACTGGGCGCCACAGTCACTGTCAGCAACCAAGGCAATAAAGATTACGAGTACTACAATGGTACATCTATGGCGACACCGCATGTGTCAGGTGTTGCGACCTTAGTGTGGAGCTACCACCCAGAATGTAGTGCGGCGCAAGTCCGTAACGCATTGAAAATGACCGCCGAAGATCTCGGAACTGCAGGTCGTGACAATTACTATGGTTACGGTTTAGTTAATGCAGTTGCAGCAAAAGCCTTCCTAGACGCATCTTGTACTGGTCCAACGGGTCCTGTCGATCCAACTGAACCGGGCGATAGTGTTCTGGTGAACGGTGTGGCGAAAACAGGTTTAGCAGGCGCAACAGGTGAAGAATTACATTTTTCATTTGAAGTTCCAGCAGGTGCAACGAACCTAGGCTTTGTGATGAACGGTGGCACAGGTGATGCGGACTTGTATGTGCAATATGGCGCGGCGCCAACCACCACTAATTACGATTGCCGTCCGTATAAAAGTGGCAATAGTGAGTCTTGTCCAATCAACAACGTACAATCAGGCACTTACTATGCCATGGTGAAAGGCGATTCGGCTTTCACTGGTGTGTCGTTAACGGCGAACTACACAGCGTCTAATGGCGGCGGTACGCCAACGAGCTATACCAATACTGATAACTATAATATTCCTGATAACAAAGCGGCGGGGATCACTAGCCCAATCACGGTTACTCGCACAGGTGATTCAGGTACTGTGACTGCAGTCGTGAACATAGTCCACCCTTACATTGGTGACTTAAAAGTGCAGCTGATCAGCCCTTCAGGAAAAACGGTTACCCTGCATAACAACACAGGTCTTGGTGCAGACAATATCAACAAGAGCTATACCGCAGATATGACAGGTGCAAATTCGAACGGCGTATGGAAGTTAAAAGCCGTAGACAGTGGCCGTGGTGATGCTGGTTATATCGATGGCTGGGAACTGAGCTTCAAATAAATCAAAATCGATACTCTTACTGATACATAAAAGTGATAAATGGAAAGAGCCTGCAATTGCAGGCTCTTTTTTTACAAAACATGTTATTCAATATCTTTGAGAATTTCAGGCTCAATCAACACGCTGGTTTCATTATCCGATAACCAAATTTGGCCTTCACTAATCGAAACTTGCAATGCCATATTACGCCCAACAAAGGCTTCCATCGCCGTGACGGACTCTTCGGCAATATTCCACACTTTTAAATTCTGATAACGCTCTAATGCCTGCTGATTCTGTTTCCACCAAATCGGTACACTGCGACCACCATAGGTAAAGAGCTGTACGACTTTGGCACGGCCGCTGGCCTTTCGAAGCCATTTTTCATCGGCCTGACCAAACTCAACCCACAGATCAATTTCACCGGATAGGGTTTTGTCCCATAGCTCTGGCTCGTCATCGACACACAGACCTTTACTAAAACTTAAGGTTTCGCTGGCATTCACAATAAACGCGAGTAAACGCACCATCATGCGGCCATCGGTTTCGGAAGGATGCTGGGCAAGCGTCAATTGATGGTCTTGGTAATAATTCCGATCCATATCGGCTATCTGTAAATTGACTTTAAACACGGTCGCCTTGAGGGCCATAGTCATCCTAAATGCAGAGTGAAATCCTGAAACAGCGAAATCCTAAAATAAGGCTGCCGAGTCTACCTGAGACTCGGCATTAGCTCAAACGAACAATAGAATACGCCCATGAAATCGAACATAAAGTGCAATCGAACAGAAGGTTAAATCGAACCCAAGGCTGAATCGGTAAGAAATTAAATCGCACCGGGTCGCAGATGTTTAGCCGTGGGGAAATGGGCTTTCAACAAGCTGATTTTTTGCGTATCCGCTACCAGTAGCATGCGCGTACCCAGCTCATACTGTTGACTCAATTCACTGAAAGCGGGTAAAAAACCGCGATCTGCGTCGCGGCGAACAAGTTCAGTGAGTTCGACGCTCAAATCCCCTTGGCTGTATATCCAATCGAGGCGCTGTAATAATGGCATGGCGGCGAGCGGCAATAAGTCCACAGACGTTGCATCATCCAACAAAAGGATTTCGCCGCGGCTGACTAAGTTATTAAACGCATTATGGTAATGCTCAGTGGTACGACTATCGAAACGGTCGCCATTGGTATCGAAAAAACGCTCCCAAAATAAGCGGCGTTTCGAGGTTGAATCGAGTTTATCTTGTACTTCGACGCGTCTATCGGCGACAAAATCGAATAACGGTTTGAGTGACTGCGGTAGGCTAGATTCTAAACGCGAACGAATCGTGCGTGCAAATACCGGTGCAGCGCCCGCAGTGCTGATCGCGACCACTAAACGACCTCGATCAACAATAGAAGGAGTGATAAAGCGGCAAAAGGCCGGATTATCAACGGCATTAACCCAGATACCACGCGCGGTAGCTAATGTCGCTAATTCTGCATTAAGACTGTCGTTTGCCGTAGCTAAATACACCAAATCATAATTTTGAATGTCGGCATGGACGACTTCACGCTGGGATAACAAAATACGGCCAGCATCTGCATAACGTTGCACTTCAGGGTTCACCTCTGGCGCTACCACGTGGATATTGGCTTCAGTACGTGTCAGCAGTGCTAACTTACGGCTCGCCACATCGCCCGCGCCCACCAGCAGTACATTCAAATTAACCGTATCGACAAACAAGGGAAAATATTGCATTAGATGAGATCCTGAACGCTTAGTCCTGCACGACTGGCAGTTGACGCTGTACCCAGCCCTTATAGCCACCAATCATAGAGGCAACGTGGGTGTAACCCATAAGTTGCAGATTATGGGCAGCCAAGGCGGAGCGCGCACCACCCGCGCAGTAGAGTAATATGGGTGTATTTTTATCGGGGAAACGCGCTTCGATATCACGCTCTAAAATACCCCGGCTTAAATGTTTCGCTTGGGGTAAATGATCTTGCAGCCACTCACGATCCTCACGCACATCAACAAGGTGCCAGCGGTCATCGGCCTGATAAGCTTCGATTGTCACTTCGGTGATATTAGGCAGAATAGCGTCAACAAGGGCGGAAAATGCATTGGGATGCTGCATCACTAACTCCTAGATAAGATATTGAATGACATGATGAATGTCAGCTTATCAGCAAAGTGTAATCTTCTCATCCTGCAGACGCAATCTTTCAGCCTCACCGCAAAGCTGAGAAGGTTGCCAGTGAAAGGCTAGTTATGGCTTTCGCTGCGCTCTGAGCTACATTGCCAGCAAAGCTCAAAACTGCCTTCATTAGTCTCATGGCATTGCACACACTGCCATTGCGGACTTTCAACATCCAACGCATTCAATTGAACTTGTGCCGACGCGTATTGGGACTCACCTACCCATAACTCGACGTTTTGCATCCCAGTAGGGAGTTCACCAATACCGCCTAATAACGCTTCACCTCTGAGTTCAACATGAATGCCACAGGCCTCCAATAAACCTTTCCATGTGTGGGCCTGCAATAAATTACCACCAGCAACTAACACTTTACGTTCTTCCATGCGACATCCTACGGCTACAACTCTCTAGAATATGGGTTGCCGACATCCTACTGCTAAATAGCCGAGGCTGTCGAGCGCTGATTTTTACATCAGTTGTTAAATAAATTAACATTCACTTTTTACAGCATAACTGACCATAACTTTGTGAGTTTGCTAGCAGAATGTCAGATACGCCTCAAAATCGATGCAAAAAAAAGCCACCTCGTCGGTGGCTTTTTAACTCTAAATTAACCTTTAAGGCATCATAGGAGGTTGGTCTGCGCCTTCTTTCTCAATCTCAACTGGCATCATGTGTTCACGATTGATACCCAGTTTAACGGCCAAGAAGCTCGCCACATAGATAGAGGAATAAGTACCCACAAAAATCCCCAACAGCAATGCAGTCGCAAAGCCATGGATCATAGTGCCGCCCTTAAGGAACAAGGCAACAACAGTCACCAAAGTCGTGCCCGTTGTAATAATGGTACGGCTCATAGTTTGAGTGATTGAAATGTTAACTATTTCTTCAGGATCGCTCTTACGCAGCTTAAGGAAGTTCTCACGGATACGGTCAAATACCACAATAGTATCGTTGAGTGAGTAACCCACCACAGTCAACAAGCCCGCCAATACGGTCAAGTCAAATTCCAATTGGAATAACGAAAACACCCCTAAGGTCACGATGACATCGTGCGCCAGTGCCGCTACAGAACCAAACGCTAAGCGCCATTCGAAACGAAACGACACATAGATCATGATACAAATCAGCGCAACTAATACCGCCAATGCACCTTGCTCTGCCAGTTCTTTACCCACTTGTGGGCCAACAAACTCAACACGCTTCTGCTGCACTTGTGGGTCAACTTTCTGCGCGGCTTCCATGACAGACTTAACCTGCACATCGCTCTTAACGCCTTCTTTCACCTGTAAACGTACAAGTACGTCACGGCTAGAACCGAAGTTTTGCACGATCGCACCTTCGGAATCTGGCGTCGTCAGTTGCACACGCAGTGCATTCAAATCAACCGGCTGAGTAAACTCCATTTCAACAACAGTACCGCCAGTGAAATCAAGACCCCAGTTAACGCCATTAGTTGCGAGCGATACCAGCGAGCCCAGCACTAACACTGCCGACATAATGCTAATAGGCAGTGCATGGCGGAGGAAGTTTACTGTATGTTTTAAGGATAAAACTTCAATCATTGTCACTTCCCCTTAGATAGACAGAGTCTTCACGCGCTTACCACCCCAAATCGCGTTAACGATTGAGCGAGTACCCACGATGGCGGTAAACATAGAAGTCGCAATACCTATCATTAAGGTCACAGCGAAGCCTTTAATCGCACCAGTACCTACGGCAAACAAAATGAGCGCAGTGATGAAGGTGGTGATGTTCGCATCGGCGATAGTTGAGAAAGCATTACCATAACCTTCATGGATTGCCTGCTGAACGCTACGTCCGGCACGAAGCTCTTCACGAATACGCTCATAAATCAGCACGTTGCCGTCAACCGCCATACCGACCGTCAACACCATACCGGCAATACCGGGTAGGGTTAACACAGCGCCAGGGATCATAGACATAACGCCTACAACCATGACTAAGTTTGCGGTCAAAGCCAAGTTAGCAATAAGCCCAAAGCTACGGTAGTAAACCAACATAAAGAGTAAGACAACTGCCATACCCCATACCATAGCTTGCACACCGCTTTGAATGTTTTCAGCACCTAAGCTTGGACCAATAGTACGTTCTTCAACAATTGATACAGGAGCAATCAAGGCACCCGCACGCAGTAATAGCGCAAGGTTTTGTGCTTCACCATGACTTAAGCCAGTGATCACAAAGTTACGGCCTAAACGGGCTTGAATGGTCGCGACAGAAATCACTTCTTGGATTTTCTGCATCTTAACGCTGCCATCGGCATTGCGATCACCACTGTCTTTATATTCGATGAACAAAGTCGCCATAGGCTTGCCTATGTTGTCTTTAGTCACGTCAGAGAAAATGGTACCGCCTTTAGCGTCGAGGTTGATACTGACCTGAGGACGACTGTACTGGTCAAAGCTAGGTTGCGCGCCAGTGATATGATCACCCGTCAACATCACTTCTTTCTTCAATATCACAGTGCCACCTTCGCGGCGCTGATACACTTCAGAACCTGCAGGTACACGACCTGATTGCGCAGCATTCGGATCGGCTTTGTCATCCACCATGTGGAATTCAATTGATGCGGTTGCACCTAAGATTTCCTTAGCGCGAGCCGTATCTTGCACACCTGGCAGCTCAACGATAATGCGCTCGGCGCCTTGACGTTGTACTACAGGCTCAGCCACACCTAACTCGTTAACACGGTTACGAATGGTAGTAATGTTTTGTTGCAGTGCTTCTTCTTTAATCTGCTTTAGATAAGCTTCACTCATCACAGCTTGCAGCGCGAAATCTTCGCCACGGCTAGCGTCGGTGAACACCATATCTTTATTGCGAGTCTTAAGAAAACGCTCGGCAGTCGCCAAGTTTTCAGCATCACGGAACTTGATCTCAATTCCAGTGGCATTAACACGAATACCAGCATAACGAATGGTTTCTTCACGTAATTGTGAACGGAAATCAGCAACTTTAGCTTCTTCCATCTTACGAATCGCTTCGCCCATGTCCACTTCCATGAGGAAATGCACACCACCGCGAAGGTCAAGACCGAGTTTCATTGGGCTACCACCCATGGACTCGAGCCACTTAGGCGTCGCAGGCGCTAAGTTAAGTGCCACAGTAAACTTGTCACCTAAGCTGTCAGCAATCAGTTCTTTCGCCAGTAGCTGTTGATCCGCATTTTGCAAACGGACCAACAACTGACCTTTTTCAAGCTCAGAGCGCTTTACCGCAATGCTCTTACTGGCTAACAGCTCGTTCACACTGGCTTGGGTAGATGCTGTTACTTCAGCACCTCGAGTCGCCACCACTTGCACCGCATGATCTTCACCAAAAAGGTTAGGTACGGCATAGAAACAACCTATGGCGATGACGAGCATCACCATAATGTTTTTCCACATTGGGTATTTATTTAACACGCCTGAGCCCTCTTGGCTTACAACGACTGGATAGAGCCCTTAGGCAATACAGCTGCAATATAGTCTTTTTTGATCGTGATTTGTGTTGTGTCGTTCAAGCTCAGTAACACGTAATCGCTTTCGTCGCTGATTTTTGCAATCTTGCCTAAAATCCCACCACTGGTTAACACTTCATCGCCTTTGCCTAATGAAGACATCAGATTTTTGTGCTCTTTAACGCGTTTTGATTGCGGACGGAAAATCATGAAATAGAAAATCAGGCCGAAAATCGCCAGCATGAAAATCAGTTCCATCGTGCCGCCACCTTGTGGTGCGCCGGCAGCGCTTGCATATGCATTTGAAATAAACATAGTTTTTCTCTTCTTATTAGCAAAAAATCAATCGACTAACTCTGGTACTTCGCGACCTTGACTGGTATAGAAGTCCGCCACAAAGGCGTCTAATGTACCCGTCTCAATCGCACCGCGCAAACCTTCCATTAACATTTGATAGTATCTCAAGTTGTGAATGGTGTTTAAACGCGCACCCAGAATCTCATTACAACGATCTAAGTGGTAAAGATACGCCCGTGAATAATTTTTACAGGTATAACAATCACACTTAGTATCAAGTGGTGACGTGTCATCTCTATGACGCGCATTGCGTATTTTGATCACACCTTCACTCGTAAACAGATGACCGTTGCGGGCATTACGGGTTGGCATCACACAGTCAAACATGTCAACACCACGACGTACACCTTCAACTAAATCTTCTGGTTTACCGACCCCCATCAGATAGCGAGGTTTGTCTGCAGGAATTTGCGGGCAAATATGCTCAAGAATGCGATGCATATCTGCTTTAGGCTCACCTACGGCCAAACCACCGACGGCATAACCGTCAAAACCAATATCGACTAAGCCTTTTAAGCTTTCGTCGCGTAAATCTTCATACACACCGCCCTGAATAATACCGAAGAGTGAGTTAGGGTTCTCTAAACGGTCAAATTCATCACGCGAACGTCTTGCCCAACGCAAAGACATCTGCATTGACTTGCGCGCTTCATCTTCAGTGGCAGGATACGGGGTACATTCGTCAAAAATCATCACCACATCACTGCCCAATGCATCTTGAATTTGCATTGATTTTTCAGGATCTAAGAAGATTTTTTCACCATTAATGGGCGAACGGAAATGCACACCTTCTTCGGTGATCTTACGGATATCGCCAAGACTAAACACTTGGAAACCGCCCGAGTCCGTTAAAATAGGACGCTGCCAGTTCATAAAGTCATGCAAGTCACCGTGCTTACGCATGATTTCTTCGCCTGGGCGCAACCATAAATGGAAAGTGTTACCGAGCAAAATATCCGCGCCAGTGGCACGTACTTCTTCTGGTGTCATGCCTTTCACTGTGCCGTAGGTTCCTACCGGCATAAAAGCGGGGGTTTCTACTGTGCCACGATCAAAAATTAACCGACCACGGCGCGCACGCCCGTCGGTAGTGTCTAATTCAAATTTCATAATTCACCTCGCCAGATAAACAGTCTGACTACATTTTTAATGGCTAATGCCATTTTGATTAACAATAGAGATGGGGACAGCGTTAAAAGGTTCAATCTTTTAACGAAAAAAATTGCCGCACAATCTCACTTTGGGCGGCTATTTTAAAACAAAATCTTGGTCTAGTGGGCTTTTTTCGTCACAAACATCGCATCGCCATAGCTAAAGAAGCGATATTTTTGCGTGATAGCATGTTGATACGCCGCCATAACATGATCAAAACCAGCAAAAGCACTAACTAACATGATCAAAGTTGATTCAGGTAGATGAAAATTTGTCACCATAGCATCGACCACTTGGAATTCATAACCTGGGTAAATAAAGATATCGGTATCGCCGCTAAAAGCTTTGAGCTCGCCAAGGCTTGCGCGTGCCGCACTTTCTAAAGAGCGCACTGACGTCGTCCCTACGGCCACCACACGTTTACCCGCAGCTTTGGTTTGCGCGATTAAATCAACCACATCCTGCGGCACATTCGCCCACTCGGAATGCATCTTGTGTTCAAGAATAGTATCGACACGCACTGGCTGAAATGTTCCCGCGCCCACATGCAAGGTCACAAACGCGACATTCACGCCCTTGGCTTTTAATGCATCGAGCATGGCATCGTCAAAATGCAAACCCGCCGTTGGCGCGGCAACTGCACCAGGGTTTTGGTTATACACAGTTTGATAGCGCTCTTTGTCGGCATCTTCATCGGGTCTATCGATATAAGGAGGCAAAGGCATGTGCCCTACTGCTTCAAGCACTTCTAAGATGGTTAACTCTGATAACAACTCAAGTTCAAACAAGGTATCGTGGCGGGCGACCATCTTCATTTGATAGCCACCGTCGAGATGGATTAACGAATCCACTTTCGGGGATTTAGAGCTGCGAACATGGGCGAGGATGCACTTATCATCGAGCATACGCTCAACTAAAATTTCTAACTTGCCACCACTGGCCTTTTGACCAAACATGCGCGCGGGGATCACTCGGGTATTGTTGAACACCATTAAATCACCGGGATTAATCATCCCCAGCAAATCGGTAAACTGTTTGTCGCCTAACGCGCCAGAGTTGCCGTCTAAGGTTAACAGACGAGATGCATTACGCTGCGCCATAGGATAACGAGCGATCAGCTCATCGGGGAGATCGAAAGAAAAGTCTGCAACGCGCATATTGGCCTCTAGATAGCTTAGAACGGCGGCTAGTCTATGGTTAGAGGCCAATAAGATCAAGATTACTTATTGCCAGTGTCCACTTCTTGCTCGGGTTCCACTGGATTGATGCCATCTTGGGGCTGATTATCATCGGCATCGAATTTTAGCCGCGAGCGACTAAAGTCATCCATGCTGAAACGGTGTTGTTCAAAGGGGATTTCTATTAGCACTTTTTTGCGCTTCTGCTGCTCGTCTTTACCAAGCATTTTGGTGAACCAGTTCCACATCATCCATGATCCTAAAAAAGGTTATTGATTTTATTTCACTTTCCCTTATCGATTACTATGTCAACGTTTAAGTCAGCCATAATTATTCACGGCGAATCAAATGTCATTATCAATAAAAAGTGAAAAAATACTGCATTTTTAGCTTCGGCGCTTTCCTAAGCGCGCTTGTGCATGATACCGTGAACCGACGTGGTTAACCAAGCACAAATAATGAACTTTCTTACACACTTACATCTCGCCGACATCAGTAAAACCCACCTTGCTGCCAACGTAGCAGGTAACTATATTCAAGCGCCAATTGCGCAAGCCCCAATGGAGTTACGCCAAGCTTTATGGCTAAACCAAGAGATTAATACCCTCTGCGCCAGCCATGAATTGACGATTGAATTAATGGAAGCTTTCCCTGCGCCCTTAAGAAGCATAGCAGCAGAACTCATGGCGGTGAGTTTCGATCACTATTTAGCTTACTATTGGGAAGAATATCACCACCAACCCTTGGATGAATTCAGCAGCAAGGCCTATGACGCGTTAGATGCTTTCGCCACGCAAGGCGTTGATCCATACCATCCAGAGGCATTATTTACACTCTTGCCCACAATGCGCAGCGCCGATTGGCTAGGCAGCTACACCACCGAAAAAGGATTACAACAAGCCTTAGCACAGGTGGCCAAACAGCATCCGCAAGCCGCACTGTTTAAAGATGCCCATAAAGTCGTCAATAAAATGCAGATAGAAATCGAAACCGCGTTCCGCACTTTTTATCCGCAGCTGATGGCTTATACCCGTATTTGGAGCCGTAAGACACCTGCAGAATATTTGCCCTCCCCCCTCTAAGAATAAGCAAGCATGAGATTATGCTGTGTGCCTGCGTAAATTTTGCTAGTATGGCCGCGCAAAAATGAGGACAAGATGCAGATATTTGATTACCAGCCCCCAGCAGTTCCTTGGCTAGACATACGCTATAAAGATAGAGATCTGATTATCATCAATAAACCTTCGGGATTATTGTCTAATCCGGGTCGAGCGGCTCACACCTTCGATTGCGCGTTAACCCGCTTACAAGCCCTTTATCCAGAAACAATTTTAGTGCATAGGCTCGACTGTGCGACCTCGGGCATTATGGTGTTCGCCCGTAATAAAAAAGCGGAATCGCATTTAAAAACACAGTTTCAAGATAGACAGAGTAAGAAAGTCTATATTGCCGAAGTGATGGGACATGTGCTGCAAGAACAGGGGATTATTGACCTCGCGATAGTGCCAGACACTGAACATCCGCCCTATCAAAAAACGCTACAGGCGGGAGAGACTGGCGGCAAAAGCGCCCTCACTCACTACCGTGTATTAGAGCGCCGAGAAAACAGCACCTTAGTCGAGCTTTCGCCAGAAACAGGCCGCACCCATCAATTGCGTGTGCATATGCTTGCCCTAGGCCATGCGATTTTGGGTGATGAGTTTTATGGTGATGCCGAGGTTATCAAGGCCAAACCGCGTTTATGTTTACATGCACAAAGCTTAAGTTTGACCCATCCCTATTCGGGTAAACCGCTGTTTTTTAGCAGTAAACATCCATTTACTGAATAACTTAAGCCACTCGCTACAATTCCATAAAAGCAAAAGGTCGCGACTTAGCTCTTAACTATCGTGCGACCTTAGTTATTTCGCGATTCGACTGTCGTCGTTTAAGCGACGCGTATACCTTGACCAAAATCGACATCAGCCGCTAACTTTTCTGCTTGGAAATAGCAGCCCTGCTCATTACAAAATTGTAATTGCTGCGACGATGTCACGATAAAGAATTCACCAAAGAAATTGCCGCCAACATCTTCCAGCTTATGGCCCTCAGGAGTTTGCGTCATATAGACTTCATCTAAACTATGGCAGCCATCACTAAACCAAGTTTCTAAAAAATATTTATCGTCTTCTTTATAGAGGGTAATTTTGTCACCCAATAAAGGACGCCCATCTAACCAACGACCTATAATTTCACGATTTTGCATATCTGTCTCCCGCCAATGAAGGCGACGGCGTTTTTCGATCCCAGACATCCTGATATCCTTATGCAATACCCAATCACCTAAAGTGAATGTCAGTTGTGG
Organism: Shewanella sp. NKUCC05_KAH; assembly: GCF_019345585.1. NCBI lineage: Bacteria > Pseudomonadati > Pseudomonadota > Gammaproteobacteria > Alteromonadales > Shewanellaceae > Shewanella > Shewanella sp. NKUCC05_KAH. Next base: position 170,505 of record NZ_JAHKQZ010000008.1, read on the forward strand.
TAGTACATTAAGCATAGAACCCATTTAACTCTTTACTCCCCACAGCAGCAAATTACTTCAAATCGCCCGTCAAATGTAACTTTTTGGTTAATTTAAATTTGCTAAATATTTAAAATATAAAAGATAAATACCTTTGACTAATTAATCGGCAGTGTAGCTCAATCTAAAAATAAAAACGCGATCTTTATCACTATTTACTTATCGCTAAAGTAAAGGCAGCTAAAAGACTTATCCTCCTAGATGAATGAGTCAAATACTCCTTTAAAGCCACCTAGGAGCATTGGAAAGTAATCCGTTTTATAGTCTTCTGGCGTTTCGCTTGCAAGCATTGCCTGACTAATTGGTGTTACTTTTTCCACCGCCCAATTAGCTATAGCTTTTTCATATTCTTCTAATGTCATTTTCACTCCTGAGCCCTAACTCCGCCAACACAGGCGAGCGAAACGCAGTGTAGTAAGTCCAGCACGGCGGCTTTTTTGCCGTGTGATTGTACTTGGCCTTGTTACGTGTTGATTGGTACAAACTCGCGCTCAATTAAATTAATTACTGAAGTAACGGTTTCGGTGCTTATGCTCATTACTTTTGCACCACCCTTTTTCCCTTGCTCTACGTCAAATCCACGACCTTCGAGAAACTCTTTAATATCATCATAGACATCTCTGCTCCGGCCTATAGAAAGATGATGCTTACCTGATTTTCTTGCATTTACATAGTAAGTTAGCTGCTTTTCATCACTGAAAAATGTTGGCCCAGCAATCCTTGATTGCTTGATCTAAGCGGCTTTTCTAGTAAATCTGATATTTCACCAAGTAAAATATGATCAAATTTTTGCTTGGCTTCTACTTCTTTACGAAGGACGCTTTGGGTATAGGCATCGTTACTTTGTTCAATCGTTAATTCTTTCGCGCCAATTAGCGCCATAATTGGTTGCATACGCTCTACTAGAGTATCGTCTTTATCTAAGAACCATTCACCCTCAATCCGGCTATCGTCCAATAGCATGTGCAATGCATTTCAACAGACCTTGCGTCATGATGTTCCCAGGCAGCAATGCACTGCGCCTTTATAGGCGATTTGGTATTGCTTATCTGTTGCAGCCTTGAACTGAGACTTGCATTTCCGGCCCCAGTTATTCCTGCCTTCTTATAAGGAATATCGACATTCCCACCAATATCAACATGACGCATTACGTAGATAATATTTTGCATTATTAAAAAATACCCCGAACTCTTAAAGACACGTAACACTTTGCCAAGGGGCAAATGCGAGCGTTGTTGGGCGAAGCCCAGCGAGTGTCTGGCCAGCCGAGCTTTTTGCGACGAACTTTGGCAACTTGTTAGCGGCGCTTTTCATCGATGTAGGCGACCATCTCTCTCAATTGAGCTATTTCTACTTTCTCACCTTTATAGGCAATTCTAGCCTTATTGAAATATTCACTTGCTTCAGATTCGCTTCCTAACTTTTCGTATATCAACCCAATTCTCAGATATGTAAATGACAAATTATTGGGTCCCACTTCAGAATGTAGAGAACTCGATTGGTCTGACTCAAGGACTCTTGCTAAAGCTTGTAGCGCATAGAGTCCGCTTTCAGGTGTGCCTGTTAAGTATTGAGAATGAGCAAATTCAATTTCTTCCCTGAGAAAGTCAGGAGAAATTTGGTTGGCGACAGATATACTGGAAACCATCATACTCATTGCAAATAAACTGATTTTGATAACATTTTTCATTTTAACTTCCTTATTGGTTGATATATCCCGTAACTTAAACTGCGCAGCTAACACCGCCATATGCTACAAATTTGGAGTGGGTTATTTTGTGCTAGCGTAGTAGAAAAAGCATAAAACGAACAACGGAAAATTTGTCCAGCTAGCTTGCTAGCATGATGGCTTTGTTATGTGAATTATACTGCGCCATTAAAAAACCAATATAAAACGTAAAATAACGCACCTAGCTCACCAATAAAAAAGATTTTTCTACATCTTTTATTGCCAATTTTAATAGGGTTTCTGATATAACCACATAAGTGAATTACCGCACAAATAAGACCAAGTGATATTTCAATATCCCTACAAAACAAAAATAAAGCAGGAAGCGCTATGCATAACATTCATCGTCGTCACTTTCTTAAAGCAGCGGGTGCAGCTACCGCCGGACTCGTCACAGCCAATATTGCCCTCAACGCCTACGCCAATAGTGTCGCCCCTAAACCACAAGCGGGTAAATCCGTTATCGGACTCATAGCACCCAAGATGGACGTGGTTCGAGTTGGCTTTATCGGTGTTGGCGAGCGGGGTTTTAGCCATGTCGAGCAATTCTGTCATTTAGAAGGCGTTGAACTTAAAGCCATTTGTGATACTCACACAGCGGTGCTGGACAGAGCCGTGGATCATATCGTTAAACAGAATCGGCCAAAACCAGCTGTCTATACTGGTAATGACCTGAGCTATCGCGATCTCTTAAGCCGCGATGATATTGATATTGTGATCATTTCTACTCCATGGGAATGGCATGCACCTATGGCGATAGAGACGATGGAAAGCGGTAAACATGCCTTTGTCGAAGTACCGTTAGCACTCACAGTAGAGGAATGCTGGCAAATTGTGGATACCGCCGAACGCACTCAGAAAAACTGCATGATGATGGAAAACGTCAACTACGGCCGTGAAGAACTTATGGTTCTCAACATGGTACGCCAAGGTGTGTTTGGTGAGCTGCTCCACGGTGAAGCCGCTTATATCCACGAGCTACGTTGGCAGATGAAGGAAATAGACCATAAGACGGGCTCATGGCGGACTTATTGGCATACCAAGCGCAACGGTAACTTGTACCCGACCCACGGTTTAGGGCCAGTATCCCAGTATATGAACATCAACCGCGGTGATAGATTTGATTATCTAACCTCGATGAGTTCGCCCGCTCTTGGCCGTGCGCTCTATGCTAAACGTGAATTCCCCGCCGATCATGAGCGTAATCAGCTCAAGTACATCAATGGGGATATCAATACCAGTCTGATTAAGACCGTTAAGGGCCGGACCATCATGGTGCAGCATGACACGACGAGCCCAAGACCTTACAGTCGCCACAATTTAATCCAAGGGACAAATGGCGTGTTTGCGGGTTTCCCGAATCGTATCGCCGTCGAAAATGGTGGCTTTGGTCAAAGTTACCACGAGTGGGATATGGACATGCAAAAGTGGTATGACAAATATGATCACCCTCTGTGGCAACGCATAGGCAAAGAAGCTGAGATTAACGGCGGCCACGGCGGCATGGATTTTGTGATGTTATGGCGCATGATTTATTGCCTGCGCAATGGCGAGGCCTTAGATCAGGATGTGTACGATGGCGCGTCTTGGTCGGTGGTGAATATCTTAAGTGAACATTCAGTCAATGACCGCAGTAATTCAGTCACCTTCCCAGACTTTACCCGCGGCGCGTGGCAAACCGCCAAACCCTTAGGGATTGTAGGCGCTTAAGCAGCGGCTTTCGCCAAACTCATCATATTGATGGGTTCACTATAAGGATAAGTGCCTCGGCCTTATCCTTTTTCTTTTCTTTTCTTTTCTTTTCTTTTCTTAAATGAAGCCTAGAGATGCCCGCACTATCAATAGCAAGCAATTAGGGGCAAAAAACTCATGATAAGAAACCACCTATAAACGCTAATAGTAGCCAATTTCTTTGATTTTCAAAGAAAAATCACCACTCTGCTGGGCACCAATCACTAGCCCTAGACTGCAGACTTGGCTTAAATCTATTGCCACTCGGGAAATCGGTTTACCCCGACATTGGGGCAAGAAGTCACTGAAGGGAATTTCTATCCGCTGCCAATTCAAGACTCTAGCGCCACTCACACCAAACGTTTGATGGCTTGGCGCGGGCATAGGCGCTTGATAAACCGTGCTTTGGGGTGTGTCGATATCCTTTAAATTCACTTTATAGTCTTTAGGTCGGTCGCCATCGAGTTCGACATAGATCCCAGTAAACCCACTGACATCTATAGGGCGAAACTCACAACGCACTGAAGCAAACCCGCCACCATTTGCCAGCGACACATGGCCGCTAAACTCACCATAGCCTAAAGGTGACACCGTCATCTTACTGCGAGACAAACCGCCCATCACAGTGTCATTTATCCCATACCAGGGCTTTGCAGCATCTCGCACTCTAAAATCAAAAAAGATCATAACGACTCCCATAAAAAAAGCAGCCACCTAAGTGACTGCTTCCATAATACTTTTCAATACGAATAACAGCACTCGTTAACTCAGTTTAGCTTTATTCTCAGCGGCTTCACAAGCAGCAGCGGTAAAGATAACGTCAGTTGAGCTGTTCAATGCGGTTTCGGCTGCATCTTGAACCACACCAATAATAAAGCCGACAGCGACTACTTGCATGGCGACATCATTAGAAATACCAAACAAGCTACAAGCCAGTGGGATCAACAGTAATGAACCACCCGCTACACCCGAGGCGCCGCAAGCCGAAATAGCGGCTACAACGCTCAATAACAATGCGGTGAGTAAATCGACTTGAATCCCCAAGGTATGCGCCGCAGCTAAGGTCAATACCGTAATAGTGATCGCCGCGCCGCCCATATTGATGGTGGCACCTAAGGGAATAGAGACTGAGTAAGTGTCTTCATGCAGATTTAATTTTTCACACAGCGCCATATTCACCGGAATATTCGCCGCACTCGAGCGGGTAAAAAATGCCGTCACGCCACTTTCACGCAGACAACGAAATACCAACGGATAGGGATTACGTTTAATCTTCACGTAAACAATTAAAGGATTAACGATTAAGGCAATAATGGCCATCGCACCTAATAATACTGCCAATAACTGCGCGTAACCCGCAATTGCGGCAAAACCGGTTTCAGCAAACGTCGCAGCAACTAAACCAAAAATACCAATAGGTGCTAAACGAATAATGAAATGCACCATTTGCGAAATGCCGTGGCTCATGTCGGCAAATACTTGCTTAGTCGAATCGCTAGCATGATGTAAGGCTAAACCTAAACCCACACCCCAAGCAAGAATACCAATATAGTTGCCCGTCATTAACGCATTCACAGGATTATCAACCAGTTTAAATAATAAGGTATGGATTACTTCACCAATACCTTGTGGAGGACTTGTGCCTTCCACACCAGCAACCAAAACTAAAGTTGTGGGGAAAATAGAGCTTAAAATCACAGCAGTTAACGCCGCGGCAAAGGTCCCCAATAAATACAGGATCACAATTGGGCGCATATTGGTTTGCGTATTTTTCTTTTGATTGGCAATCGACGATGCTACTAAGATAAATACCAGTATTGGAGCAATCGCTTTTAATGCTCCAACAAATAAACTGCCTAAGAAGGCGATATCTTTTGCACTATCGGGTGAAAAACTCGCTAACACCACACCAGCGATAATCCCTAATAAGATTTGTAATACGAGACTGCCATTAGCCAACTTAGCTAATAATGATGATTCTTGTTTCATGGTTTAACCTGTCGTTATTATATTTCGGTTGAGATCCCCAACGCGCACCTTCGGAAATGAGGCCAATAAGGTTTTTATAGGATGTGACTAGACTTGTCTAGTTTTGCGGGGAAATAAGCTAACTAAATTACCCTTGTCCCGCAAAAAGCATACAAAAAACTAACAAGCGCCTTATTGGCGCTGCTTCATGGCTAAATCGGCACCACGCAACATGGCATCAATCAACTCGTGAGCATCGAACTTAGTCAGCGCTTCATTTGCCCCCACTTGGTGGGCCTGACTCACGCTTATTTCGCTGGATAAAGACGTGTGTAAAATAATGTAGGCCTTGGCGGTCAATGGATTATCACGCACCTCAAACGCCAGTTCGTAACCATCTAGTCCCGGCATCTCAATATCACTCACCAGAATATCTATGGGGTGATGCTCTAGTGCCGCTTGTTCCATCATGACTAAGGCTTCTTTACCGTCGGCGGTCACTCGATAAGGGATGTTGATCATATCAAGGGCATCGGATAACTGCTTACGTGCCACCTTAGAATCATCCACTAACAGGATATTCATGGGTTTGAGTTTCTCACGCTGCACATCGGTCAAGATTGCCCGATTTGCCTGTGGATTATTAGGGAAAATTTTCGACAGCAATAACTCAACATCGAGTAATTGTACTAACTGGTCCTCAAAACGAGTCACGCCAGTCAAGTAGGCATTCTTACCCAAATTGGCAGAAGGCGCCTCAATATCACGCCAATTACATTCAATAATCTTATCGATACCACGCACTAAAAAGCCAATGATCATCCGCTGACAGTCAGTGATGATGATGTAGCATTTTTCCCGCTCTTCAGGGGCTATCGGCCGATAACCAATCGCAGCCGCCATATCTATGATAGGAATCGTATGGCCACGAATAGTTGAAGCGCCAAGAATCGTCGGATGAGATTGGGGAATTTTGCTTAGCTGTGTGTACGGCACCAGCTCACGCACTTTCAACGTGCCTAAGGCAAACACTTGAGTCTGTGATAACCGAAACAGTAGTAATCCCTGTGACTGACTTGCCTTACTTTTCATAATTAGATAAATAACTCACTAAAAACAACCTTCGGATAGCTTAACCTTAACACAGTAAAATTTTGATGACTAAGGTCAAACGAATGAAACTATTATTACCTATTTATTAATAGGTTCGACGCCAATTGCCGACAAATGCTTAGTCTTGCAATGCATACAAGACATCAAAGGCGAATTGATCCCAACCTTCGGCAGTAAAAGCGATATCGCGAATATTACGAACTTGGCTCACCGCATGTAATGGCGCTGCACCATTGACCATCAAGTAATAGGCCATGATAAGACTGGTGCGATCCTTGCCAGAGCGACAATGGATCACTACAGGCAGCTCATCGGCTTCACATTGCTGAATAAAGGCGAGTGCCTTGGGCAACTGAGCGACACAAATCGCCACATCCCCATCTTGGGGCGGCACATTGCGCGAAAAGGGAATACATTCATAACGTAAATCAAGCTGCTTAAACGCACTCGGCTCGCAGCCTTCGCCCCCATTGACCGACAGAATGGCACCAATACCAGCCTCCTTGAGCGCTTGTAAATCCCAAGGATCTTTATTAGGGCCACTGCGCCCTGCGACTTTACCTTCAACTAACCAGAATAAGTGTTGCATAAACCTTACCTACGACAAGTGAGATGACAAGGAACGCCAGAGATAAGCTAAGAATAGCTTGTTTCCAACGACTTAAGATTTTTTACCCCAAAATTCAGCATTGGCAGGCGGTAACTGTTTACGTTTTTTTTTACCCATACCTTCAGGCTTGGCGACAGGTTTAGCTTGTTCTAACAGTTCGGCTGGCATTTCATCATCGGCTTCAAAACCGACAATTTGCTCACGCACTAACTTAAGTTTGTTCTTTTTCTCTATCACGCCAAAGTGATGATAATCCTCATGGGAAATCAAGGTCACGGCTAAGCCTGCTTCACCGGCGCGGCCACTACGGCCAATGCGATGCATATAATCTGCAGGGCTTCGTGGTAAATCAAAGTTGATCACCACGGGCAGTTTATCGATATCGATACCGCGGGCGGCAATATCGGTCGCAATTAACACACTGATCTCACCATTTTTAAAACCATCGAGCACCCGCGTACGCGCGCCTTGGGCTTTATCGCCATGGAACACTTCGGCAGTGATCCCACGTTTAGACAGCTTTTGCGCTAAGTGATTACAGGTATTTTTTGCACTCACAAAAATCAACGCCTGTGACCACTGATGTTCTTTAATCAGATGCGCCAATAATGCGGTTTTCATCGGACGATTAACTGTAATCACCCGTTGATGAATCGTGCTTTCTTGCTCACTTTGCAATTGATATTCAAGTGGATTATTAAGCAGTTTTGCCGTTAACTCACGGACTTCTTCAGGGAATGTCGCAGAGAATAATAAGGTTTGTTTCTTGACGGGCAAAGCGTCGAGCACTTGGGCTAATTCTTCTGTAAAACCAAGGCTTAACATGCGGTCGGCTTCATCGAGCACTAAGGCGCTGACACGATTGAGTTTGATGGCATTACTCGACAACAGATCTAACAAACGACCCGGCGTTGCTACTAGGACGTCGGCGCCAGAGCGTAGACTCTGCATTTGCGCATTCACCGACACACCGCCAAACGCAGCGACAATTTTTAGCTTGCCATTGAGATGTGAGGCATAGGATAAAAAGCTGTCAGCGACTTGTTGTGCTAATTCACGGGTTGGGACTAAGACCAAACAACGAACATAAACGCCGGTCTTATCATCAGTTTTTGCTTCAACAAGTTGTTGCAACAGCGGCACGGCAAAGGCTGCCGTTTTACCCGAGCCCGTATTAGCACCGGCTAACACATCGCGCCCCGCAAGCACAGCGGGGATCGTCGCCGCCTGTACTGGTGTGGGCGAAACATACGCTAATTCGGTTAATCGATTTAGCAAGGGTGCAATAATGCCGAGTTGGGCAAAGCTTGCCGCAGAGGAAGAAGCCTGAGTCATAGAAAGTTTAACTGCTCACCAATATCTTAATAGGCGGCTATTCTAGCTTAAATATCGAGGCAATGCTTGGCAGTTTCCAGCGTTAATAACTGCTGTTTCATCGCAAGCCCATAGGCGTAACCCGTTAACTTGCCATTTTTGCCTATCACTCTATGGCAAGGCACGATAATCGCAATGGGATTGGCACCATTGGCCGCGCCCACGGCGCGCACCGCCTTAGGCCGACCAATTTGCTCGGCAATCTGCCCATAGCTGCAGCTCTGACCATAATCTACATTGAGCAAAGCTTGCCAAACTTCACGCTGAAATTCAGTGCCTTTAGGTGCGAGCTTTACATTAAATTCAATCAGTTCACCTGCAAAATAACGCGCGAGCTGCACTTGAGTTTCACTAATATGCGCCTTAGCTTGATTGAGGACATCCTCACTCACCTTAGCAAGCTCAATCTCAGTGCGATCCGAGCCGACAACCGTTAAATGACTCAGCCCATAGGCATTGGCATTTAACTGCAATATTCCGGCAGGACTCATAAAAGTATCTACGGCACAGGGCTGATACGCAGCAATACTCGGCGCTTGGCTCAATTGACGAATCGCATGTTTCATAATTTATCTCTCTATTTATGTCTTCAACTTAGATCGTTTTAGTCGCTATTGATGCCAAAGCTGAAAAGTTAAATAACTGCCCCAAGGCGCGATTTCTTGACTCAGTTGCTGGCACAGCTGCGGGTAGTTGACTGCACCCGCAGCGGCTTCTTCTAGCCTATGGGTCTTGCCATACAAAGCAAGTAAATGCTTTTTAACAATCAAATCGGTATGCAAAAACACATTGGGATCGCCCAAACCACGGAGCTTAGCATACGCGATTGTCCAAGGACCTATGCCCTTAACGCTGAGCCAATCATCGACACTCGCCTCAGGATGATCACAGATAAACGCCGCGAGCGCATTGAGGGCTAACTTACGAGCGCCGGGCATTTTTAGCTCTGTTAGACTCGCCTCACGAATGACCTCGGGTGTAGGAAATAAACGATACTCGCAACCATTGAGACTAAAGCGCTCGCCATAGGCTTCAACTAATTGATTAAGTAGCTTAGTCGCCTGCACTACCGTCACTTGCTGGCCTAAAATCGCACGGCAGGCCGCCTCAAATAAGGAGCCTGCACCGGGAATGCGTAATCCCGAAAACGGTGTTAATCCTAAACTTGGTAGCGCACTTAAGCCTTGTTCAATCTGCAGCATATCCGCATCGAGATCTAAAATGCGTCGCACTTCAGTGACCAGCAATTGCAGCTCATCGACAGGAGAGTCTTCGGTCAACATTATCGCGAGTTTGAAGCGATTTAGCTTAGGCTCATGGATAATGTGCACTGTGCCGCGCATCTTACCTAGGGCAAAACAGCGACCATATTCGAGCCCATTATCGCCAGCTTTGGCTTTAGCGGCAACGTGGGTATCATCAGTAACCTGAGCAGCATCGCTCACTTGTGGATGACTCGTCTGCAGCGCGAACCATTCCATCCCTGTTACCGCACGTAATCGATAAAACGCCAGCTGTGATGCCCAATCCAATGGCGGCCGATAATACTGATACAAGGTTAATCCATAGTGCGGCACAAATTCACCCATAGTATCAATCTCACCTAATCCTGTTGATGGCTCACTCATGGACTCCTTTGCCGCTTTGGTTAATGCACTCTTTCTTAACTGCGTCGGCGTCAATTGCAAGGTTTGCTTAAACGCCTCATTGAAACGGCGAATACTGTTGAAACCCGCCGCCATCGCGACTTGAGTGATGGGTAATTGGGTTTGGTGCAATAATTGTTTAGCAAACAGTAACTGCCGATATAAGGCATATTGTTTTGGCGAAGTGCCAAAGCCTTCGGTAAAGAGCTTATTGAGATAACGACTGCTGATCCCTAATCTGTCAGCCAATTGTGTTACTGTCGAGGCTGGCTCTCCCGATGATTTTCCAGCTAAGGCGCCCGCTTCGATTAAACTAATGGCCCTCGCTAATGTTGTGCCAGTCCCCTTCCAAGGATTCGATCCCGGCGCACTGTCGGGCCGACAACGTAAACACGGGCGTAATCCTGCCTGTGCAGCTTTCACGGCCGAATCAAAATAACGCACATTTTGCTCTTTTGGCGCGACGGCGGGACACACAGTTCGGCAATAAATGCCTGTCGTTAATACGCCCACAAAAAACTTACCATCAAAACGCGGATCGCGGCTCATCCTCGCCTCACGGCAAATGGACGCAGAAAGTAGCCCCGCACTGGACTCCAGTGAATGCACCGAATCTATTTCATCACGCTTAATCGCACTCTTAGACACTCTATCTGCACTCATTTTTCATCACGCCCGACAATATTCGCTCACAATTAATTTCTTGTTCATTACTTTACGTAAAACTAGCATGTAGCACTAGCGGAAAACGGAACTCAATCATTTCAATGCTTTTAGGGCATGAAATCCTATATGCTAGAGCCGACTATTTTTTATCTCACCATAGAGTTAATTCATGTTTAAACGATTTGAATCCTGGGTTGAAGCCCTACCCGATGATGAACCCACTAAACCACCCACAGGGGTTTATGCTTTTTGTCGCCACTACACTAAGGGCTACGAACTGCCGCTGATCTTAATGTCAGTGCTGACCGCCATGCTGGCCATGCTTGAAGTGTCACTGTTCGGGTTCATGGGCCAATTAGTTGATTGGCTTGTGAAAAAAAATCCCGAAACCTTATTCCAAGACGAAGGCACGACCTTAATGCTGATGGGAGGTATGGTGATAATTGTGATGCCAATATTGGTATTACTGCATGCGCTTATCATGCATCAAACCTTGCTCGGCAATTATCCTATGTCGATCCGCTGGCTTGCACACCGTTATTTGCTAAAACAAAGTGTATCGTTTTATCAAGATGATTTTGCTGGCAGAATCGCCACGAAAGTGATGCAAACATCCTTAGCCGTGCGCGAAACTGTGATGAAATTGCTCGATGTGTTGGTATACATTTTAGTGTATTTCACCTCTATGCTAGTGATGATCGCCAGCGCTGATCTGCGCTTAGTCATACCTATGCTCGTCTGGCTTGCACTGTATGTTGGTCTGCAATGGTACTTTGTGCCTAGACTAAAAAGTGTCTCTACCGAGCAAGCCGATGCGCGCTCAACCATGACAGGCCGTATCGTCGACAGCTATACCAACATCACCACAGTGAAGCTATTCGCCCACACACAGAAAGAAGCCGAATACGCCAAATCCAGTATGCGGATATTTTTAGACACGGTTTATCGCCAAATGCGCTTAGTGACGGGCATCAGCGTCAGTGTGCAAATCATCAACTATCTGTTGGCCTTTAGTATTGCAGCAGTATCGATAGCCCTATGGACCGATAGCGCAATCACGGTCGGCGCCATCGCCATTGCGGTCAGTTTAGCACTACGCTTAAACGGCATGTCACAGTGGATAATGTGGGAAATCAGTTCGTTATTCGAAAATATCGGCACGGTTACCGATGGAATGAACACCTTATCGAAAACAACGATCATCCAAGATGAGCCAAACGCCAAGGCGCTGGTCGTCAATCATGGCAAGATTGATTTCAACCAAGTGTGTTTCCATTACGGTGAGCAGACTGGCGTGATTGAAGATCTGAATTTGAATATTAAAGCAGGTGAAAAAGTTGGCTTAGTGGGGCGTTCTGGCGCGGGTAAATCGACCCTAGTGAATCTACTAATGCGATTCTACGATGTTGAAAAAGGTCAGATTAATATCGATGATCAAGACATCAAGATGGTTATGCAAGATTCACTGCGTTCGCAAATTGGCATGGTAACTCAAGATACCTCCCTCTTGCACCGCACCATTCGCGAGAATATTCTTTACGGCAATCCCAGTGCCAGTGAAGAGCAACTTGATCGCGCGATTAAACAAGCTCAAGCCTATGACTTTATTCAGGAACTCAGTGATCCTAACGGTAATCATGGCTTAGATGCCCAAGTGGGTGAACGCGGCGTAAAACTCTCTGGTGGCCAAAGACAGCGTATCGCCATCGCGCGGGTTTTATTGAAAAATGCGCCCATTTTACTGCTTGATGAAGCCACATCTGCACTAGATTCCGAAGTCGAAGCTGCAATTCAAGAAAGTTTGTATGAATTAATGCAAGGCAAGACAGTGATCGCGATTGCCCATCGACTTTCTACTATTGCCGCGATGGACAGGTTAATTGTATTAGATCAAGGCCGAGTCGTTGAGCAAGGCACGCACCATGAACTCATCGCCGCAGGCGGGATTTATGCTCAATTATGGGCCCACCAAACCGGTGGATTCTTAGGTGTAGACTAAACCAAAGGTGAGATGACGAAAGGCGACACTCAGCAGTGAGTGTCGCCTTTTTTATCTCAAATAAGTTTCCACCTAATTCTGCCCTCTTCCCACAAAGCTTCACTCTTACACTCGCCCGCATATTCACCGCAACGATACGCTATTCAGCTATTACAATAGCTACCGTAAGAACGGTTCACTTCAAATTGCGCTCGTTTAGCGATTGGAAGCATGAGATAAATCGCGATTAACGATTCAACTTATCAGTATTGAAAGTGGCAGCATTCAAAGTGCCAACACACTGAACAATCCGAAAGGTGAGTTTGAGCCATGGATTAGCGCAAAGTTAAGCAGGAAAACACTTCAATAATCTTTGTCACACGATTGAACAGAATGACTTCACCACAGGAAGTAAGCCTCTCGAAACATTATTTATCTTAATGTGGATGGTTTGAATTGTTGGGTAAATTCGGCAAATAACTCGGAGCGTATGACTCGTAAATGAATCGGGGAGATCTCGATTTAATATTCAAAATTCAGACACAAAAAAACCACCTTGAGGTGGTTTATTGTCTTTAACCAAAGTTTCGATAAACCTTGATTAAAATTGGTATCCCCTAGGGGATTCGAACCCCTGTTACCGCCGTGAAAGGGCGGTGTCCTAGGCCTCTAGACGAAGGGGACCCGGACTTATGATTTAACTCGTAACCGAGCTTTGTAACATATTCACTTCAGTAGGCTAGGAAGCAAATGCCTTGTTCTTACCAAACAACTCGTTAGTTATTTGCTAGGAACCACTCTCTATAAAATATAGATGGTATCCCCTAGGGGATTCGAACCCCTGTTACCGCCGTGAAAGGGCGGTGTCCTAGGCCTCTAGACGAAGGGGACCCGGACTTATATTTTAACTCGTAACCGAGCTTTGTAACACATTCACTTCAGTAGGCTAGGAAGTAAATGCCTTGTTCTTACCAAACAACACGTTAGTTATTTGCTAGGAACCACTCTCTATAAAATATAGATGGTATCCCCTAGGGGATTCGAACCCCTGTTACCGCCGTGAAAGGGCGGTGTCCTAGGCCTCTAGACGAAGGGGACCCGGACTTATGATTTAACTCATAACTGAGCTTTGTAACACATTCACTTCAGTAGGCTAGGAAGCAAATGCCTTGTTCTTACCAAACAACACGTTAGTTATTTGCTAGGAACCAAAATGTGGTATCCCCTAGGGGATTCGAACCCCTGTTACCGCCGTGAAAGGGCGGTGTCCTAGGCCTCTAGACGAAGGGGACCCGGACTTATGTTTTAACTCGTAACCGAGCTTTGTAACACATTCACTTCAGTAGGCTAGGAAGTAAATGCCTTGTTCTTACCAAACAACACGTTAGTTATTTGCTAGGAACCACTCTCTATAAAATATAGATGGTATCCCCTAGGGGATTCGAACCCCTGTTACCGCCGTGAAAGGGCGGTGTCCTAGGCCTCTAGACGAA
>NZ_JAHKQZ010000009.1:0-178243 GCF_019345585.1 Shewanella sp. NKUCC05_KAH
CTTGAAGCCCTGTGATTGATGTTTGTTCGCACTTCCATCAGATCACACTTCAAGGTGTAAGTTCACTCCAATCTAATGATTTATATGTAAATCATCAGGGGATTCTTCAGAGCCCTGTATACCAGTCTGCTTGGGTCATAGCGTTGAAGGGTTTAAACACGACATCACCCATGGCCGAAATAATTGCATCGACTTTACCGATTTTTTCTAACCCTTGATGGAGTGAATGTTCATCCCGAATGTCTATCAGGACATCCCCCGTTGTTCGCCCTACCTGAATAACTTCATGCTGAGTTGAATGAAATAAGCGGACTATGGCTTGTCCGATTGTGCCTGATGCACCCACTACGACTATTTTCATGACATGCTCCTAAATTGAATACGAATTAAGGATAGTCTGGTTAATTAAATAGAAAAAGCGCATATAATCACCACATTGTTTCGTTAATGGATTTAATTGATGAATCTCACCCATCTGCAGTCATTTATGCTGGTTGCCAAAATGCACAGTTTTAGCGCTGCGTCTGAACAACTCGGCGCTTCTAAAGGCTTAGTGTCGCGGCATGTTAAATCCCTTGAAGATGAAATGGGTTGTCAATTACTCCACCGAACCACTCGGCGAGTATCAATGACCGAAGCAGGGCAAGCGTTATATGGTAAAGCCTGCGAAATCGAGAGGCTGGCCAATGAAGCCGGGCGTTTAGTGCAGGATTTAACGCAGGACTCCTGCGGCACTTTAAAATTCACGGCCCCAACGGAACTGGGCAAAAAATTGCTGAGTCCTATGCTGCTCCAGTTTATTGCTGAGTATCCTCAAGTGAAACTCGAACTGTGTTTTGAGCAGAATATTCAAGATGTTGAGTTCGGCAAGTTTGATCTCGCCTTAAGAACAAGCATTGCGCACAGCGATAATCTGATCGCCAGATATCTTGGCAGAATTCGCCATGTCTTAGTGGTTGCGCCCGCACATCCCGCCGCAGAGGTTCGTCACCCTGATGATTTACGCCATTATCGTCTATTGTCTTCGGGCGAAACACAGTGGGTGTTTGAACCGCTCGCAGGGGACAGTCTCACGCTCACTTTTGAGCCTGCACTGTGCAGTTCAAACTATGCCACTACGCATCTGCTTACTTTGAGTGGTACAGGTATCGCTAGCCTGCCTTATTATTTGGTAGAGGAGGATATCGCTCAGCACAAACTCACTTTGCTTGTTCCCCAATGGCAATGCTATCCGCATGAGTTGTATATGGTTTATGCCAAGCAGAGCCATTACCCAAAGAAGCTGCGCGATTTACAACATAAGCTACAAACTTGGTGCGAAACTCACTCAAAATATGTGGGTTAATGAGTAAAAGCATAATCGCATCAAATCTTATCCGGCGGAGGGCGGAGCTTTTAGAATAAAGTGAGGCAGAGTACACTGCCGCGCATTGAATTTTTGTATTTGAATGTAAAGTCGAGCAGGCTTTTCCCATGCAGGCATAAAAGAGCGGCGATGAACCAAGCGTTATGAACGACGACATTAGTATCTCGCTGCCCTCGCTGATTCATCGAATTGGGCGGGAGGCGGTTAAACAAGCTCAAGCGATTGCAGCTCAATATGATTGCGAGCTTAAGCGTGTGCGGCGTTCGAGAAATTGGTGCATTGTTGGCGCGGCGATCAAGATCCAATCCTGCTGTGCGCATTTACAAAGTGAGCCATTGCTGGCGCAGCAGTTAACAGCTAAAGATGGCCAGTTTGGTTATCTTATCAAAAAGTTGGAGTCAGCCTTGCTGCAACATGCGGACAAACTTGAACCATTAGACGCTAAGCTGATTCGGCTTATCACAGACAACCCTGCGATTACCTTAGGTGAGTTGATGCAATTGACTCAATGCACAGTCACAGAGGCCAGATTGGCACGTTTTCAAGCTGACTCTTGGTAGTTTGTCTGCTGAGTGTTTTTGCTTTGAAGGTTTATTTATGGCTTGTTGTTTCTAACACTTTTATTTGATTTTCGATTTGCTCGGCTTCAGCGGTCAG
The DNA here is from genome assembly GCF_019345585.1 of Shewanella sp. NKUCC05_KAH. NCBI lineage: Bacteria > Pseudomonadati > Pseudomonadota > Gammaproteobacteria > Alteromonadales > Shewanellaceae > Shewanella > Shewanella sp. NKUCC05_KAH. Next base: position 2,024 of record NZ_JAHKQZ010000009.1, read on the forward strand.
CATTGAGTAGGATCTAATATCGCCTTTTCTCTGGGCATGCATAGCTTGTTCAAGCTTGGCGTTATATTGCTGAGTTAATTTTTTTAAGGGATTTTTCTTAAATATTGAGAACATGGCCATTTCTATTGGATTGGGTATTTGGACTTATATACGTAGGCAATGGGATTTAAGTTTTACTTTTTGAAATTAAAAAAATCACAATCGCATTATTCCGTAATCTCACAATCCTTCAATTCCACTGCCATCGGCCTCAGCAAGGCTGAGACCTTATCTTACATTTGCAGCAAACTAATGGGTTGCTATGTCTTATTTAGCTTACAACCCATTGAAAATATTTTAAATCTTAAACTGACCGACGAGCTTACCTAAGTTAATTCCTTCCTGCGACACGGTCTGGCTGACTCTGGCAGCATCTTCGCTGGAATGGAGTAACTCATTCACTATCTCTTGGATGGCGAACACATTACGGTTGATTTCTTCGGTTACAGAGCTTTGTTCCGTGGCCGCCGTCGCAATTTGGGTGCTCATGTCGTTAATTGCCGTGACCGCCGATGTCACTGAACCAAGGCTTTCAGAAATTGCACGGGAAGAGTCTACCGAGCGCACGCAGCTTTGCTGACTTTCTTCCATCGTTTTTACTGCCAGTGCAACAAGCTTGTGCAGTTCAGATAGCATCTCGTTGATTTCTAAAGTGCTTGATTGCGTTCGGCTCGCTAAGTTACGCACTTCATCGGCCACCACGGCAAAGCCTCGGCCCTGTTCTCCGGCTCGGGCCGCTTCGATGGCGGCATTTAATGCCAATAGGTTAGTTTGCTCAGCAATACCGCCAATCACTGACAGCACGTTGTTGATTTTTTTAGACTGTTCGCTCAGGGATTGAATACTGCCCGCCGCATTGTTGATTTGCGCCATGAGTGCCGAAATTTCTTCTAAAGAAGCATCGACGCAGCGCTGGGCATTGGCTACATCGCCAGTGGCAGCGTGAGTCGCTTCAGCCACTTGCGTGGTATTTTGCGCTACTTCGCTGGCGGTGGCTGACATTTCAGTAATAGCGGTAACCACTTGATCGGTTTCATTGTTATGGCTGATGAGTTGGCTCGACATGACTTTGGTTTGATCGTGAATCGCGTTGGCGGCGGTTTTAACTTTAGCCGTCGCGTTTGTCACATCGCCTATGATGGTTTGGAGTTTATCGACAAACAGGTTAAAGGATTGACCTAGTTGTGCAATTTCATCTTCACCTTTCACAATAAGACGTTTGGTTAAATCGCCTTCGCCTTTAGCTATATCGTTTAAGTTATTCGCCATATTTTTAATTGGCGCGACCATACGTTGGGCGGTGATCAGAATAACAACGGTAGTAATCGCGGCGAGTAACAGCGCAATTAACAGAATGGCATAGGATTTTTCGATCATCTGCTCAGTGACCGTCGCACGATAATCCTCAACGACAGTGTCGATATCATCGATATAGACTCCCGTGCCTAGCATCCAGTCAGTGCCAGGGATCATCATGGAGTAACCGATTTTTTCAATTTGCTCATTGGTATTGGGTTTTTGAAAGTAGAACGAGAAGTTACCGTCCCCTTTTTTAGCGGCATCGAGTAAACCGACAATGATTTTAGTGCCGCGCGGATCTGTCATATCAATTTTATTTTGCCCTTCGAGGTTAGGCATGACGGCATGGAACAGGTTTTTACCTTGGGAGTCGTAAATAAAGAAGTAACCAGAACTGCCAAAACGGATATCACGTAGTGCTTGGTTTACATTGCCATTTTCTTTTAAAGACAACTGATACTGCACTATTCCTGCGGCAATTTCGGTGGCTTCTTTTATTTGTGTTTTACGTTCACCGATGAGCTTAGTTCTAAAGGTCGTCACTTCATCTGCAAGGGCGTCTTTTTCGACATAGTAAGAAACTGTCATGAGTACGAACAAAGTAAAAATTAAAGGGAATAACGACAACAGCAGTAATTTATTACGTAGGCTGAAATTAGACATGCTTGACGACTCCATGATGAACATCTCTTTTATTGCAGGGCAGTATAGCTAATTTCCCGCATTCTTAAGTGCTTAAGTTAACAAAAATTTAATGGAAATCGATAAAATGCGCGCTGTTGATTGATTCCAAAATCGTTAACTATGCTGTGAATCTAGGCCTTTCTTTTGATCTTTATCAACACTATATGGGCCCAATGAGTTCACTATATTAGCTAAAGTTGATGCAAAATTAGCTAGAGCTGGTGCAGGCTGGTGTAGATAGTGGCGAACAGTGAGGGCAGGGTTGTGACGAATGAAAAGCTGATCCTAACGTTGAAAATCTGCATTAGTGTGGGTATTTGTCTTATTGCGCTGGGCATCTACTTGCATAACTTTAATGAAACTGTTGAGGCGATGGGCGTGCAAGGGATTATTATCAGCGCTATGTGTGTCGCCTTTGGCATGGCCTTGTCATTACCGACTAAGATGTATTTAACCTTTCTGTTGGTTAAGCGTGAAACTGAAAAACATCCATAATGTGTTTTTGCACAGAGTGTTACTCTGCGACTCATTGGTTTCCTCGCCTTCTTGATACTCAATCTAAGCAGTCGCTTAACCTTGCTATTCAACCCACCAAGCTCAGCCGTAAATGCCCTGATTATGGTTTTTAACATAATTAACCCAAGACTAATGGGCCAAAAACACCGATAATTCCCCCTTAATGACTCATTACCAATGACGCGACTTGGTCGATGGGCTGCTACAGACTCGCATATTTAGTGGAAATCATATTCAATGGAAATCAAAGTTAATTTTCTCGACAATCTTAGACTTGAAGCCAAGTTTGATGATTTTACCGTGACCGCCGATCAGCCAATCCGCTACAAAGGTGATGGTTCAGCGCCTAGTCCGTTTGACTATTTCTTAGCGTCGTCAGCCCTGTGTGCGGCCTATTTCGTGAAGGTATATTGCAAAGCCCGTGATATTCCAACGGATAACATTAGACTGTCGCAGAACAATATTGTCGATCCAGAAGATCGCTACAACCAGATTTTCCAAATTCAAGTTGAGTTACCCGAAGATATTTCGGAGAAAGATCGCGAAGGTATTTTGCGCTCGATTGACCGTTGTACGGTTAAAAAAGTGGTGCAAACTGGCCCAGAATTTAAAATTGAAACCGTTGAGAACCTAGATTCAGACGCCAATGCCATGTTGATGGGCCAGCCTAATGGCGCATCGAGCACCTTTATTCTGGGTAAAGATCTGCCGCTGGAGCAAACCATTGCCAATATGACGGGCATGCTCGCCGATCTTGGAATGAAGATAGAGATCTCATCATGGCGCAATATCGTGCCGAACGTGTGGTCACTGCACATTCGTGACGCCGCTTCGCCAATGTGTTTCACCAATGGTAAAGGCGCGACCAAAGAAAGCGCGCTGTGCTCGGCACTCGGCGAGTTTATTGAGCGTCTGAATAACAACTTTTTCTATAATGATCAATTCTTTGGGACTGAAATCGCCAATAGCGAATTTGTGCATTATCCCAATGAAAAGTGGTTTGCGTTAGAAGAAGACGATGCGCTGCCAGCGGGTATTCTCGATGACTATTGCTTAGAGATTTATAACCCAGATGACGAGCTGTGCGGCTCGCACTTGATTGATACTAATTCGGGTAATGTTAAGCGCGGCATTTGTGCGATTCCTTACACCCGTAAATCTGACGGTGAAACGGTTTACTTCCCATCGAACCTGATTGAAAACCTATTCTTAAGTAATGGCATGAGCGCGGGTAATAACCTGCAAGAAGCCCATGTGCAGTGCTTATCAGAGATTTTTGAACGCGCCGTTAAACGTCAAATCATCGAGCAAGAAATTGTTCTGCCCGATGTGCCTATGTCTGTACTAGAAAAGTACCCAAGCATCCTCGCGGGCATTAACGGTTTAGAAGAGCAAGGTTTCCCAGTTGTGGTCAAAGATGCCTCACTCGGCGGCCAGTTCCCTGTGATGTGCGTCACCCTGATGAACCCGAAAACCGGCGGTGTATTTGCCTCCTTTGGCGCGCACCCAAGCTTTGAAGTGGCGTTAGAGCGCAGCTTAACTGAGTTACTGCAAGGCCGCAGCTTCGAAGGCTTGAATGATGTGCCAAAACCGACCTTTAACAGCATGGCGGTTAGCGAGCCAGAAAACTTTGTTGAGCACTTTATTGATTCAACAGGAGTGATTTCATGGCGCTTCTTTAGCAGTAAATTTGATTATGAATTCTGCAAATGGGATTTTTCTGGCACCAGCGAAGAAGAAGCCAGCGGCCTGTTTGGGATCTTAGAAGCGTTAGGTAAAGAGGTGTATATCGCCGAGTTTACCGATTTAGGCGCATCGGCGTGCCGTATTTTAGTTCCTGATTATTCTGAGATTTATCCAGTTGATGACTTGATTTGGGATAACACCAACAAGGCGCTGGCGTACCGTGAAGATATTTTAAATCTGCATTCGTTAAGCACTAAGCAATTGGTTAATTTGGTCAACCGTTTAGAAGAAAGCCAACTCGATAACTACACGGATATTCGCACCTTAATCGGCATTGTATTTGATGAAAATACTGTGTGGGGAAAACTGACGATTATTGAGCTTAAGATCCTGATTTATTTGGCACTCGGTGCACATGAAGACGCGATTGAGCTGGTCGGTGAGTTCCTACAGTTTAACGACAATACCGTTAAACGTGGCCTGTTCTACCAAGCCATGAATGCTGTGCTGGAAGTGACCTTAGATGAAGAGTTAGAACTTGATGATTTTATCCATAACTTCAACCGTATGTTCGGTAAAGAAGTGATGGATAATGTCGTTGGCTCAGTCACAGGTAAAGTGCGTTTTTATGGTTTAACTAAGACCAGCATGCAGCTCGAAGGTATTGAGCCGCATTTAAGATTGATTGAAAGCTATAAGAAGCTGCATCAAGCCCGTAAAGCTGCGAAAAACCTGAATTAATTCTGTTATTTAGCATTAGCTTAATGTGTTTAAAAGCGAACCTTTTGGTTCGCTTTTTTGTTTGTTGCTCTTTTGATTCGCGCTTCTTATGAGCACTTGTGGCTATCACTTATTAAGGACGCTTGTGATTGCTATGTGTGGTTTGAAATGTTCAGCCCGCTTAGGCTGTATTTGATATAACTCGATTTTTACCGTTACGTTTAGCTTGATACAAGGCTGCATCGGCCCGCTTAAGCGTTTCCTCATAGGACTTATCCAATGGTTCGATAGAGGCGACTCCAATGCTTACGGTGGCAAACAAGCCATTGACCGCATATTTTTGCAGTTCAGTGTAAAAGCAATCGCAGAGGTATTCTGCAAATTCAACCGCTTGCGAATGCTCTACCCCAGGTAGGGCAATCACAAATTCATCGCCACCAAAACGATACGCGCTATCGGTTTTTCTAAATTGAGTTCGGCAGGTTTCAGCAACTGCGATGATGATTTGATCGCCAGCATAGTGACCCAACTGATCATTGATGGACTTTAAGTGGTCTAAATCGAGGATCAAGATTGAGGTGGGAATACGGTGGCGCTGAAATATATCGAATTGAAAGGTTAAATCACGTTCTAAGCGGCGACGGTTATACAGCCCTGTCAGCTGATCGGTATCGCTTAGCTGACGTAGTTGCAGTTCAAGCTCATGCCGCTTGGAAATATTACTGGCGACCCAAAGCACCACAGGCTCATCATCAACCAGAAAGTCTAGTGCTTGAATGCGTCCCTCAAACCAAATGGGTTGTTCAGGGCCTATATCGGGTAAGCCTTTGACATCTTTATTGCTCAATTCATATTCTTCGATCAGTAATTTTCGGCTGGTTAATGCACTTTCGATAACCTGTAAAAAGTAATTGAGTTTGTCAGCCTTTAACACATCGCTAAGATACAAGCCGATTAGGCCACTACCATCGTGGTAATAACGGTCATCTTTACCACCGAAGACGGCAATGTATTTACCACTTTTTGACAGAACAAAAGTAGGATCAGGAAGTGCATCAAGGACTAAAGCCATTTCTTCTATTTTGATCATCGATTAAAATCCCTGTGGAAAATCACCCAACCTTAAGTCCGCGTGTCCAAGTTATCATAGATAAACTACTCTTTGGCGCTTTAGCCGCGAATGCATCCTGCGAACTCATTACAATTTAGCCGCTTTTGTGGGTAACAACAAACCATAACAATATGCCGTACAATTTATTTGTCGTCGCGATTTTACCAAGGCATCAGAGCGTTCGATGGCGCAGAGTTGTATCCCTGTTGAGGCTTAAAACCTAAGTCCTGCGATCGTATCGAGTCAGTCGTGATGTCTTGAACTTTAGCGTTTGTGCTTATGTTCAAAAAGCTTCATTGCGGTGTTTAGTGGACAGATGATTTTCGAGTAGAATCTAGGGCCTTAATTGTGGTTTTAATTTTACAAAGGGATTTATAATGCATACTGCAGATGATTTTATTGAACATTTAGCGCTAGAGCAGCATGTTGAAGGAGGTTATTACCGCTCATCCTATCGTTCAGAAACGGCATTTGATCAGACTCGGGCATTATGGAGCAGTATCTATTTTTTGCTGCGTACGGGAGAGGTTTCCCATTTCCATCGTCTGACAGCTGATGAAATGTGGTATTTCCATGCGGGGCAATCGCTGACGATTTATATGATTGATCCTGATGGTGAGTTGACTACGGCGCAACTAGGGCTCAATTTAGCGGCGGGCGAGCGGCCACAATTTTTAGTGCCCAAGGGCTGTATTTTTGGCTCGGCTATGAATCAAGCTGGTTTTTCACTCGTAGGCTGTATGGTGTCCCCCGGTTTTACCTTCGATGATTTTGAACTGTTTAGCCAAGAGACTTTGTTAGCCCAATATCCGCAGCACAGGGAAATCATCCAACGTCTGAGCCGTTAGGGGAGCGCTAAAGTCAGTTAAATTTAGCCAGTTGATTCGTTAAATGGTAACTTGGTTGACATTGCCTCATTCGGCTAAACCAAGGTCGCTCTGAGTCATTAAATTTGACTCAATAGTAAGATATCCCCGCGACAAGGCTTGTCTATTGGCGTTTAACCACGTAAAACATGCTTTTTGGCGTACCTCTATGTACCAAGTGTTATGGAGTAATTGAATTTGGAACACTTAGTGTGGGAGCTCGATCCTGTATTAATCTCGTTTATGGGACTAAAAATACATTGGTATGGAGTCCTGTTTGCTCTTGCTATTACTGCTGGTTTTCAGGTGATGAAGCGGATTTATATCAAGGAAAATCTCGATCTTGAGTCCCTTGATAATTTACTGATTTATTGTGTGGTTGGCATTATTGTGGGCGCGCGTTTGGCCCATTGTATGTTCTACGATCCGACTTATTACTTTGCTCATCCGCTTAAGATCTTGGCGATTTGGGAAGGCGGACTCGCCAGCCATGGTGGTGGTTTAGGCGCGATTCTGGCCTTGTATTATTACCAACGTAAAGTGAAGCTACCCTTCCTGTTTTTGTTGGACAGACTCGCTATCGCCACTGCCATTTTTGGCTTTTTTGTGCGTATGGCAAACTTCGCCAACTCAGAAATTTTAGGTGATCCTACGACTCAACCTTGGGGCATTATATTTGCCCGTGTCGACATGTTGCCAAGACATCCAGCACAGCTCTATGAGGCTTTCGCTTATTTAGCTATCTTTATTGGTCTGTATGCTTTGTATCAATACACGCAGATTAAACAAAGACATGGGGCTATTTTCGGTCTGTTTCTGGTGTCGGTGTTTAGTGCGCGAATTGCGATTGAGTCGATTAAAGTTAGCCAAGCGGCTTACTCTGAAACTTTCTTAAGTGCGGGACAACTTCTGAGCTTACCGTTTTTAGCCGTAGGTATAGTCTTGTTGTTCTTGGCGTATCGAAAGAAAACCGTTTAAATCTGAATATCAAACGGTTAAAAAAGGCTTTCTATCTAGATAGAAAGCCTTTTTTATGAATGAATTAATCATCAAGTATGACGTTAGGCAGTCTTCACTATATTACTCACTTGCACCATGGCATCCCGAGCGGAACGGCTCACGCCCGAGAGTTGGAAGAAGCCATGGATGACGCCAAGATAACGACGGCAGTGGGCATTTACGCCAGCCTCTAATAGATTCCTAAATAGCAGTTCACCTTCATCGACGAGTGGATCGAATTCGGCGGTGATAATATGGGTTTCGGGTAAGCCTGCTAAGTCATCACGACGTAGTGGACTGGCTTCGGCATCGGTTCTGGGGTGCCAATCTAAATACAGATCGAAACCGGTTAGCAAGGTGTCGCGGGTGATGATGTATTTCTCGCCATTGTCGCTATAGCTTTGGCTCTTAGCGGTGGCATCGAGCATAGGATAGATAAGTACTTGTTTCTGTGGCAACCATTGCCCTTTGGCTTTTAAACGTAGGCAAGTGACTAGGGCTAAATGGCCGCCGGCGCTGTCGCCCATTAGGGTGATCTTGGTGTTATCACCGCCCCATTGGTGGCAATGTTGATAGATGACTTCTGCTGCATGGCAGGCATCGTCGTGGGCAGCGGGATAAACATGTTCTGGGGCGAGGCGATAGCGAACGGCGATCACCAGTGCGCCAGAATCATTGGCGAGTTTTCGCAGTTGTTGATTATGGGTTTCAACGCCGCCACTGACAAAACAACCACCATGGTAGTAAATGACGATAGGTAAATTGTCTGCCGCCGAGGGTTTGAACAGAGTTAATTCTGCGCCATCGATGGAAATTGCGCGCACCTCGAACACCTCTTCAGGCTCACCTGCGAGTACAGTGCTGGCGATATAACCTTGCCTACGTTGCTCAATGGTTTGCTCTCGCACCGATGGGCAACCCGCCGCGATAAACTCGCTAACCAATTGTTTAATTCCCTCTTCTAAATAGAGTTGGCTCATTTAATACTCCCTCAATTTTTAGTGCGCTCGGCTGTTCTGCAATGGGCTGAGTTTATCGGCAGCTTAATTGAATTGGTAGCCTAGATTCACACTCAGCCATGAGCTCTATCATGATTGCGGAAATTAACTTTGGTATTAACTTAGTAATGAATACGGTTGCAGTCGGCATCTTTTTCACTATTACAGATTGAGTTGTAGTGTGTCTTGTAAGAAAATTACCAACTTAATTGACTGTCAGGCTTAATGCGCTTAAATGTCCGCCTGATTGTACGTTCGATAGCACTTTGATGTCTATTTGTGAAAGTGGGTTTCAGTCTCTTGGCTAAAATATAGGTTGCCAAGATGCTGTTTGAGCGACACATTGAGCCAGCGATCACACTCGTTATTCGTTCTCTATTTGCAGGAATCTTTCGTGGCAAAAGCACCCAAAACATTGCAACAGCGCATGGGCATAGTTGCCCTGACGTGGCCGATTTTTATCGAGACCTTGTTGCAATCTCTGCTTGGGATCAGCGATATCTTTATGCTGAGCCATTATTCCGATAATGCGGTTGCCGCGGTGGGACTCACGACTCAACTGATGTTCTTCATGATGGTCATGTCCATGATGGTGAGTACGGGCGCAAGTATTTTGATTAGCCAAAGCAATGGGGCAGGCCAACCGCAGCAGGCTGTCGATATCGGGGTGGCGAGTGTTGTATTGAGTTTGGTATTAGCCTTGGTCATGGGCGCATCTATGTTCTTTGGTGCTAAGGGCATTATCGGCTTATTTGCGCTTGAGCACGATGTGGCTGGTTTTGGATATGACTATTTAGTGATTTGCGGCAGCTTGAGCATAGGGCTAGTGATGAACATTGCCTTCGCCGCTATTTTGCGTAGTTACGGTTTTACCCGCTCGGCCATGTTAGTCACCTCGAGCACGGGCTTAATGAACGTGATCGGTAATTATATTGCCCTGTATTCACCCTTTGGTTTACCTGTTTATGGGGTAACAGGGGTGGCGATATCGACAGTAACCAGCCAGATCATCGGTGCGTGTATCATGCTGATGGTGATCCGGCATAAGCAAATTCCGCTGCCACTGCAACGACTTAAGCTTTTACCGCGCAGCACTTATTGGAGTGTGATGCGTATTGGCCTGCTCAATGCTGGCGAGATGCTGTCTTACAATGTTGCTCAGATGACCATCATCTACTTTATCAGCCAGATGGGTACTTTATCGCTCACGGCCTACACCTATGGCTTGAATATTAGCCGTTTTATCTATTGTTTTGCGGTAGCACTCGGGCAGGCGACGCAAATTCAGACCGGATACTATGTGGGTAAACAATGGTTCGATGAAATCACTACTCGGGTGCAGCGTTACTGTTTGGTGGGCTTTGTGGCTTCACTGACCATAGTATTAGTCTTCTATTGGCAGCGATTCGTTATTGTCGGCTGGTTGAGTGAAAACGAAGACGTTATCCAACTGACAGCGTTATTGCTCGCGGGTTCCATTGCCCTTGAAACCGGACGAGTGTTTAATCTGGTGATTATCTCGGCCTTAAAGGGCGCCGGTGATGTGGCATTCCCCGTGCGGATTGGTCTCTTTAGTATGTGGGGCATTGGGGTATTTTTTGCTTGGTTCTTTGGCTTGTATTTAGGTTATGGCGTGTTGGCTGCTTGGCTTGCCGTTGCGGCAGATGAATGGGTGCGTGGATTGATTATGGTGCAGCGTTGGCGCTCGGGTCGCTGGCAGCGTTTTACGCGTATTCCGCCAGTAACCCCAGCTTAAACTATTCTGATATCAAAAGGTCAACGCTTATTTTTTTCCCCATTTACCCGATTTCAGTAGTTCATTTTTAAATTGTAGATACCTTGGGTGCCCTTCATCGGTTTCGATTTCCATAGTGCTGTAGGGGGCAAAAATAGCCCCTGGAATTTGGCATCCTCTAGTAAGAACGTCTTCTAATGAGGGCATAAAACATTCTTTAATCGGGTCAAAATGGATTTTATAACTGGCATAGCCGCGCGCAACAAATCTATCGGTTATGGTTTTGAATAGCTGTCCAAAAGGTGTATCGAGCGTCTCTGGCGTGGAGTAATAAAAGCCTTGTCCGTACCAGTAAAGTAATAAGGCGGTACCTGCATCGCAGAGTGGATGTTCGATAATCGCTCTGACCATGTTTGGGTCATGATCGTCCCAATTCAAGTTCCCCGCGATAAAATGCAATTCCTCCATACTTTGTAAGTCACTGATACAGGTGATTTGCGTCGCCGCTTTGCCAAAGTAGGCGCTGTATTCATGTAAAGCGTCATAATCGGGATCGGCGAGTAATTTGGCGAGTAGTTGTTGATTGGCAATACAGCCTAATTCTGCGCATTCATAGGCGCGAATAAATTGTTCTTGTGAGAGTAATTTAGCCAAGGGAATCCTTTCTTTTTATAGAAAACACAGTTTATAAAAAAGACAGCGTCAGCCTTGCGTAGCAAAAGGCTGACATGGCAGAAAGGGAGCGTAAAACGTTACGCTTGCTGTTGCAGTAGGGTACGGCACAACTTAATAAAGTCCGATGAAGTGACGATACCGAGTACCTTTTTATCGACATCGACGACGGGCAGGCAACCAAGTTTGTTCTCGATAAAATATTCCACCACCACAGTTAAAGGCTCGTCGGCGGTGAGATGCTGATAGTCTTTATCCATCACAGTTGTGATCGGCGTGTATCGTTCCTTGCGCTCGAGCGCGCCTTGGCCGTACTTGTTCAACATAGTCATCACGCTGGCGATCATCTTTTTATGGGTGAGTACGCCAACGAGGGTGCCATCAATTTCAGAAATCACAGGTAAGTGGCGTACGCCACGGGTTTGCATCAGATGGTGGGCATCTTTCAAACTGGCGCCATCGCTGATGCAGATGACTTGATCACTCATAATATCGCTGACTTTCATTATATAAATTCCTTTTCTTGCCATTCTCTGGCGTGCATTTCACACGCTGCGTTAGCCTGCACCGATGTTAGCAGCTTCTCTGTAAGCTACGCCAGTCCTGCACAAATAAAGTACGCTATCCAGTATAAGTGTTTGAATTGATAGATATCATAAAAGGCTGACAAAGATGTCACAAATATGTAACAGTGATATCTCACAATCGTGGTCTTATTAGACCTCATACCAGTGAAGCCTTATCTAACAAGGAATAATAATAATGAATCGTACCGTAACTCGTCGTGATTTTTTGGCTATGTCGGCCAAAGGTGTTGGTGTTGCTGTGATCTCTTACGGCTTGATGGGCTGTAGTGATAGTAATGATGATAATTCTGTACCCGCTCAATTTTTACATGGAATTGCCAGTGGCGATCCGGCCGTCGATGCCGTGATCCTCTGGACCCGTGTCACGCCTGAATCTGAGGGCGATGTAAAAGTGAGTTGGCAAGTGGCAAGTGATGCGGCCTTTAGTCAATTAGTGACCACAGGTGAGACTGTCACTAATGCGAGCCGTGACTACACGGTTAAGATTGATGCCCGTGGTTTACGTGCCGGGCAAACCTACTTTTATCGCTTTATGACGGGTGATAAAACCTCTGTTGTGGGTAAAACCCGCACTCTGCCTGAGGGTGACGTAAGCTCAGTCAAATTAGCCGTGATGTCCTGTGCTAACTTTCCTGCCGGTTATTTTAACGTCTATGAGTTAGCGGCGGCGCAGGATGATTTAGATGCTGTGGTGCATTTAGGCGATTACATCTATGAATATGCCCGCGGTGGTTATGCCAGTGAGCATGCTGCCGAATTGGGCCGTGAAGTGTTACCGGCCAATGAGTTGCTGACGTTGAGCGATTACCGCACTCGCCATGGTCAGTACCATACCGATGCGAGTCTGCAAAAGTTACACGCGAAAGTGCCTTTTATTACAGTGTGGGATGATCATGAAGTGGCCAATGATACTTGGCGTGATAGTGCCGAGAATCACAACGAAGGCGAAGGGGATTTTGCCGTTCGTAAAGAAGCGGCACTACAAGCTTATTTCGAGTGGTTGCCGATTCGCCCATGGCGTGAAGGGAATCATGAAGAGATTTACCGCAGCTTCAGTTACGGCAATCTCGTCGATCTGCATATGCTGGATACTCGCGTATTAGCCCGTGATAAACAGCTCGATTATGCCGATTATATGGATCCTACCACGGGCTCGTTTGCGGGAGAGCGTTTCCTTGCTGATGTCACTTCTACCACTCGCACTATGCTGGGGCTGACGCAATTATTATGGCTGCAGGGCACATTGCTACAATCGACAGGCAAGTGGCAAGTACTGGGACAGCAGGTATTAATGGGTAAGATGTCATTGCCTGCTGCGATTGCCACTCAGCAGATGAGCATTCCCCAATTTGCCATGTTAGGGGCTTTAGCTAAGTTAGCGGCCCGTGCGGCGGCAAATGATCCCACGCTGACCGCCCAAGAGCTGCAATATCTTCAAGCCAATCAAGCCTTACTCACGCCAGAAGTTATCGGACTGCTGCAATTACCTGCAATCCCGTACAACTTAGATGCTTGGGATGGTTATGCCTATGAGCGTGAAGTGATTTTAGGTACGGCTAAATCGAAAAATCTTAACCTAGTTGTGATCGCGGGTGACACCCATAATGCATGGGCAAACGAGCTTAAAGACGTGCAAGGCGATACTGTGGGTGTTGAGTTTGCGACTAGCTCAGTATCATCGCCAGGCCTTGAATATTACTTGAATCTGCCAGCGGAACAGATCCCCGCGACCGAGGCGGCAATCGTCGAGTTAGTGCCAGATCTTAAGTACGCTAACTTAAAAGACCGAGGCTTTATGACGCTCACCTTTACCGCTGATGAGGTGCGCAGCGACTGGCATTATGTGGATACCATTTTGTCGAAGGATTTCCAAGTCGCAACGGCCCGTGGTTATAGCGCTAAGACAAAAGTAGGTGAGCATGTGATTACGCCTATCGTTTAATGCGGTATTGTTCGCTTGTTTATCGGCCACCTTAGGGTGGCCTTTTTGTTGCTTTTGGCTTTAAAAGGCAAAATAAATGTCTGTTGTCACGCAAGTTCTTACTATTACTGCAGCACATCGCATTTTTTTGGTATAAAATTCGCTCCCAAAATTCGGCGGCTGCCTACACTTGCTAAGGCAAAGCTGTTCTAGTGTTTTGGGAACCTTTACCCGCCGAACAGACCTTACGGGGGTCATAAGCTTTAACGACCTAAGAATAAAATCAATGTGATGGGGACTGTGTCATGTCAGAAAAGTATTTTGTTACCGCGCAGCAATTGCTGGAAGATTCATTTTTATTAGCTTCGCAAGTGTATGAGAGTGGCTTTCGTCCGCAATTTATCGTGGGTATTTGGCGTGGCGGTGCTCCAATCGGGATCGCGGTACAGGAGTTTTTCGATTTTAAACAAGTTGAAACCGATCACATTGCCGTGCGTACCTCTTCTTATTATGGGATTGGCACCGACAAACAAAGCAAAGAAATCAAAGTTCATGGCCTGCATTACATCGTTGAAAATGCGAACGCGAGTGACGGTTTGTTGATTGTGGATGACGTGTTTGACTCTGGCCGTAGTATTCATGCATTAAAAGAAAAACTCAGCCAACTGATGCGCCTAAATATGCCAACCGATATCCGTATCGCTTGCCCTTATTACAAGCCAAAAAATACCGCAGTGCCTTTAAAACCCGACTATTACATTCATGCCTCTGAAGACTGGTTAGTTTTCCCGCACGAAGTTACAGGTTTAACGCCTGAAGAAATTGCCGAAGGTAAGGGCGATTTAAAGAATATCCAGCACCTGTTTAAATAGCTCGCGGCGAGATATAGATTATTTTCGCAATAAAAAAATGCGTTAACGATTAATCGTTAACGCATTTTTTTTTCTATATCGATGACTTATAAATCCATACAGTTAGCATAGTAAGTCACTGTGGCGGGCCAGTCGGAGAACACTCCAATCACGCCGACATCTTTCGCCAGTACATCAAGTAATTCAAAGGTATCGCCTTCGTTATCTATCGCTTCGGTAATGCTTTGATAGTAAAAGCCGCCGCCATTTTTTAATAAACCAGAACGTTCTAGCGACCAAGTGATGATCTTAAGCCCAGCGCCTTTAGCGGCCTTAGCGTATTCCGAAGGAATGATTTTCTTATCCGCATCTAAGGCGACTAATACCCAGAGTGGCGGCGCAATAATTTCGACGCCTTGGGTCTTTAAATCCGCCATTGATGGTGACCAAGTGGCAGAGTTCTGCGGATCAAAGGCGCTGTTATAATCGTATCTGTCATCGAGAAACACGGCTTGCTTCGCAAATTCAGGTGCGTTGGCGACCCAATATTTGATGTCATCCAAAATAAATGACTGGGGGAATACTTGCGAAACATCGACGCCCGCCGCTGTGTATTCATCTAACATTTTTTGCGCGTAATTCTGCTGAGTAAAACCATCGAAGGGCATAGATACGCTGGCGGCTTTTAGCTCAGGCGTCATCTTCACACCGGCTTTTTTAAACATTTCAATACTTTCAGCGTGGGTCATCAAGGTGCCATTGCCAGCATAAAGATCGGTGCGCCAGCTTGGGGTACCATTGATGAATTCGGCCGCAGTGGTCGCTTTCGGATTGTTGCCTTCCATCTTACCCTTGAGAGTTTTAAATTCGGCGAGGGTGATATCGCTAGTGCAACAGGTCGCCGATGCGCTGACGCCATTGGCGGGATCGGCAGGAATGAATGGGCTCGAACATTTATTAGCCAGTTCAGGCACTGCTAAAATGTTGGTCGTGCTGGCAAGATCGCACTGTGAGTGGCGGCAAACTAAAGCTTTATCGGCGGTGAAGGTGACATCACACTCGACTATGCCTGCGCCTGAATCGATAGCCGCTTGGTAGGATTCCTTTGTATGCTCAGGGAATTTCATTGGCGCGCCACGGTGACCTATGGAAAATTCGCTGCGATAAAAACTGTCAGTGGTGCATTGTTCTAAGCGGGTTTTAAGTGTGCTGTCTTGCATCTGACGTACGAGGAATAAGGGTCTTTCTCCCACTTGAGCTGGAACGGGTTTGCTGGTGGGTGGCGTGACTGCGGCGTTATCATCGTCATTATTGCAACCGGCTAATAAAGCGCTCGTGGCAATTAACAGGCCGAGTGAGAGCGACGAAATAGGGCGTAGTTTCATCAGATTTACCTATGAGTAATGATGTAAATTATTAATATTAATCAGAAACTCTAAAGTGTTAATGTGACTGAAAAAGCCTATTTGTATGACATAAACAAGAATATATACCGTTTGCACGACTATTATCTAAGGCACGCTAGCTTGCGATAAACTGCCTTAGACAGAGGACGGTCGGGATATATGCACAGTGTTGCTTTAGATGTGAGCATTGACTCCACTGAGCGAGTCGATGAAACTGGCATGAATATTTTCATCTGGGCGATCTTTCTGGGCCGAAATCAAGTACACTGCGCTCCTTTTGTTTTATGATGAGCGTTTGGTTCGCTTGATAAGACAAACGTGACAAGCATCATTTAGGAAATAGAGCAGAATGAGCAAGGGCAAAAAATACGATTTTCGCGTGACACAGGGCGACAACGGTTGGAAAACTGAAATCACTCGTCGCATGACATCAACTAAAACAGTTGTGTCTAAGAGCCACGATGGCTTTGCGACTGAAGCCGAAGCGCAAGCTTGGGGCTTAACTGAATTACAAGTGTTTTTAGGCACGTTAACTGAGCGCAATAAACGTCGCTCAGAGAAACAAGCTAAAGCAAAATTAGCCGCTGCATTAGCGGCTGAAGCGGCAACTGATGCCGAAGATCTTGATGAAGATGATTTCGACGAAGAGTAACACTCATTCGTTTAACCTTGTCTTATCAAGCCAGTGTGACTGTTAGGGCGCGCATAACGGGTTCTGAAACGTCACTTTGGCGATGAACAGCAAAAGGCAGATCTTAAGATCTGCCTTTTGTGTTTTTGTCGCTCGCGAAACTGTGCATATCAATTCATTTCATCCTATTTCCTCGTTTATCTTCATACACTCTGTTCGGCTGGACTGATCTGTTGATGCTGTCATTAGCTTGTTTTTATCGCATTTAGCCGGGATTACGTACCCTATACCATTAATAATTAACGATAACTATTATCATTTGATTTACTTAGATGCTGCTCTGTGCTCATATGTAAGGAATTCGAACGCACGTTTAACTTTATCAAGGTAAGGGAACTCCTATGAAACTACTTCAATCCAGTTTATTGCTGTGTTTGTCGGCTTCGGCAACCCTGAGTTATGGCCAAGCCTTAGATGGAGAGGCGTTACGCTTACTACAAGCGTCGCTAAAGGATTCGACTTTGGATGCACAAGCTCAGTTAACCAATACAAAGCGGGCATTGGCGTTAGATTTAAGCCATCAATATGCGCAGCTTGCGCCTATCTTACAGACTGAAATAAACCAGTATCAGTTAGCAGTAAATGCCGATGAGATTCTGTCCCAACATAGGCTCAATGATAATGTGATCACCAAAGCCGATGCATCAATTCGCCGAGTGAAGGGCTTAAGTGCCAAAGCGGATTCTCTGGTGCAAGTGCGTCTGGCGGATGAAACCATGTTAACCCCATGGCAGCAAGGTGAGTCTCCTCTATTTGCCTATGAGCCCGATGGTGACGAGCGTCAGTGGGATTATATTGAAGCCTTTGATATTCATGGGCAAGTGCATCAATTAGACGTGTATAACCTGCCGCAGCAGCCAGTGTTTGTGGTCGGTATCGATAGCAAAAAAGCCTTTGTGGCTGGCTTAGAGGTGATGCGGGCGACATTTGCCGAGGCGCAGTCAGCGAAAAAAGAGGGCGCGCTACTGAGCCGTGCGCAAACACAGGCGGTGGCAGACAAGCCGATTTCAACCACAGTGATCAAGCAAATATCCTTGAAGGATGACCATGAGCCGTGGATTTCTGGTCGTGCCGAAATTTACGGCATAGTGACTGGGGTTGATCCAAGCCGTGAAGAGCCTGTGCTCGATATCGTCGAAATGCCCTATTTAGATTATGCGGATACGACCTATTATCCGAATCAAATCATCATACATTGGGAGCGTTATCGTTGGGCGGCTGCGGACATGATCTTAATGGAGCATGACGATGGTACTAACTATAAAGTGTTGGCCACTAAGCTGTTGGAAGCGGCGGAGCAGATCTTAAAGTCGATCCCCGATCCTGAAGCTCAGGGTTATGCGCTGATCCCGCAAATCACCAATGGTATTTTAAGTGTGATGCCGGATGCTTGGTTCACCAATGACGATGACTTTGTCGACGTGTATTACACTTTACAGGAAGGGGTTGAATATCCTAACTTGAACGGCGCTAACGGTAATGCGATGACGAGTTTTGCTCCATTAGTCATCCAACCAAGACCATGATGGATTAGTGCGGCTAAATGCAATGGCTGAAATGTAAAAGCGGATCCTAAGATCCGCTTTTTTATTGACTAACTTAAGGTGAGGCTAGGCCATTCCTTTAAGCTTTTAACTTGAAACTGCCTTGCATAATCGCCCAGTGACCTGGGAAACTGCAGAAGAATTGGTAGGCTTCGGTAGCGCTCATACCGGCAGTGCTAAAGGTGATAGACGTTGATTCGCCACCGCCCACTAAATCTGTGTGTGCGATAACGCGCGTATCACCCGCTTTGACATAGGCTGCATCAGGACCTGCACTCATGCCTTCAGTTGCTACTGCTGACATATCGGCTGCCTTAGTTAATACCCAGTTATGGCCCATGGCTGCTTTTGGCAAAGTGCCTGAGTGGGTTAAGGTTAAGGTCACTTCTTTACAGCTTGCAGGTACTGACAGCTCTTTAGTGTCAAATTGCATTGCATCAGTGGCGGCAATTTTCAGTTCACATTCGTTGGCACTCGCTTGGCTAGCGAATAATAATCCTAGGCCGATTAGGCTAGTGCTGGTCACGTTACGTAAAGCTGTGCTTTTTGCTTTCATCTGGTACTTCCTTATTTGAACAAGGGTAGCCGAGCCGTTTTGACTCGGACATGCACCTGCCAGCATAAGCAATCTTCATTAAATGGGAATGAAATCAGCGTGTAAATTATGTATATGCAACTTTAGGTTGAAAGCTTACATTGTTATTGGCGGCAAAATTGTTAGCGGTAAACATAGGTGAGTACTTAGCTTTAGTGAACTAAGTACTCAGGAACTATTATTTATGTGTTTGATTTATAAGTTGTAATTTTTTATAACGCAGGGCGTCTATTTCAGAACTTCTTACGTTTTTAGTACGAAAGCTCCTGTCGATAGGGAATCGCACGTTGTGCACCTGGGCGAGTGACAGTAATGGCACTGGCTGCATTGGCAAATCCCACGGCTGCAGCAATCGACATGCCCTCGCTTAAGCCCACAACTAAGGCGCCATTGAAGGTATCCCCTGCGGCGACTGTGTCTATGGCCTGCACTTCAAACGCAGGTATTAGCCCATTAAAACCTGGGCTGCTGATATATGCGCCACGGCTACCTAAGGTTATGACCACAATCTTTACTCCCTGCTGGTGGAGAAGTTGCGCTGCCATGTGTGCATCATCAAGATGGTTGATCTCAACTCCCGTTAAGGCTTCTGCTTCGGTTTCATTGGGGGTAATAATATCTACCCACTTGAGTACATCTTGGCCAAGTGCCGTCGCTGGAGCAGGATTTAGTACAGTCGTCACGCCAAGATTCTTGGCTATTTGCAGCGCCTTTGCCACTGTGGCAGCGGGCGTTTCTAATTGTGTTAATAAGTACTCAGCATTAGCAAATAGGGCGTAATGAGCTTCTAAGTCATCGGGTGAAAGGCTGGCGTTAGCACCTGCGGCAACGCCAATCGTATTCTCACCGTTATCACCGATAAAAATCATGGCAGTGCCTGTGCTCAGTCCGGCTATTTGGCGGATCCCTTCCGCACTGATGCCATCTTTCATCCAGCTTTGACGCATATCATCGCCAATACTGTCTTGGCCGAGATGGCAGATAAAATCAGTGCGTGAACCTGATTTGGCTAAGCGCGCGCAGGCGACGGCTTGATTGGCCCCTTTGCCGCCCTGTTCGAGGCGGTAATCTCGGCTCATTAAGGTTTGCCCTGCAGCGGGCAGGTACTCAAATTTCATCACATGGTCGGCATTTGCACTGCCGATAACGAGTATCTGGCTCATAGAAGACTCACTGTCATTTTTATCTGCGATTGAGATAAGTTGCATCATAGACGCGTAAACTGTCTACCAGTAAATTGACAAAGCCTTGCCTATCGAGCCCAAACAGCACAGTCGCATTGGCGGCTTTACCTGTTAGCTGATAGCGATCGACCACTGTCATGCCTAAGGTCAACTCACTTTGGGTTTCAATGCTTACCCAGCAATCTTGCGCCTCAAATAGCTCAGGTTTAAGCAACCAAGCGATCGTGCAGGGGTCGTGCAATGGCGCACCAATAAAGCCCCATTTAGGATCTCTGTGGTAAATCATAAAGAAATCCAATAATTCGGCGACGCACTGAGCAATTGGATTTTGAATCGCGCGAATGCGTTCGATATCTTCGTCCATAATCTGCGCTTGATGAGTTACATCGAGGCCGCACATGGTAATGGGAATTCCGGATTTAAAGACAATATCGGCGGCTTCGGGGTCGACAAAAATATTAAATTCGGCGGCTGGGGTCCAATTACCGACACCGGCTGCGCCGCCCATTAGCACTATGCGCTCAATTTTATCGTGTAACTCGCTATGACTCGCCAGTAAAAGGGCGATGTTAGTCAGCGGCCCTGTGGGAATTAAGGTTACTGGCTGATGACTTTGGCGAATTTGCTGCGCCATTAATTCAACTGCGGTAATGGCTTGAGGACTAAAACTTGGATTAGGCAATGCAGGGCCGTCGAGTCCGGTTTCACCATGGACATTGTCGGCAATGATTAATTCACGAGCTAATGGCTTGACGGCGCCGCCAGCGACAGGAATATCACTGCGATTTAATAAGGTTAAGATCCGCAGGGCATTATTGAGCGTTTTATCCGGCGTTTGGTTACCGGCGCTGGTGGTGACGGCCAGTGGAACCAGCTCTGGATGGGCGAGAGCTAAAATGAGCGCAATAGCGTCGTCATGGCCGGGATCGCAATCCAGAATAATAGGGCGAGTCATACTGTTACTCCTTTAAACAGCGGTGATGAGTGCTTAGAATAGCATGTTCAAGCGGGTGGGCGATGAGTGTGATGGTGTCTTTACAGTAAACTGTGAGCTTTTTCTGATTTTTATCAATAAGCTGCTAAAATTGCGCCCCGCTGTAGGCACAAACAAAATTCATTTAATGCTTAAGCATCATGGAATGATAAGGACGTTTTGGCGTGTTGATTAATCACAGTAAGTTAACCTCTAGCGCCCCCGAGCGAGGTTGGGGGTGGCTCGAAGTACTCTTGTTTACCTTACCCCCCATTTTAATCTTGAGTCTTGCCGCCTTTTTTATCACTGAAGGATGGCAAAAGTGGCATTTGGTCAATCAGCTTGAAGTGCTTGGCGATGTTGCCATTGGCCGGGTGATTGAAACTGAGTATCGGAGTGAACGAGGTTCGAACGGCATTTCTCGCCAAAGATTGGTTTGCTTAGTGGAATATCACACCGCCGAGGGCGAGGTAATTCGTCAGTGGGGGCTTGATGGTGTTGATTGCCGTGCGACTTATCAATTAGCTCCGCCGCAGGGTGATGCGGCGGGGGCATTAGGGCCCCACTATGCGCAAAGTGCTGTGAGCTACCTTCCTGATGCACCAACCCGTGCAAGTGCAGACCTTAAATTAACCCGCGATCTCGCCAAGTGGGACTTTGCCTTTGGTACTGCAAGCTTATTATTGGGTCTGCTGGTGGGCTATTTCGGTTCGACTCCTTTAAGAATTTGCTGGGCTGAGTCTCGTTATATCCCAATACTCAAGCGTTTAGGGCATCAGCAAGATTATGCTGGGATTATCAATCTGCTTGAAACCTACAGGCGCCACCCAGCCGCTAACATTCTGGTATGGGAAGCGGCCGACCATATTGGCCATTGCCCTGAGTTATACCCAAGTTTTGTTGCCTCATTTGCACAAATGCAATCTGCACCAAGCAAAAAACAGTTGCAATCCATAGATGAAACCATTGTGATGATTAGCTTTTATCGCTTGAGTTCATTAGGGTTTCACGACTTAGTGCTCGCGATGTTAGCCCGTTGCAATCAAGCCTTAACGGCAAGAACCTTGGCAATCTTTGTGTTGATGACTCGCACTGCGCAGCTCCCTTTTGCACTGACATTATCGGCAGAAAAGCTCAAGGCATTGGAGGCACTTTGTTATGCCAAGGAGCTCAGTTTTGGCTTGGAGGATGAAAAACAATGCAGTGTCGACGTTGCAGCCCGTATCGAATATTTACTCTTGTTAGTTAAATGGGGGCTCGATGATGCCCCTGGCGCGCCGGAGCCAAGTGTTAGTCCTGTACAAGCTGTGATTTTAGCGGTATTTGGCCAGACAATGGCGCTGCAAACCCTCAGCCTTGATAGCGCGCAGGCCATTGATAAACATGCACAAGCACTATTGTCTCGGTTAGATATGAATCATGGTTTTCAGCGCGCATTGAGGCCGATAATCGAGTCATTATCGGATAAAATCGCGCCACATATTCAGCAACTCACGTTTTCAGTAACGACAAGGAAATAAGTTATGCAGTCTTATTCAATTCCTCGCCCTTTGGCCTTCGTGGCAGTTTTAATCGCCCTGCAATTAACGGCTTGTAGTCAGCCGAAACCCTTAACCGTGTTCGAAAATGATAAGGAATCCTTATTGCAGTTTGATAACGGCAAACTGCTTCAACTTAAGGAAAATCCGAGTCCACAGTATCGCCATATTCCCTGTGATTTACCCGCAGTCGAGACTGTGGTCACCAACAGTTCGGCCTTTGCGGCGTTAACACAATCTGGTGAGGTGATCACTTGGGGTGACAGTTATGCTGGCGGTGATAGCCGCGAGGTGACGGAGCAGCTTAAGCAAGTTAAGCAAATCGTCCCAGTTAAGGACGGGTTTGCCGCGCTACGTCAAGATGGCACTGTGGTGTACTGGGGCAATGCGGGGAAATATAGCCTCGACAAAGCCCTACAAAACCGCATGACCAATATTACCAAGTTGTTCGCCAATCAAGAGGCCATTGCCGCCCTTGATGCTAATGGCAAGGTGCATACTTGGGGTTATGGCCCCTACGGCGGCAATAGCTTACATGTGCAGGATCAATTAGTTGATGTTGTCGATATCTTCGCCAGAGGACGCAGTTTTGTCGCCCTCAAAAAAGAAGGTAGCGCGGTGATTTGGGGGCAGGTTGAAGAGTCGACCAATATGAAAAAGTTACTCCCGCAGCTTACGGATGTAGCGAAGATCGAATATTTTCAACACACCTATGCCGCCTTGAAAAAGGACGGCACTGTGGTGAGTTGGGGTTGGCGCAGTGATGCTTACTCGATCCGCAGCGCCTTAAAGGATGTGGCGAGTATGACGGCAAACAATTGTGCCTTTGCGATTTTAAGCCCTACGGGGGATGCACATTTTTGGGGCGATGGGATTAACTGTGGTATCGATTGGATTAAAAAAACCGATATCACAGGGGTAAAAGAGATTATCAGCATTGGCTCAGGCTTTTTATTACTGCGGGATAAGGCCGTGCCGCAAATAGTGGCCGACGATACTGATTACGCTCATATGTTTGGGTTTCACTATGCCCAAGAGATTCTTGATAAATATTGGCAGGAAGGCAGCATCATTACCCAAGGGCCTGCCTCCTTTGTGTTTACGCGTCCCGATGGCAAAGTGGTGCCTGTTGGTTATCGCGCCAACCGTGAAAATGTGGAGAAGTTGATTGCACGTATTCCGCGCCTCACTTGGTTAGATGGCGCAGATGACGGTTATATTGGCATCAGCGAAAAGGGGGAGCTGGTCTCTTGGTCGATGAATTTGCCAATGTTCGACAAGTCGCCAGTGCAACCTGCTGACTCGTTAGTGATTAAACCGCTGGATTTTACCCCCGTTGCCCAATGCGAAACTCCTGAGCAGCGTCAGGCGATTTTGAGCAAAGACAGACCAAAACCTGCGGCAAAAAACTGGGATGGCGTTTTCTAGCTCATGTGAGTTTTCTCGCTCACTTGAGATTAATGGACTTTCATCCGTATAGACGTCTATAATGCGCGCGCTCAGGTCTGATATGCCCTGAGTCTTGTTGGGCGTTAACAGATTGTACGCCCTTTGAACCTAATTTTGAGTCAACCTTCTGTGGTGCTTACGATGATAGTGTCGTGAGATAATCGGGAAGCCAGTGAAATTCTGGCACTGCCCCCGCAACGGTAAAAGGTGAGAGACGGCCGCGTTTGATTGGTGTGTTCAAGACTGAACCCGAAAGTCAGAATGTAAAAGGTCAGTCTCGCGTTAATCTAACTTTTAATGGATTAACATAGCCTAAGTCCGGAGACCGGCCCTGAAGGTGTTTTTGAGATTTCGGTGGGCAGATCTCAAAATGCGATAATCACCGTCAGTATTTACGACTGAATTAACGGTATCGTGGCGTCAATGCCCCGTTTTCCTTGCAGGAGTTAAAGGTAAAATGGGAAAAAATCCAACAAAAATCGCGCTGCTGATCGGCAGCCTTTGCAGTTTTTCAATTATCGCGCCCGTTATGGCGGCTGACGATACCAGCACAGCTAAAGTCGACGAGCATCTTGTCGTGATCGGCCGCTCTGATAAGACCCCGTTAAATATTGCCGCCAATGTGAATGTGATTGATGCCGCTGCGATTGAAATGAGTGGCGCGACTAATTTGACCGACGTCTTACGCGGTCAAAGCGGTATTCAAATTTCGGATAACAATATTGGAACTAGCTTTGCGATGCGTGGTTTTAGCGCCAGCACTGCCGTTAATAACACGCTGATTTTACTTGATGGTCGTCGTCTCAATAATATCGATATCGCCGCACCTAGCCTTAATGCCATTCCGCTTAATCAAGTGGATCGTATTGAAATTTTATCGGGTAGTGCAGGTGTACTTTATGGCGATCAAGCCGTGGGCGGGGTGATTAATATTGTCACTAAGTCCCCTGAAAATACTGGCGGCAGCGTGCAGTTATCTGGCGGTAGCTTTGATACCTATGAAGGTCGTGGTGATGTGTCTGGCGCGATCAACAAAGATTGGCGTTACTTTTTCACCGGTAGTTACAACCAAGGTGACAACTATCGCCAGCATAATGCCAACGAAACCGGCTCTATTCTTGGCCGCATTCAATATAAAACAGCCACAGACTCGTTCTTTGTTGAAACCAGCTACTACGATAACGATCGTGAAAATCCGGGCTCGCTTACTGAAAAGCAATTTAAAGACGATTCCCGTGCTTCATCAAATAAGGTAGAGTATGCCCACGAGATGACCACTGCGGCGCGAACGGGTTACCAGCATCAGCTTAATCAAAACTGGGCGCTGGCGGCGGATTTAGATTACAGCGATACCTTGGTGTCTTCTCTTAATTGGGGGGCGAACAGCCATAACACACGCTCACTGTTAATGTTTAGCCCTAAAGCGTTAGCGAATTACAGCACGCGTCAAGGCGAGCTAAACCTAGTCACAGGTTTAGACATCAGCCGTGGCAAGGCTGATTTTGACACTATGGCGCGCAGTAATGTGCAGCAAATGCAAAGCGCCTATCTACAAGCTACAGTGCCTTTAAGTCATACTTTAAGTTACGTTGTGGGTGGACGATATGCGCGGGTGACCGATGAGTTAGTCGATGGCAATGTTTATCCTAATGGCATGGATTTAGACGAAAATGCCCACGCATTCGAACTGGGTTTAAATTACCGCCCAACTGCGGAGCACAGACTTTATGTGCGCGCCGATGATAACTTCCGTTTTGCCAAAGTGGATGAGCAAGCTTATACATCGCCGGGCGTATTTGGCTTAAAGCCGCAAACAGGCCGTTCCTATGAGGCGGGTTGGGATTGGGCTGTCGCTAGTCAAACCCTGCGAGTCAGCCTATATCGTCTCGATTTAGAGGATGAAATTGTTTATGACTCGAGTGCAGTTAAACCCATAGGTGGTAATTTCAACGGTGCAAACGTTAATGCCGATGCTTCTCGTCGTTATGGCGCGGGTGCCGATTGGGATTGGCAGATCACTAAAGCGCTGCAGCTAGGGCTGGAATATAACTATACCGACGCCGAATTTACCGATGGTGCTAACGATGGCAAAGAGCTGTCTTGGGTGGCAAAACACACGGGACGCGGTTATGTCAGCATGGATTTTGCTGAGCATTTCCAAGTGTTTGCCGAAGCTATCTACACGGGTGATCGTTTTATCGAAGGCGATAACGCTAATCAAGGTGATAAGCTAGCAAGTTACGTGCTTGGTAATTTAGCCTTGAATTATAATCGTGATGCTTGGCTTGCCAGTCTGCGTATCGATAATGTATTTGATAAAGATTATGTCAGTGCAGGTTATTACGGTGGCGATTGGGGGGATAGTTACTATTCTGGTCGAGGCCGTGATATTCGTTTCACTGTGGGCTACCGCTTCTAATTATTAATGAGCTATCTAATAACAAAGCCAGACTGAGTCTGGCTTTTTATTTTTTACGCTGAGTTCAAAGAATAAATCTTAAAATAGGTATAGTCTTGAATATCATTTTAGTAGAGTGGTTTAATTGTCGTTATCTATAGTGTTAGCGGGCAGTCATTACTAAATAGGAGTAATTTATATTTTACTCTGCTGTTTATGGCTGAAATTCTTAGTATTTTAGGTATGATGTGAGCTGTAACCGAATCATCTTATTGTTAATAAACAGGTGTAAAGTGTCTTATGACTGATCTTGAGCAACAGGTTTTTACTCAAGTTAGAGCTATCATAGCGAACGAAGAGCAAGTGATTGGCCGCCGAGGAATTCTAATTCCACTCAAAAAAGCGATCCTTGCTGAAGGCGACATTCGTAATGTGATTGACATTATCTCGAGCGATCCCGCATTGGCAGCGCACATGCTTATGCGCAGTAATTCCGCACAGGCTGCTGTAGTGGAAAATCACAAAACTCGCTCGTTGAAAGAAGCTTTGATCCGCTTAGGTCAAGTTAATATCTATCGCTACGCCTTTACGTTCTATTTAAAAGAACGCCTCGATGAACTGCCACAGCCCTATAAAAAGTTGGTCCAAGGTTATTGGAAGCTGACTGAAGATATTGCAACGGATGCGGTAGATAGCTTAGCGGATATGGAAGGTGTGGAGGTTGATGCTGACGAAGTACAAACCTTAGCTCTGTTCAGTGTGTTCGGCCAAATTATCGCACTGACCGCATTTGCCTATTTAAATGCTAATGCCGAACAGTCATTTCCTTTAAGTGTGATTAAGTCATTGATTGATAATCAACAACAGACCTTAACCATCGAAGCGTTCGAGGCGTTAGATCTCGATCAGGATCTGCGTCAAGAATTTATGATCGCCCATAATTTGCGTCAGACCCGTAATCCTAATTCATCAGGGTTGATACTGCGCCGTGTCTTGTCTATGCGTGGATTGTTGATGAATCCGCTGTAATTTGTCGATGCTATGAAGTAGTCATTTGACTTAATAAACAAGCCTGCATTCGCAGGCTTTTTACTCTATGTCACCCGCATTAATTCGTCTTCTGCTGGCGGGATAAACCTTCCCTCGCCACCAGTTGTAACCAATTTTGGATCAATGCAGAGTTAGCACTGTGGCGGCGATAGGCACCAAATAGCGGTCGTTTCAGACCTTCTTGGCCGAGTTTTACCGTAGCGAGACTCAGTCCATGTCCTTCATTAATCGACCAGCTTGGCAGTGCGGCTATGCCGTCTTTACAGGCGATGCGTTGCAATAACATCATGGTTAAATCACAGGTTTTTTGCTCGCCTGCCTCTATGCCCGCAGGTTCTAAAAAGTGGCGATAAATATCTAAACGTGTCAACGGCACTGGATAACTGATAATAGGCAAGTGTGCTAATTGCTTAGGGGTGACATAGGCTTCTTTCGCTAAAGGATGATCTTTTGCAACCACTAACTTCACTTCAAAATCAAACAAATGCTGATAGGCGAGTGAATGCCCAGGCACAGGATCTGAGGTTAATACAATATCCAGTTCACCCATTTCTAAGGCATTGAGCGAGTCGAATAGGTGACGGCTCGACAAGTCTAACTCGGCTGTCGGATGATCTTGTCTAAATTGCTCCATCACAGGCATTAACCAGCGAAAACAGCTATGGCACTCAATGCCGACTCGCAACTGATTGGTTTCGGTTTCCAGCCCATTCTTCAAATCTGTCTCGGTTTCTAACACCTTAGGCAAAATCTCTTCGGCCAGATGCAGCAGGCGTGCACCTTCTTGGGTGAATGACAGTGGCTTACTCTTACGCACAAAAATGGGCGAGTTAATCCTTTGCTCCAACTCCTTAATCTGGTGGGAGAGGGCGGATTGAGTGACAAAACGTTTTTTGGCTGCGCCCGCCAAACTGCCGCTTTCTTTCAGGGCCATTAAGGTTCGCAGGTGTCTTAGTTCGATCATGTTCACTCCAAGTGAATTTCGCTCATGTTGTGCTTGAAATCAATTCGGTTGCTGGAATAGAGACTAACACAATAAACTTCTAGACGTCCAGACGCCCATTGTTATTTATCAAGGCTGAAGTGCTGAAAAGTGCCAAGAGAAAACAATCTGGTGGGTGCAAGTGCCGAATATGGCTTATCTCAAATAAAGGAAGATAGAGTATGCAATTAAATAGTCTTGGTTTTCCCCGTATCGGGCGTCGTCGTGAATTGAAATTTGCCTTAGAAAAATACTGGCGTGGTGAGAGCACTCAGGCACAATTACGTGAAGTGGCGAGTGAACTTCGCCACACCCATTGGCAGTGGCAAGCTGCTGCTGGCATTGAGCAAGTTCCCGTAGGTGATTTTGCCTTTTATGATCAAGTGCTGACCTTAAGCGCGACTTTAAATGCCATTCCTGAGCGTCATCGTGGTGAAGGGGCAATCGATCTCGATACTTTATTCCGTGTTGCCCGCGGCAGAGCACCAACGGGCCAAGATGCGCCAGCCTCTGAAATGACCAAGTATTTCAATACTAACTATCACTATCTGGTACCTGAGCTCAGCCAAAACCAAGTGTTTTCGATTGCCTATGAGCAATTTTTCGATGAAGTCAGTGAAGCGCATTCCTTAGGCTATAAAGTAAAACCTGTGCTACTCGGCCCTGTTAGCTACTTGTTCCTTGCTAAAACCGTGGGCCAAGAGTTTGATAAGTTAAGCTTATTACCCAATTTATTAGCTGCTTATGCTGACATTTTGGCGCGTTTTGCTGCTCAGGGAGTGCATTGGGTACAGCTCGATGAGCCCATTCTCGCATTGGAATTGGATGGCGAATGGCAAACGGCGATCACTGAGGCGTATCAAGCACTCAGCACTGCGAAGGTGAAGATCCTTCTTACCAGTTATTACGGCGGTATCGCACACCATCAAGTGCTGGTATCGGCCTTGCCGGTCGCGGGGTTGCATGTCGATTTAGTCACAGCGCCGGATCAATTGGCAGTCTTTGCCAATGCGCTTGGTCAAGATCAAATTTTGTCGGCGGGTGTGGTCAATGGCCGCAACGTGTGGGCGGCAGAGGCGGATTTAATTGCCGAACGCATAGGCGCGGTTGCCCGTGATCTCGGAGATCGCTTGTGGATCGGTACTTCTTGCTCACTCCTGCACAGCCCTGTGGATTTAGAGGTGGAAGCCACGCTTGAGCCTGCGCTGCGTCAACAACTCGCGTTTGCGAAGCAAAAATTACTCGAACTGGCCAATGTGCGCCAATTGCTACTGGCACCTGAATCGGCCGCGGCAAAAGAGATTGTGCAAACCTGTTTGGCGCGCCGTGAGGCGAAAGCGCAGGCCGCCGACAGTCAAGTGATTGCCCGCGTTGCCGCGTTGACATCTGCCGATTATGAGCGCGTCAGTGATTTCAGCGTACGCCAAGCAGTACAGCAGCAGAAATACCGTTTACCTCTGTTGCCGACCACCACCATTGGCTCCTTCCCACAAACACCAGCAATCCGTGGACTACGCAGTCGTTGGCGCAAGGGCGATCTGAGTGATGCACAATATACAGAGCAATTGCAGCAAGTCACCCGCGATACAATCGACCGCCAGCTTAAACTCGGTATCGATGTACTGGTTCATGGTGAGGCCGAGCGCAACGATATGGTGGAATACTTTGGTGAGCAGCTTGCGGGTGTTGGCTTTACCAAAAATGGTTGGGTGCAAAGTTATGGTTCACGCTGTGTTAAGCCGCCGTTGATCTATGGTGATGTTAGCCGTCCAAAGGCGATGACGGTTGATTGGGCCGAGTTTGCCCAAAGTCTCACCGACAAGCCTGTAAAAGGCATGCTGACTGGCCCGGTGACGATTCTGCATTGGTCATTCGCCCGTGAAGATATCGGCCGCGATGTGATTGCGATTCAGCTGGCGCTGGCGATCCGTGATGAAGTGGTGGATTTACAAAATGCCGGTATTGGCATTATACAAATCGATGAGCCCGCCTTCCGTGAAGGTCTGCCATTGAAACAAAGTGAATGGCAAGCCTACTTAGATTGGGCGGTGAATGCCTTTAAACTCAGCGCTGCTGGCGTGACTGATGAGACTCAAATCCACACCCACATGTGTTACAGCGAGTTTAATGACACCATTGCCGCGATTGCCGCCATGGATGCCGATGTGATTACTATCGAGACTTCGCGTTCACGGATGGAGTTACTCAACGCCTTTGAAGATTTTGAATATCCCAATGAAATTGGCCCCGGTGTGTATGACATTCATTCGCCAAACACTCCAAGTGTGGAGGCCATGGTGCACTTAATCGAGAAAGCGGCGCAAAAAGTGCCCGTACGTCAGCTATGGGTTAATCCAGATTGCGGCCTAAAAACCCGTACTTGGGATGAAGTTGAACCCGCACTGAAAAACATGGTCGATGCCACGCGAGAACTACGTCGCCGCCTTGGTTAATATTATGCTTGAGTGAAATATTTTTTTACTGAGCTTATTGAATTAGTAACAGCGGATGCTTATGCATCCGTTGTTTATTGCTTGCCGATTGACTTAAGCATCTCGCGGTAAGCCTTTTTCGATAATGCGCACCATGCGCTCGGTTTTGCGGCGGGCTTTTTGTTGTTCAGTTGCTGCGCTTTCAGCAAGGCGCGATTGCTGGGCATTAAGCGCCCATTCAATATGCTCACGCACTATCTCATCGATATCTTCGCTGTGATTGCGGGCGTTAAGTGCGGCAATAATGCTTGGGCTCGCGGGAGCGTTACCCAGTGCTACTGCAATATTACGTAGCCAACGTTTATGTCCAATGCGACGAATGGCGCTGCCTTCAGTTTGTTTAAGAAACTCGGCCTCGCTCCAAGCAAAAAGGCTGAGAAGGTCAGGTTGCTTTAACTGCGGACGAATATGAAAGTCAGTTTCTTCAGTCAGCGGCGCTTGGCGATTGATGGGACACGCGAGTTGGCAATCATCGCAGCCATAGATGCGATTGCCCATGAGTGGCCTAAATTCTTCGGGAATAGCGCCCTGCAGTTCAATGGTGAGATAGGAAATACAGCGTCTGCCATCGACCACATAAGGTTCTACGATTGCACCCGTTGGGCAGGAGGTAATGCAGGCGACACAAGTGTTACAGCCTTCTTGAATGGGAATATCCACAGGTAGAGGCAAATTGATCAGTAGCTCACCTAAAAAGAACCAACTGCCAGCCTCATGGTTGAGTATGAGTGAGTGTTTACCTGTCCAGCCTATACCGGCTTTTTCTGCTAAGGGGCGCTCAAGTACAGGGGCT
Organism: Shewanella sp. NKUCC05_KAH; assembly: GCF_019345585.1. Classification (NCBI taxonomy): domain Bacteria; kingdom Pseudomonadati; phylum Pseudomonadota; class Gammaproteobacteria; order Alteromonadales; family Shewanellaceae; genus Shewanella; species Shewanella sp. NKUCC05_KAH. Next base: position 33,803 of record NZ_JAHKQZ010000009.1, read on the forward strand.
GAGTCAACAAAGGGGCGAAAGTCAGCGGCATCGAAACCGAGAGCAACTAACTCTGCACTGATTTGATCTCCGAGCTTTTTAAGTCGAGCGCGGATCAACTTGTGATAGTCGCGACCTCCGGCATAACGGGAAATATAACCTAAGTTGGGATCGGTGAGATTCGTTGCAAAGCCAGCTTCGGGTGGCAAATAGTCCATCCGTACGGAGATCACCCGCACTGTGCCCGGATGCAGTTCTTGCGGGCGAGCGCGCATCATGCCATGGGTAGCCATATAGGCCATTTCGCCATGAAAACCTTTGTCTAGCCATGCTTGGAGTTTGGCTTCTTCAGCGGTTAAATCCGTATCGCAAATGCCAACCTGCGCAAATCCGAGTGCTTTTCCCCACGTTTTAATTTGCAGAGCGAGCCGCGACAGCATGCTGGCATAGGATTGGCTTGGGGTTTGATTGACTAAAGTTGACATGAATTGATTGCAGCGAGGCTCTTGGCTAGGTGGCAATATGATAGCAGTTTTCACTTATTGAGGACGAGTTTACTCAGAAGGGGGCGTGAGGCGATATTTTCTTTGGGGTATTTGTTTATTTGCTGTTGGGATTGAGTCTATGATTAGGTCTACTGTTTATCGTTTGGTATTCGTATGCTGAGTGCGATTCCCCTTAGGGCGTGTTTTCTTGCGATGAGCTTATTAGGCCTGATGCCTAATCTTGTTTTTGCGGCGCCTGACAAGTTGAAATTGGTGACCGAAGCTTGGCCTCCCATGAGTTACGAGCAAAATGGTGTGCCGCAAGGTTTTGCGGTGGACTTAGTCAATACCTTGCAATCAAGACTGGGTCAGAGTGAAAAAATCGATGTGTTACCTTGGGCTCGGGCGTATTCGATTGCTAATACCTCTGCGAACGTTTTACTTTTTGCTACGTCAATTAATGATGAACGAGCTGAGCAGTTTGATTTTATCGGTCCTATTGCGACCAGCAAAATTGCATTGTACGCAAGGGCGGCAGATCCTATCGCTCTCGATCAACTTGCTGAACTTCAATCGACAGATATTGTGGGGGTTTATCGGGAATCGGCGGGTGCGCAGTTGCTACAACAAGCGGGCGTGGATAATTTGCTGGTGGCGAGTTTTCCACAGCAATCGGCGAAACAGTTGCTGTTTTCTCGAATTCGTTTTTGGTGCCAAGCGGATCTTGCGGTAAAGCAGATACTCGAAGAGGTTGGCGCGAGTGAGACAGATATCCGCCAAGTGTTTGTGGTATCGGAGATTAATCTCTATTTAGCTTTTTCTAAAGGGACGTCGGCGGAAACCGTTATCAGTTGGCAAACAGAGCTTGAGAAAATGAAAGACTCAGGTGAATTTAGTCGTCTGTATCAGACATGGTTTGGCACTTTGCCACCGCCATTACAACATCAAGTGTTTTGGCATAAGGCCGTTTAATTCTCTCTTAAAGCCTCATTCTTGGCTGATTTCACACAATTTCTGCCCGCATTTTTAGCCTCATAAAGAGCATTGTCGGCCCGCTTTAGCAGGGTGGCAAAATCTTTATCTTGATATGCATCTTCCGTATTATTTTGTGGTTCTAAAGTGGCGACACCAGCACTAACGGTTAATTTGAGTTCTGCTGGTAAATTCTGTGCGCTAAGGCGGCTAATATGGTTCTGCAATTGATGCGCCAGCGCTAACGCACCTGTGGCATCAGTGTTAGGCAATAGGATTAAAAACTCTTCACCACCGATGCGGCCAACGAGATCTTTATTACCCGATAAGGCTCGGCCTGCATTTGCAATGGTCATAAGGGCGCGATCGCCTAATTCATGGCCGAAGTTATCGTTGATTTTTTTGAAGTGATCCGCATCAAAAATAATCACTGAAAAAGGGCTTTGATGTTTTAAGGCTTGCTGAAAATATTTCGCGGCTTGGGCATAAATATGCCGACGATTAGGGAGTTTGGTAAGGTAATCTGTGAGGGCAATAACTTGCAGTTGGCGATTTCTATGTACTTGTTTATAAGCGAATATAGACACTATCGTCAGGATAAAGCCCGCTAGTAATAGGATAATGTGTTGCAGTGATTTGTTCTTTTCGAGTAGCGCGAGCTCTTGTTCTTTAAGGTTTTGGTTTTCAATCAAGCGTTGATTTTCAGATTCAATCCGACTGGTATCAAACTTGACCTTTAATTCTGTCGTATGATGGGAGAGAGAATTGCCATCGACTTTTTTTGTTAGGGTAACAAATTCTTGCAGCGCTCCGTAGGCGGCAGATAAATCATTCATAGCCACATATATGTTACTTTTAAGCTGCAACAGTTGAGTGAGTCCCCGATTATTCTGCAGAGTGCGAAAGGCTTTTTCCCCTTGCTCAAGTTCGGTAAGCGCCTCTTTATAGCGAGCTTGTTGAAACTTTATATCGGCCATAAAAAGCTTCATGAAGCTGTAATCGGTCAGATCTTTTTCATTAATAACAGTATCGGCTTCGATTAAATACTTTTCGGCTTCGGTGAGACGATTGAGTTTGATTAAGCTGTAGGCAATATTCGTTGCCATAGTTGCTGCCACTTTTTCCTGCTGATGTTCCTTGAAGTATTGATAACTTACTAAGAAATTATCTACGGCCTGTTGATGTTCACCGAGTTCATCTAAGGCAAGGCCAATGTCCGAGTTGACATACATTGCCTGTTCTTGGTTATTGTTTTTTAGATAGAGAGCTTTGAGTTTGGTGTAATAGCGGATTGCACTTTGGGGATCGCCATAACGTCTAAAACTGGTAGCAACATCGGCAAGGTTAATGTTAGCCCAACCGCTTAAATTGAGTGATTCATAGAGATCTTGCGCAGTGACGAGATCGTCTAATGCCGCAGAAAAATCGCCAATATAAGAGTAAAGTGCGCCGCGAATGCTGCGCGAGTCGGCGATTAGCTTAAGGTCTTCATGCTCATAGGCACGTTTAACACTGAGATTATAGCCTTCCATCGCGCCATCCATATCACCACTTAATTGCAGAAACCAAGAGCGGCAGAGCGTGAGGTCGGTAATGAAATGGGGGGAGGCGGTTGGCGGAATATTGCTCAGTGCTTGGTTAGTATTTTTAAGTGCCAGTGCAATAGCTGTGTCGTTTTCTGTATTCTGATCCCAGCATTTAAGCAGTTGCAGCTTTTCATGACGGGTGACATCGTCAGTTGAAATTAGTTTGCTTAATAACACTAGATTGCTTTCGATTTCTTCACGGGTCATAGGGACGCCGCTTTCAAATCTTGCAAATATTTTATCAACCTGAGTTTTTTCTTCTGCCATAGCGCTGCTGAGCGGCAGTAGAAGCAGCAATAAGGAGAATGATAAATACCTAAGTTGATGTAGCAAAAAAGATTCCTGTTCGCATTAAAATCAATAGCTAATTATTAGCTTAGCATAACTTGTTTGTTCATTTTTAATATAGATGTATAGCAATTTTGCATTCGGTTAATGATCAAGGTATAAACTCCGCCTTGGTTATTATCCCACAAAGGAATCACCCTTGAAGAAATTACTCTGTGCTGCATTATTCATGATGAGTGGCACTAGTTGGGCAGGCTCAGATTTAGAAACCTCTGGCGATGTATTGCATTTATTATTACCCGCTACTGCGATGGGTGCGACCTTGTTTTATGAAGAGGGTTATGATGGTAGTTGGCAGTTAATTCAGGCAGCGGTGTCGAGTCGGTTAATTGTTGAAGGTCTTAAGTATGGTGTGAGTAAAGACAGGCCAGACGATAGTGGCGATGATTCGTTTCCATCGGGTCATACCTCAGACAGCTTTATGGCGGCGACGTTTATTCAGCAGCGCTATGGTTGGCAATATGGTTTACCTGCCTATGTTGCCGCATCTTATGTTGGCTACACTCGAGTGGCGAGCGACCAGCATTACCTCGAGGATGTGTTAGCTGGCGCGGCGATTGGCGCGCTGGCGGGTTGGTATTTTACTCAACCCTATGAGGGGATTACAGTTACGCCGATTGCGGGTAACGGCGTTTATGGTTTATATGTGAGTGGCCAGTTTTAAGTCTATTTTTGGGATGCGAATCGAGATTTTTATGAGCGAATTATCAGCTGTTTACCGTGAAACTGCCGAGCAGATTTCTTACAATGTTGCGAATAAAGTGTTACCAATGGCGAAATTACCGGGTGACTTATTAGCAGCGTACCAAGGTTTGTGTGCCGAACTGTTGGAAGACAGGGAAGGTAAATTTAGCCAAGCTTGGGCATCTTTACCTGCCAGTGCGCGTAATCTAATGGAACAAGCCGCATTCCACGGTTTCTATATTGCTAATGCTTGGTTGCAATTGAGTCGTGTCGCCCAAGAAATTTCTGAGCAAGCCGATACCGATAGTGCAATCCAAGAGCAAGAATATAATGGCATTTTTACGCGCTTAGCCGATGAATCGCTCAAAGAAAGCCTACGTAAGTTGAAGAAAGCGCGTACCGATCGCGCTTTGCTCAATAGCTTTAAACAGGTGATGGCACCTTAGTGTTCTATTGAAATGAAAAAGCCCGTTACTGCAAAGTAACGGGCTTTTTGCTGGCTAGCACAAACGCTCAACTAAGCTGCTCTACTGCAACTTGATTCGCGGCAACGCTATGCTTAGAACGAAGTGCGTTTGTAGCGGCGATATTCTGGACTCCAGAAATTGCCTTCAATCGACTGCTGTAAGATCTCATCGCTCATTGGCAGCGTTAACCCTTGTTCAACTGCGACTTTACCTACGGCGAAAGCAATATGCTTACTCACCGCATGGATATCTTCGAGTTTAGGCAGTAGTGGACCTGTACCATCGATTGCCAGTGGCGAACATTCGGCAAGTGCGCGACTAGAAGCCATCAGCATGGCATCGGATACATGACGTGCGCCCGAAGCTAATACGCCTAAGCCAATACCTGGGAAGATAAAGCTGTTGTTGCACTGGGCAATTTCATAGGTTTCACCATCGACAACCACAGGCTCGAATGGACTGCCCGTAGCGACGAGTGCTTGACCTGAGGTCCAATGCAAAATGTCCTTCGGTGTTGCTTCTACGCGGCTGGTGGGGTTCGACATAGGGAAAATAATCGGCCGAGCACAATGGCTGTGCATAGCACGGATGATTTCTTCGGTGAAGAGACCCGGAACGCCAGATACCCCAATCAGCACTGTCGGCTTGGCGTTGTTAACCACATCGAGCAGTGAAATATTGTCGCTGAAATTGCTCCAATTTTGGATGTTGGTGCATTTCTGCGCCAATTTTTGCTGGAATGGCAACAGGTTAGGCATGTTGTCGAGCAATAAGCCCCAACGGTCAACCATACACACTTGAGTGCGAGCTTGCTCGTCGCTGATCCCTTCAGACACCATTTGTGCCACGATAGCTTCGGCAATTCCGCAACCGGCACTACCAGCACCGAGGAAGGCGATACGTTGTTGATTCAATTCAGTGCCCGCAGCCTTACACGCGGCGAGCAAGCAACCAACGGCAACCGCAGCAGTACCTTGAATATCATCGTTAAAGCAGCAATAGCGATCCTTATACCGCTCTAGGATTGGCATGGCATTCTTTTGGGCAAAGTCTTCGAACTGGATCAAAGTATCCGGCCAACGCACGTGGACGGCTTGCATAAAGGCTTCGATAAACTCGGCATATTCTTCGCCACCGATGCGTGGATGGCGCCAACCCATATACATAGGATCTTCTAACAACTGCGGATTATCTGTGCCTACGTCTAAGGTAATAGGCAGGGTATAAGCTGGACTGATACCGCCACAGCTAGTGTAGAGTGACAGCTTACCGATAGGGATCCCCATGCCGCCAATACCTTGATCGCCAAGGCCTAAAATACGTTCACCATCAGTGACTACGATAATTTTAACTTTTTGACGAGTCGAGTTATTGAGGATGTCATCGATCCTATCTTTGTTCGGATAGGAGATAAACAAACCACGGTTGCGGCGATAGTTTTTCGAGAAACGTTCACAAGCTAAACCTACCGTCGGCGTATAGATGATGGGCATCATCTCGCTGATGTTATTTTGCACTAAACGATAAAATAAGGTCTCGTTTGTGTCTTGGATATTACGTAGGTAAATGTGCTTGTCTAAGTCGTTATTGAAACTTCTAAATTGATCGTAGGCGCGAGAAGCCTGCTCCTCAATCGTTTCAATGGCATAGGGGACTAAGCCTTCGAGGTTAAAGAAAATACGCTCTTCTTCAGAAAATGCACTGCCCTTGTTAATCAGTGGGGCTTCAAGAATGGCAGGTCCTGCAAACGGAAGATAGAGGGGGCGTTTATTATCGTCCATGGGTAACCTTTTGAGTTATTGTTTAAGTGGTCAATACGTGCTGTAAGTCACGTAAGGTTATCATGAAATGTGATCTTTGTTGTCCGTGGAACGAGGTATTTGTGGTTTTTTTTGCAGCAGTAAAAAAGTCAGCTGTTTTAAACAGGATTTCTGAGGTTGTTGAGATGGAATTGTTAAGGTCTTGTTTATATCCAAACAAGCTCAGGTGTAGATAAAAACGGATATAAAAAAACGCAGCCTAAGCTGCGTTTTATGTCATAAGTTTAGCGTTATACGCCGCGATACTTAAGTGATAAGCCGCGGATAAAGTTACGCAGTATTTGATCGCCACACTCTTTAAAATTCTTGTGGTCTGGATTGCGGAACAGGGCGCTTAGCTCTGATTTTGACATTTGCACTTCGGCTAAAGCCAAAGCTGCTACTATGTCTTCTTCACGCATTTCGAGGGCAACTCTCAGTTTTTTAAAGATGAGGTTGTTGTTTAAACGTGAAACGGGCGCTGGAATTTCTGCACCTTCACGTAGACCGCGCTTCTCTATGATAAGACCATCTAAAAACTGACATAAGGTCGTGTCGTTACAAGCTTTATAACCTTCTTCCTCTTCTTTACGTAGAAGATCAATCATCTCTTCGACAGGCACTTCTCTTCCAGCTTTAGCAAAAATTTTAATCATTTTTGCATTGCTAAAATCAAACACGAAGCGCAAACGGCGCAAAATATCATTATTAATCATGGTCATCTCTTGGCGCGGCTGCGCTATCTGGTTTAAGAGCCCGCATTATATACCCAAACCACCTTAATTGCAGAATTCAGCGGGAATTTAATGGCAGTTAGTTAAGGCCATTTATTGCTCCGGCATAAACATTCTGGGCAATTAACCTTTAATGATGTTGTACCAATAGATAAACAGTGCCGCGAAAATCAGTAGATAAATCAGGCCAAACCAAGAGAGGAGTTTCATCTTAGTGCCGTATCTATCGGCCTCGGGGAGCTGTTTGCTGGTCATTAAGCGGTAATTTAACCAAGCAAAAATGACTGTGGTCATAAAGGCCAAGATCATCACAAACTCGAGTAACGGTAAGAGTGCACCTTTAAAGAAGAGGATCAGCAATAAGCCAAAGGCACTGATGGCGAGCATGATCCCTGTGAGGCGTTTGTCTGAACTGGTCTTTGAGGTGAGTAACTGCCAGCCCATATCTAAGGTACGGCTATAGCCATCAATCACTGTAACTGTTGTGCTGAAAATACACAGAAATGCCACAATACCAATAAGATAACGACTCTCGCCGCCCATCACTTGGCTGTAAAGATTAATCAATTGATTAGCAAACTGCGCGCCGGAATCTGAAAAGTGTTCGCCACTGCCATGCATCACTAAAGCGCCCAAGGACAAAAACACGATCGCGAGGATCGCAGTGATGATATAGCCTAAGTTAAAGTCGAGCAGCGCCTGCGCTTTCGTCACTGTCTGGCTTTTTTGTTTTTCGAGCAACCAGAGAGAATTCCAAGCGCTGACTTCAATCGGGGCTGGCATCCAACCCATCATGGCGACCAGAAATCCCACATGGGCCCATTGCCAAGGTGAAGGAGAGGCAAAATTGCTCGCTAATGGTTGAGCGTGATCCCAAGCTAAGGCCACGGCAATTAAGGTGGTTAAGGTTAGGGCGAACATGATGATCTTAGTGAGTCTATCAAGGAGTTGATAATGGCCTAAAATCAGTAAAGCCAATGAACTTAGCAATACCAGCAGGGCTAACCAATCGATGGGCAGCGGAATAAATTGGGTCAACATAGCGGCGGTTAACATGCATACCCCTGCAGTACTGGCAATGGCGGCGATCACATTGAGCCCAGTAAACAGCAGTAAGTAACCTCGGCCCTGTTTTTGGTAGCCGTGCAGTAGACTCTCCCCTGTGGCAGCTGTGTAGCGTGCGCCAGCTGCAAAGAAGGGATACTTAAGTAAATTCACCCCAAGAATAACCCAAGCCAGTTGCCAACCAAATTCGGCACCCGCCCGAGTCGAGGCGACTAAATGGGATGCGCCAATCGCCGCGGCGGCCATAAGAACACCTGGGCCCATGGCTTTAATGCCGAGAGTTAGGTGTGTCATCCAAGAGGATGAAGGAGAAGTTACTGAAGATTCTGTCATGTCGTTATTAAAAATGCCTGTTGAAAATTAATCTGGGGAATCGAACACTCCCTCATGTTAAGGCTGCGCTCATGTTAAAGCCGCGCTAACGCTAAGTGAGTGGCTCAACATTAAAGGTAAAGTGATTGAACTAAAAGTCGTTTTATTCAATTTATCTGTTTAATTTTTGACTGAGTAAAGTTTCAATGCGTTTTAAGCTTGCAGCCATTTCGACTACGATTTGTAACAGCGTATTATCTGGCTGTGCCGATGGGCTTATTGGGTGCAAGGGCTGGGTAAGCCGTTCTTTTTGTTCTAATACGCGGGCTCTAAATCGAGGCGCATCGACTATGCCGACTAAGCTTATCAATGCGCCTGCGCCCGATTGCCCTGCGGTTTCTACCGTGAGTTTATGCAGACCAAATAGGCGCATAATTGGGCCTTGGATCAATGCCATATCGGTAATTTTGTCCAAAGGTACAGTGTTTTCAGTACGAGTTAATATGCCCCTCCTGACAATAAGTTTATTGCTGGTGAGCTCGGCACTCATGTTGTTAATATAGCGGCGAGTCCCCCAGAGCCCTATTGGAAACCAAAGTAATAACAAGGGAATACCTATTATGCTTAGGCTGAAATAGGCGGCCCCTGAAAGCAACCAATACCAACCTAAATGGGTTTCAAACTCTGCTTGATAAATAATCTTGTCTTCCATATTTCTTCCTTTAATTCTGATATTCAAATACTGCGACTTGTCTTGTAGGTTGAATTTTTAGTGCTTAGACCTTCTTTGATTCTCGTATGAGGAAAATACACTGCCTCAAATGTAACAAAAGCTTAACTTTTATTTCTCCGCCATTGACTTTGGTTTGTAACTCATTACCTTGTGTATTGTTAATTTAGGGTTTTCTTATTGTTAAAATAATTTTAATGAGATAAATAAAACAAGGGAAATGTATGAACAGACCTCAGATTCTACCCAGTGCTTGTGCAATCGCAATTGCTATGGCATATGCGCCAACAGTGGCCCATGCTGCCGATAAAGGTGCAGAAAAAGTTGAACGTATTGAAGTAACGGGTTCCCGTATTAAACGTACCGATATTGAAGGCCCTTCCCCTATTCAATCGATCAGTAAAGACGATATTGCCAATATGGGATTTGATAACCTGCAGCAATTACTTGAACGCATGCCTGCCAATGGTGCTGGCGCGTTTTCTACCCGAGGAAACAGCCAAGATTCAACCGCCAACGGCGGCGCATCTATCAGTCTACGTGGTTTAGGCCCAGACGCGACCTTAGTGTTAATTAACGGTCGTCGTGTTGCGGCGAGTGCTTTTGCCGAAGGTATCACTAATTCCTTTGTTGATATCAATAATATTCCGGTATCAGCTATTGAACGTATCGACATACTGAAGGACGGTGCATCGGCTATTTATGGTTCTGATGCGATCGCGGGTGTGGTTAACATTGTTCTGAAAAAAGATATTGAAGGCATTGAGGTCAATCTTGGCTACGGTGATGCTTCAGGCACTGGCTACGATGAAACGACAGCGAATATGGTGTGGGGGATGAAGTCCGATAAGGGCAGTGCTTCCGTTATCCTCGACTATTTCAAAAATGATACTTTAGCTGCGACTGATTTAGGACGTTTTGGTGTTTCAAATCAATCACCTTATGGTGGTGAAGATTTTCGTTCTTCCCGTGGTTTTCCTGGGTATTTCTATGTTGATGGTGTTAAAACTATCGATCCTGCTTGTCCTGCTGATAGTGCAACCGCGAGTGGAAGTTGTTTATTTGAGTACGGCTCATACAATTTTGTTGCGCCGGCTGCGGAGCGCGTAGGGGCTATTGGCCAATTTGACTATCATTTTAATGATGATTTAACAGCATTTTTAGAGTTAGCGGCGCAGCACAATACCTCAATCGCAGGTGGAGCACCGACACCACTTGACGAGGATGCTGGTTTAACTGTACCTGGATCTCACCCGAATAATCCTTGGGGGAAAGATATTGAAATTGGTCGCTTCCGTACGGTTGATGCGGGGGCGCGACGTTGGGATATTGAATCCGATAGTTTACGTTTAGTTGCTGGTTTACGTGGTGTAGTAAAAGAGTGGGATTGGGAAGCTTCTGTTCAAAAAGGTCGCAGTGAGTCGACTCAAACGGGTGATCGCAGCCAAGGCTGGGTAAGAACAGATTATTTGCAACGTGAAATTGATGCGGGTCGTTACAATCCTTTCGGCGGCACGATGAACTCACAAGAGGTCATTGACGCTATTACCACCAGTTTAGTACGCCAAGGTTTGTCAAACATGACATCTTATGCGGCTAACATATCTGGTCAAGCATTTACCTTGGCTGGTCGCGACATTATGATGGCGGCGGGAGCTGAATATCGCGAAGAAGATGTCAGTGATGTGCCCGATGAGCAATTCCAACGTGGATTGATTTTTGGTACTGAAGCTGTCTCTGCGGCAGCATCCCGTGAGCAATATGCCGCTTATATGGAATTATCTATTCCAGTCACGGATAACTTCGAGTTGCAACTCGCTGGTCGATATGATCATTACAGCGATTTTGGTTCAACGACTAACCCTAAAGTCGCCTTTCAATGGGGAGTGACCGACGAGTTAACGGCGCGTGCGTCTTGGTCAACAGGCTTCCGTGCACCCTCGTTAGCGCAGATAGGTCTTGGTCCATCTCGCGAAAGTAGTTTCTTTGTCGATACTTACCGTTGCGCTGCCGATAATGTTGATTGTGAAGCCTTAGATTACAACACTGAATTTGAAGGTAACTCTGAGCTGGATGCTGAAGAATCCGAAACTTGGAACGTCGGTATGATCTGGGCGCCGAGTCAGACGTTTGATGTGGGTTTTGATATCTTTAGCATCACGCAAGACAACAAAATTGATAAACAGCCATTAGGCGATATCTATACTGCAAATTGTAACGATCAAAATAGCACAGTGTGCGAGCGCTTAGCGCCACAGCTAGGTCAAACTTTAGGTCCGATCAGTATTATCCATTCAAGCTTTATCAACTTAAGCTCTCAAGATGTACAAGGGATGGATGTCTCTAGTCATTATGGTTTTGAGTTAGATAGCTATGGGGATTTGAAGTTTGGCTTAGAGTACAGCTACTTACATAATTTTGAGAAAGATGGTCTGGATTACACGGGTGAGTATAAGTTTCCTCAACATCGCTGGTTACTCACCACTAACTGGACTATGGATAATTTTGCCGCCAATATTAATTTGAGTTACATCGGTGAATTTGAAGATACCCCAGATATCAATTTCGATGGTGTACTTGATTTTGAAAGTAATAAGTCTCGTATGATCGACTCTCAATTATTGGTCGACATGTCTGGTACTTATCGCTTCAATGAAATGTTCAAGCTGACACTAGGCGTGAACAACGTATTTGATGAAGAGCCACCATTTGCTATCGGTGACGGTGATACGGATCTCTACGGCTATGTTATTTCAGTACATAATCCTATGGGCCGCTACATTTACACTAAATTCACGATGAACTTCTAACTACCGCTTAGCGTCATTTCATTCGGAATGGTGCGTCATTTATGATGGGTGGTGTGATCTCTAATAAAAAAGGCCAATAATGATATTGGCCTTTATTTTTATAGGGTTAAACTTGTGACGGTTGAGTTTATAACTGAGTCGCTGCCCACTTTGCGCGACTTTCGCGGCTTTCACTCATTTTGGTCGGTTCACGGAAGGCTTTGTAGGCCTCCACGTCGAGGGCCACTAGGCTGACGTCGACTTCTAGGACCAGTTTGCACTCTTTCTTGATGCGCCAAGCGGCCGTGTTGTACAGCTCAGTAAAAGGCAGTGAACTTAGGAATTCGGGGTTGTATTGTGTGTAAACCGCTTGAGTGGGGTAGACCACGAAGGCTAAGTGACGCTTAGGTTCTTTCTTAAATAGTTCTTCGATACCATCGCAGGTGTTGAGCACTTGCATCTCAATGATGTCATCAATATCAAGCAGTTTCTTTTGCGCCAGCTCAGGTGCCAGTTGTTCACCGCTTTCCCAGGCGAGTACATCGGCTTCGCTATGGTTAGTCAGAGCACCAACTTGAGCCGCGCTTAAGCTGAGTGACTGGCGTAAGTAGCTCATTTCGATGGCATTCAAGCCAATGTTCTTAGACATAATCGTGTTCTCAATGCAATAAAAGTAAAATTAGTATTTGATCTTTAACCAGATTTCTTCAACCCATTCCCAAAACGACTCCCAATAGATATCGGTAAAGTCGCCGTTTTTCCAGAAATGTACTTGACCATCTTGGTCGATACAGTAAAAAGCATCACCTTGCTGACAAATGGCAATCATGTCCCTTGGCATACCGATGGACCACGCATAGCAAGTCACTTCGGGCAGGTAGGTGTGCGAGTAGGGATCCGATGCTGTTACTGGCTCTATCGTGCCGTAAATCACATCACTGGCGTACAGCAGGTATTCTTTTAGCTCCCTTGGCAATGAAATCAGGATTTGCTCTTCGACTTCGACGAGCTGCTCAAATGTGGGTAATTCGAGTGGTACAGGAACAGTTTCGCTGCGTTCTTGGAGTTGCTCAATAATGTCGTGCATGGCATTTCCTGCTGATAGGGCTATGGCGCGGGATTATATACTTAAAAAGACGTTCGATGCGAGAGAGTGCATTTTTCAGCTTATTTTTAATATGTTTTTTCAGGCACTGTAAAATATAAAAAAAGGCGCTGGCACCTTTACAGATAACCAGCGCAAGAGTGGAAGCTTTTTAGTTAAGCGACTGAGGCTCTTAATAAACTGGCTTCATCAACCCGTTTATAGTTAAGCCATGCCTTGTGGTACAACTTATGTGATTCTTGACGTAATTGGGCAATCTGCGCGAGTTCAAACTCACTTAGTGAACGTTGTTGTTTACGAGCATTGGCCTCAATCCTCTGTACTTTTTCATATACCTTGTGTTCAGGACCATTTTTGATATCGGCGATATCCTGTAGGTGTAATTGCACTTCAGCAATCATGCCTGATTGGGGTAAGCGTACCAGTAGATTGAGATCGCGATAGCCGGAGGCTTTAGGTTCGGCAAAGCGGTTTTTTTGTTTCACAACTTGGGTGTGCTCATTCAAAGTTTGGTAGGCCTGCATCAGATCTTGAATGCTGTCGGTCACAATACTTGCCCTTGCAAGGTCGGTAATTTGGCTGGCATCACCGTTAAATTTTGTCGCTACTTTATCGGCTGCTCTTTGGTAACTCTTTACTGGCGGAACAATCACTTGTGCCTGTGAATAATGGGCAATCTTGGTGAGTAATTGAGCGAGCTCAGCTTGTGCATCATAGGCTTGGTGATGGAGCACGGATAAGTCATTCGAGGGTTGATGAGGCGCATCGAAGGTCTGACTGCTGAGTGCATATAGACCTTGTAGGTCATGGCTTGATGCCTGTCTTGCACTGTAATTACCACGTTCTGCTTTACTGTCACTGATGTCGAGAGGATTTGCTACACCAGCGCGGCTCGATAATAAGAGTAGAAAAATAAAAAAGGTACGAAATAACTTAGTCATGCGGCCTACTTCCTTATGGGTGAGTTATTCAGGTCACGCAACCACCATAGGCTTCTATTGCTTAATTAAAGCTGAACCAACCATGAAGACTTGTTCATCTTGCGCATGGGGCTCAGTGGTTTAAGGAAATAAAAATGGCGCCACCTGTAACAGTGAGCGCCATTGTTGGCCAGCTTATGCCGCTGAACAGTGATTTAAATTTGGCTTACCAAATTTTTACGCGTTTCTCTGGTGCGATATACATGGCATCGCCAGGTTTTACATCATACGTAGTGTAGAACTCAGGCATGTTAGATAGTGCACCCAGTGCGCGGAATTCCGCAGGTGAGTGTGGATCGGTCGCTACGCGGTTACGCATTGCTTCTTCTTTAGCTTTTGCGCGCCAAATTTGCGTGAAGCCGATGAAGAAACGTTGATCGCCCGTTAAGCCATCGATAACAGGTGCATCTTTACCGTTAAGCGATTTTTTATAAGCACGATAAGCTATAGTCACACCTGACAAGTCACCAATGTTCTCGCCTAAGGTTAAGCTGCCGTTGACATGCAGATCATCAAACACTGCGTAACCATCGTATTGTGCGATTAGCGCTTTGCCGCGAGCAGAGAACTCTTTCAAGTCTTGCTCTGTCCACCAATCACGCATGTTGCCTTCGCCATCGAATTTAGCGCCTTGATCGTCAAAACCATGGCCCATTTCGTGGCCGATTACCGCACCAATACCACCGTAGTTGACTGCATCGTCAGCTGCCAAATTGAAGAATGGTGGTTGCAGAATGGCTGCAGGGAACACGATTTCATTCATGGTTGGGTTGTAGTAAGCGTTAACCGTTTGTGGCGTCATGTGCCATTCGTCTTTATCGATTGGCGCGCCCAGTTTGGCTAATGATTTAGCATGTTCAACTTCGCTGGCACGCATAGCGTTACCGACTAAGTCGTCTGCCTTGATGGTCAGCTTACTGTAATCTTCCCATTTGTTCGGGTAACCGATTTTCGGGTTGAATTTTGCTAATTTATCCGCCGCAGCCACTTTAGTGCTGTCGCTCATCCAAGTTAATTCTTTGATGCTGTCGCCGTAAGCACCACGCAGGTTTTCAACCAGTGCTTGCATACGGTCTTTGGCTTCTGGAGTGAAGTGACGTTTGACATACACTTTACCCACAACTTCACCAAGAACGCCATTGACGGCTGCAACGCCACGCTTCCAACGAGGTTCTTGTTCTTCTTGACCATTTAAGGTTTTAGAGAAGAAAGCGAAGTTTTCATTGTCTAACGCTTCACTCAGATTGCTCGCCGCGTGCGTCAGCACTTGCCATTGCATATAGGTTTTCCAAGTGGCTAACTCAGTCGTTTTTAAAACTTCGTTTAACCCTTGGATATAGCTAGGTTGGTTAACTATGATATCGGTTTGCTTGTCAGCGCCAAGAGCGGCTAAGTAGCCAGCCCAATCGATATCTGGCGCCAGTGTTGGCAGATCTTTGACTTGATATAGATTGTAGGTTTTAGTGCTGTCGCGGTTTTCAACCACATCCCAATGCTTAGCAGCAATCGCCGTTTCTAAGGCTAAAATAGCTTCAGCACTGGCTTTAGGGTTAGCGAGACCCGCAAGGGTAAACATTTTTTCGATATGAGCGACATATGCCTTACGGATATTAACGAAGCGTTCGGATTCGTTAAAGTAGTAGTCTTTCTCTGGCAGGCTTAGGCCATATTGATAGAGATGCGTTGCGTAACGGCTAGAGTTTTTTGCATCGATATCGATATAAAATGCTATTGGGGTACCCGCGCCAGCGATTTGGCTGTGGGCGAAGTACTTCACTAATTCATTCTTATCTTTTAAGGCATTAATAGCATCAAATTCGCCTTGGATTGGTGTGACTCCCAGCTTATTGAGTGTCTCTGTATCCATAAATGAACGATATAAATCGGCCACTTTTTGCTCGTCTGTACCAGCGGCGAGATTGGGCGTTGCAGCCACTTCTTCGATAATAGCTTTTACGTCGTCACGTGATTTTTCACGTAAATCGTAGAAAGCGCCAATGCTAGTGCGATCGGATGGGATCTCAGTGTTTTTTAGCCAAGTGCCGTTAACGTATTTATAGAAATCGTCTTGTGGACGAATCGCTTTATCAAAATTAGCAAATTCAATTCCAGAACCTAGTGCTTGAGTCACTGCCGCTGCGGTGGCTGTTTTAGCAGTTTCAGGTGCTTTAACTTCGGCAGCCTTGTCATTACAGGCAGTCAGGCCTGCGATAAGTGAGGCACACAGTCCCCCAATGAGTACTTTTCTCATGTTGTTTCCTTCGAGTTTATTATTGTGCCCATTATTGGGGCTGTTATTTTGGCAAAATGGGATTGCTTCAGGCGCAATGAACTATGTTAATGCCTTACTAGGAATCGAAACAAGGTCATTACAGTGTTTATCGTGGATTTATCTTGAGTGATATGTAACTAAAGGTTACCAGTTAGCATATTTAAGTCAGTAGCTGTAAAGTTACCGTATGCAGGCCTTTTCAGGTAAGCGAGCACTTCGATTTCTCATTTTAAAATAGGGTTAATTCAGTTGCCTAATTTGTTTTGCAGGGTTGCCTGCAACCACTGTTTTGGCAGCGACATTTTTAGTTACTACGGCGCCAGCACCGATGACGGCATCATCACCAATATTGATTCCTGGCATTATGATTGCGCCGCCGCCAATCCATACCCGTTTACCGATGTGAATCGCTTTAGCGGTTTCCAAACCTGAGCAACGTAGCTCGGCATCAAGTGGGTGACTTGAGGTATAAAACTGTACATTGGGACCAATCATAGTCTGTTCATCAATAAAAATGGGGGCATTATCCTGCAAGGTGACATTGACATTGATGAACACTCTGTCAGCAAGAGTGAGATTGATGCCATAACTGATAAAAATCGGCGTGGAGATAGTTGCAGCAGGCGATTTAAGGGGCAGAAGTTGTTGGCAGAGTTGGGCGTACTCAGTGCTATTTTGAGCAATCGTTTGATTTAATTGTCGATTCAGTCGCTGCTGTTGTGTTCTTAAACTTAAGAGTTCGCTGTCAAGACAATCATATTCTTGGCCTGTGATCATCTTTTGGAATTCAGTCATAGCATCTTTCCCTATGGTGATTACTGTCAATGCGTAAGGGCTCATATAGAAACACAGCTCGCGTTGAGCAGCAATTCTTTGCCCTTTGAACTGGTCGGCTTCATAATACGGCAGTTTTCTTTATTGAAGTTGAGTATTAACGTGCGTTTAGACAAATTTATCTGTGAGAGTACCTCACTGACTCGCTCATTAGCGAAAAAAGCCTTGCATCGCGGTGATATTACTTGTGATGGCTTAGTCGTTAAAGACTCGGGTTTTAAAGTGACTGAAGGTATGTGTGTTTGCCTTGAAGGCGAGCCGATTGTCTTAGTGGGCGAGCGTTATTTAATGCTTAACAAACCGGTAGACACTATTTGCTCGACGATAGATGAAACCTACCCTTCGGTATTGAGCTTAGTGGATGTGCCTAAGCCAGAAACTTTGCACATTGCTGGTCGTTTAGATGCTGACACTACAGGACTTGTGTTGATTACCAGTGATGGCCAATGGTCGCATAAGATCACCTCACCGAAGAAAGAATGTGGCAAACGTTATTTAGTGCAACTCGCTGAGCCTGTGGATGCTCGTTTGATTGCGGTATTTGCCGCTGGCGTTGAATTGCGCGGTGAAGATGGTCTAACTAAGCCGGCGTTACTGGAGATTATTGATCCACAATTAGTGCGATTAACTATCACCGAAGGTAAGTATCATCAAGTGAAGCGTATGTTTGCCGCTGTGGGCAATCATGTGCAAGGGTTGCATCGTGAAAGTGTAGGGCAAATTGAATTAGACCCCTCCTTAGCACTGGGTGAATGGCGATATTTGACGGCTGAAGAGATAGCTTCAGTCTGATGAGTTTGATATAAAAAATGCCGCTCGAGTTTTACTTTGGCGGCATTTTTATTTGTGCTAAATAGCTTTTATTACTGTTTCTTTAAAATCAGATGACCGCTGATGGTATTCATCTTCACGTTGGCTGCACCAGAGCCTGTTTGGAATGATAACTCTGTGCTTGGTACATATTTCTGTTTTTGTGGTACATCTTGGGTTAAACCGTTGTTGATTTTTCCACCAGGACCACCATCTAAGTTGAAGCTTGCATCGGGAACATCATTAAAGATCACGGTAATATCGCCACTCACACTTTCTAAATTCGCTTTGTTGAAGTTTTTAGCGAGTGACACTTGTGAATCTCCGCTGACGGTTCTGAGCTCGATTTCTTTGGTGACGCTAAAGTTAGCATTTACTTCACCTGAGACTTGTTCGATCGTGACTTTTTCTGCCTGAGTGTGGCTTTTTAAGTCACCGCTAACGAGGCGATAGTTCATTTCTCCTTTACTGTCAGTGTCCTGAATCGTGCCGGATACGGTTTCTAATTTGATTTTTCCATCAAGTGCTTTGGTCGTGATATCACCAGAGACTGTATGTAACTCAGGTTTACCACTTAAGTTGTTGGCGTTGATATTGCCGCTTACCGTATTCAAATCTAGTTCACCTTGAGTTTCGGCAACTTGCAGATTGGCAGATATGGTATCTGCACTGAGTTTAACCGTTTTTGGGACTTTAATGGTGAGCTGTGATCCTTTGTCATTATTGCCATTATAGTGGCGAGGCATCTTGTCTTCGATATTGAGACTATTTCCCTGTTGCTCAAACACAAAGCCTTCGCTCAATTCATCTAATGTGCCAGTGACACTCACTTCACTCTTATCCCATGTTTGAATGGTCACATCACCGCGTTGGACTTTGATCTGCAGTTGAGTGTCGCTGCTGACACTTAACTGTTTATCAACGCTTTGTGCTGCTAACACATTGCTCATTAAGCCTAAACAGAGTGTCGAAACCAATAGGCTAGCTTTAGTGAGATTGAGGTTACTCATAGGGTGTTTCCTTGTGTCGAGTTTCTAATGGGTAATTTTTGGCCCTGTTGTAATAGGTCGAGCTCACGCTGCTGCACCCAAAGCCAGAGTTGCCAAAGTTGTTTATCGGTTGGATTTGCTTGTAAAGCTTGGTAAATCTGTGTTGCCGCGAGCCTTAGCTCAGTTAAACCTTGCTCAACGGGTGCGCTGAAGCTGCTCGTTTGCCACATTAGCGCATTTGGCGCCTGTTCTAGGTTGTCCACTTGCGCTTGGTGTGATGTTGCAATTTGGGTGAGTAATAAATGTAAGGCCGCATCCCCTGGTTGCTCTGGCATAGCTTGGTTTTGGGCAAGCTCTGTCTGCTGCATTATGAATGAGTTGAAATAGGGCAATTGGGTATATCCCAATGCCGCTAGAATAATAAACGAAGCCGCTATCGCCCAAGCGTGACTCTTCTGGGATTTGTACGTTTGGGCTATCAGCGTTTTATCCATGCGTTTTTCAATGCCTTGCCACAGATCATGTGTAGGCGACATCTCTTTGGGCGCGCTATTGATCAATTGCTCAAGCTGTTGTTCACGGGAAAGCGGCGTTAACGTCATTACAGCATCTCCTGTAGTAGTTGCTTAGCTCTATGGTATTGGGTCTTGCTGGTGCCGACGGCAATGCCAAGTAAGTCAGCGATTTCATCATGTTGATAACCTTCGATTGCACAGAGTACGAAAACCATGCGAGCGCGTTCTGGCAGTTTGAAAATTAACTTATCTAATCCGCTATAGCTGCTATCAGAGCTTAAGGGCTCAGTTTCATGTTCCAGCGGAATAAATCGTGACCAAAAGGACTTTTGTTTACGAATGCTGCTCAATGCCTGATTGACACAAATACTGTGTAACCAAGTGGAAAACTGACTCTCACCTCGAAATTGTGGCAACTTCTGCCACACTAAAATAAAACACTCTTGGGTAATTTCTTCAGCCATAGCGCTATGGCCGCAAAGGCGCAGTGATAGGGCGTAAATACGTTTGTAATGGCTTTGATACAGCAACTTGAAGGCAGTTCTGTCTCCTTGGCTCGCTAAGGTGACCAGTTCAAAGTCAGACATTGAGCCATTGAGTGGGAGGATCCCTGCTGTCACTGTAATTTCCTGCCATAATGATTGAGTGTTGTAGTTTTGACGCAGTGGGCGCTACAAAAGGTTTGGAACCTTAAAAAATATATTTTATTTAGATCAATTATCCAGCGTAACATTTTTGTAATTTGTAGTAGAATCCGCCCGGAAAAGTACTGCTAAGCTAATGAAGTAATTCATTTTATATCAATTGATATTATGACACTTACATCTGCTTTGAGACGGTATATTTAACGTAATTAAAACGAAATACTTTGTAGTAACGGTAGGGTATCACCCTGAAGCACCAAGCTAAAAATAAGTTAAAAATAATGCGCTACTCACAGTATGGGAGCTTAAATCGACAAGCTATCAAAGTATTTGATGTGAACTTTTAATGTATTGCTATGTTTGCGCTGTTAAAGGCTTAATTTCCAGCTATCTTTTTAAGATAGATTATATATTCGGGGACTTTCTATGCTAATCCGCTCAAAGTTGTTACTCAGTGCTGCAGTGTCTATTTCGGCACTAATTGCCATGTTTGGATTACAACTCTATTCAAATTCGGTGAAATCGGAACTTTCTAACGCGGCTCAAAGTGTGCTTGATTTAGAGCGAGACGTCTTAATTTTGCGTAAAAATGAAAAGGACTTTTTCGCTCGCAAGGATTTGAAATATGTCGAGCTGCATAAGCAAAGCCACATGGCAATCGACAGTATTGTCCCTGAGTTAGAGAAAGTCTTTAAAGAATATGAGGTGTCGACTGCCTCACTTGAAAGTTTTGACCGTAATTTAAATCAGTATCAAGCCGCTTTTTCTGAAGTGGTGCAGCTACAACAAGAGATTGGCTTAACACCTAAAACAGGTTTGTACGGTACATTACGAGCTGCGGTGCATAACGTTGAAACGCTACTCAAGGAATTTGATCAGCCCGCACTCGAAGCCGCAATGCTGCAACTTAGGCGTAACGAAAAGGATTTTATGCTGCGTCGTGAGCTAAGTTATGTCGAAACCTTCGATACTAATATTGGTAAGTTTAATGACAAGCTTCGTGCCTCGAGTATCGATATTGATACTCAACGAAAAATTGAAGAGCTTATTACTCAATATCAAAAGGATTTCAAAAGCTTAATTAATAAAGAACAGCAGCTTGGTTTGACCGAAAATGACGGTACTATGGCGCGAGTTTTAGCTGCAAACCAGCAAACTGAGAGCAGTACGAGTGACTTGAAAAACTTGGCTCTTAAGGCTATTGATGATGCTGAGAGTAGTAGTGTTAATGTCGGTATTACTGTGTTTATCTTTATTGCGTTACTACTATCAATCATTACCTACTTGATTATCCGCAGTATTATCGCGCCTGTTGAGCGCATCACGCAGATCATTTCTCGCATCGAGGTGAGTAAAGATCTGACATTGAGGTGTGATGCTTCCACCCAAGATGAACTCGGTGAAATTGCACAGCATTTCAATAGCATGGTGAGTAGCTTCCAACAGCTGATTGAGCAAGTGATTGAGTCGGTCGCAACGATTAACACTTCCTGTAAACGTGTTTCAGAAAATGCCATGCTCGCCTCCGAAGGTGTGGGTCAACAACTTAATGAGACCGACATGGTCGCAACAGCAATCACTGAGATGGGTGCAACGATTGAGGAAATCGCTAAAACAACCGAATTAGCGGCATCAAAAGCGGGTCAGACCCACGATAATGCCCAAAGTGGTCAATTAGAGGTTGAGCAAACGATACATAAAATCCAGTCACTTGCTGAGCAGTTGAATAGCTCAGCAGCGGTCGTTAACGAATTGGAACGTGACAGCGAGACTATCGGTAGCGTGTTAGATGTGATCCGCGGTATTGCTGAGCAGACCAATCTTTTAGCCTTGAATGCCGCGATTGAAGCGGCGCGTGCGGGTGAGCAGGGCCGTGGTTTTGCTGTGGTTGCCGATGAAGTGCGTAACTTAGCGATGCGGACGCAATCGTCAACCCAAGAGATTGCTAACATCATTCAAACGCTGCAGACGCGTACCCGATCGATTGTGCAATTGATGGAATCTAGCCAAAAACAAGGCGTTGAAAGCGCTGAACAAGCGGCAAGTGCAGGCGCTTTATTGAAGCTTATCAATAACGACGTGCGTAATATTATGGACATGAGTACTCAAATTGCGGCGGCTATTGAAGAGCAAAGTATGGTGGCGGCCGAAGTGAACAAGAACGTGGTGGTGATCCGCGATATCGCTGAGGAGTCATCCCATGCGGCAGATGCGAATGCGTCGGCATCTGATGAGCTGAAAGCGCAGGCTGAATTCTTATTCCGTGCGGTGAGTAATTTTAAAATCTAATATTTAAAAGCCAACTCTAATCTGATGAGCAAAAGCTAGCTTAGAAAATACACTAACAAAAACGCACTCCGAGGAGTGCGTTTTTATGTCTGAGTGATGAGCTCTGCAAGCTTAGTGATTCGTTAAAACAGCAAACTGTGCATTGTACAACTCAGATTAGTCAGAACGTTCAGTGACTACTATGAGTGACGGAACAGTTAGTGACGGAACATGGCAGAAATAGACTCTTCGTTGCTTACGCGACGAATTGCCTCAGCCAGTACCGCAGACATAGTTAACTGAGTTACTTTAGCCACTTTCAACATTTCTGGGCTTAAAGGAACAGTGTCAGTCACAATCACTTCATCAATCACTGAGTTAGCGATATTTTCAGCCGCTTTGCCAGAGAACACTGGGTGAGTTGCGTAAGCAAATACGCGGTTCGCACCATGTTCTTTTAAGGCTTCAGCCGCTTTACACAGAGTGCCGCCTGTGTCGATCATATCGTCAACGATAATGCAGTCACGACCTTGAACATCACCAATGATGTGCATAACTTGCGCAACGTTCGCTTGTGGGCGACGTTTATCAATGATCGCTAAATCAGAATCATCCAACAGTTTTGCTACTGCGCGAGCGCGAACAACACCACCGATGTCTGGAGAAACAACGACTGGATTATCTAAGTTCTTCGCTAACATATCCTCTAGTAGCACTGGGCTACCAAATACGTTATCAACAGGAACGTCGAAGAAACCTTGGATTTGCTCAGCGTGCAGGTCACAGGTCAGAACGCGGTCAACACCCACGCTAGACAGGAAATCGGCAACCACTTTTGCAGTAATAGGTACACGGGCGCTACGAACGCGACGGTCTTGACGTGCATAACCAAAGTAAGGAATAACAGCTGTGATACGGCCAGCAGATGCACGGCGTAGCGCGTCAACCATAACGATGAGTTCCATCAGGTTGTCGTTTGTCGGCGCACAAGTGGATTGGATGATGAACACATCGGCCCCACGTACATTTTCGTTAATTTGGACACTGATTTCACCATCGCTGAAACGACCAACCACTGCGTCTCCGAGTTTGCAAAATAGACGATCGGCTATCTTTTTAGCGAGACTGGGGGTGGCGTTCCCAGCAAAGAGCTTGATGTCGGGCACTGTATGAACCTCAGGCGTTTGCTTTATATTTTAGTGGCTAGAGTAACGACGATGTAGGGACGGGAGGAACCCGAGGCGTTATCGTTAAGTGGTTACTCTAGAAGAAAGTAGTTTAAGGGTGACTGAGTCGCGTGATGAGCGGCGAAAGATTCATCCCTTGTGCAACAAATCCTTGCATTTCAGACGGTAATTTCGCCAAGGCTGCGAGAGCTTGTTGCTTTTGTGTGAATTCCCCGAACACGCATGCGCCTGTTCCTGTCATTCTCGACGGCGCATATTCTAGCAGCCAGCCTAATGCCTTGGCAACTTGAGGGTATTTAGAAACGACTAGTTTTTGACAATCATTTGCCCAAGGTTGGTTCATTAAGGTATCTATGGCCAGTTTCGGGGTATCACGTGGTAAAAGTGGATCTTTGAATACTTCAGCGGTGGAAACATGGGCATCGGGTGCGATGATTAAGTACCAAGGCTCACTCGGATTTACCGCTTGTAAGCGTTCACCTACACCTTCGGCAAAAGCGGCGAAACCATGAATAAAAACAGGAATATCGGCACCCAATTTAAGGCCGATTTTAGCCAGTTCTTCGGTCGATAATTGGGTGTTCCATAACGTGTTCAGTGCCACTAAGGTGGTGGCAGCATCTGACGAGCCGCCACCTAAACCTCCGCCCATGGGCAGACGTTTATCCAACCAGATTTCGGCGCCGCCAGTAAAGCCTGTGGTTTGTTGTAATGATTTTGCGGCTCGCAGAATTAAGTTATCGCTATCGGCGACAACATTAGAGATATTGGAGTGCAAAATCAGTTCTGCGCTTTCAGTGACCTTAAAATCGAGCATGTCACAGTAATCAATAAACTGAAACAAGGTTTGCAGTTCATGATAACCATCTGCGCGGCGACCATTCACGTGTAAGAATAAGTTAAGCTTGGCTGGTGCTGGCCAATGGCGTGAAATTGCTGCGGGCATGCTAAGGTTTCTCTTCGAGTATGATTGCAGGCTTGCCGAGGGCTTGCCATTGATTCAATTGTAGTTTGAGTTGTAAGTCACCACGCTCAAGCTTTAATTGATGGGGCACGTTGGCGCCGCTCTGGGATTGCCAACTTAAAAATGTTACCTGCCAAGGCGGTGGGGTTTGAGTGTTCGTGAGCTGTTTGGGTTTGCCTTGGCTATCGCTTTCCAGTACTTGGTCATTCGGGCCAACTTGGCCGGTGATCCATAAAGGTAAATCGGCCAAGGGGATGGACCAACCGCTGACGCGCTCGAGTAAACGCTGGGCATTATCGTCGCGAAAATCTTTGCCATCGATATGTAAATGGGCAGAGTTTGAGGTTGAATTAAGCGTCAACACCGTTGTACCTAGCATAGTCGTGAGTGTGAGTTCATCGCGATCTTCACTGTGGCGCCAGTAGATATTGGCACTGAGTTTATCGTCGGGAGTTTTTATCGCGAGTTTTCCCTGTAATTCCCAAGCTTTGGCTTGGCGCGCATCATTGACTGTGATTGGGCTTAAGTCAGTCATCGGCGGCAAAGTTTCACACCCCGCCAGTAAGAGTAGGGCGCTTAAGGTAAAACAAGAGAAAATGGTTTTTGTGAGGCGCTTCAAATTATTCATCTATGACTGATATACCAAAGTCCTTATGATACGAGGGCTTGGAAAGAATACCAATGCCAAACGTAAAATTTCCATCGGTGGTCACTTAGATTTGCTCCCTTGGGGCAAATTTTGCTTTACCTATTATTGATAGAAAATTTAGGTAAGAAGTTAGACCTTTATTCGGTTTTGTTAAGCGTATTCTGTTTTTAGTTGGGCCAATTCAGTAGAATGCCCTTATTAAGAGAGTCGCCAAGAATCTAGAAAGAGTCAGATGAGCCTTGTAGCAATCGGTATTAACCATAAAACAGCCACGGTAGACCTGCGTGAGAAAGTCGCCTTCTCTCCGGACAAAATTCATGACGCTATGAAGAGTCTGGCCAGTCGTACACGCTCGGGTGAAGCCGTTATTGTCTCGACCTGTAATCGCACTGAGTTGTATTGCAACAACGGCGATGAGGCCGACATTATTGCGTGGCTTGAAGAATATCACGGCCTAGATCATGAGGATGTAGCACCTTGTCTCTATAACTATCACGGTCAAGATGCCGTAAGGCATTTGATGCGCGTAGCCTCTGGGCTCGATTCTTTGATCCTTGGTGAGCCGCAGATTCTCGGTCAAGTAAAGCAAGCGTTCGTTAAGGCCAAAGAGGCTGGTACGGTTGCGCTAACCATAGATAGACTCTTTCAGAATACTTTTTCAGTCGCTAAGAAAGTCCGCACTGACACTGAAATTGGCGCCGCCGCAGTTTCAGTGGCATTTGCCGCGGTAAGCATGGCGAAACATATTTTCTCATCGATATCGACCACTAAAGTACTGTTGATTGGCGCAGGTGAAACTATAGAACTGGTTGCGAAGCATCTTAAAGACAACGGTGTGGCTTCAATGGTCGTAGCAAATCGGACGTTAGAACGTGCCCAAGGCATGTGTGAGGAGTTTGGCGCAACAGCAATTACACTGGCGCAGATACCAGATTATCTCCCAAAAGCCGATATCGTGATATCCTCTACCGCCAGCCCTCTGCCTATCCTAGGTAAAGGCATGGTCGAAAAAGCGCTAAAGCAGCGTCGCCATCAACCTATGTTATTGGTTGATATAGCAGTTCCCCGGGATATTGAGCCGGAAGTCGCCGATTTGGATGACGCGTTTCTGTATACAGTGGACGACCTGCATAGCATTATTGAACAGAATATGGCTTCTCGAAAAGAAGCCGCCGAGCAAGCTGAAGTAATTACTGAAGAACAATCTTTCCTATTTATGGATTGGATCCGTTCTTTAGAGTCGGTCGACAGTATTCGCGAGTATCGCAGCCAGAGCATGGCGGTAAAAGATGAGTTAGTGGAACGCGCCTTGAATAAATTAGCCCAGGGCTCAGACACTGAGCAGGTATTGATTGAACTAGCCAATCGCCTGACCAACAAACTTATCCACGCACCGACACAGGCCCTCACGGCAGCGAGTCGTCAGGGCGATTTGAATACTCTCGGTCAGTTAAGATCAGCGCTTGGATTAGATAAAAACTAAGGTTAGCGAGTTAAATGAAGGAATCCGTTATCCGCAAGCTGGAAGGCTTGCTCGAGCGCAATGAAGAAGTCATGGCTTTGCTGGGTGATGCTAGCGTCATTTCCGATCAAGACAGGTTTCGTGCGTTATCGAAAGAATATGCCCAGTTAGAAGACGTTGTTGCTGGCTTTAAAGCCTATCAGCAAGCGCAGGCCGATCTCGATTCTGCCAAAGAAATGCTGGAAGAAGACGATGCTGAAATGCGTGAAATGGCGCAGGAAGAGATGAAAGCCGCTAAGGCCAAACTCGAGCAGCTCGAAGACGAATTGCAAATTCTATTATTGCCAAAAGATCCTGACGACGATAAAAACGCCTTCGTTGAGATCCGCGCTGGTGCAGGCGGCGATGAAGCGGCTATTTTTGCCGGTGACTTATTCCGCATGTACAGCCGTTATGCTGAAGCGAATCGCTGGCAGATCGAAATCATGAGCTGCAACGAAGGCGAACATGGTGGCTTTAAAGAAGTGATCATGAAGGTCAGTGGTGACGGCGTATACGGCAAACTTAAGTTTGAATCCGGCGGCCACCGTGTACAGCGTGTGCCAGAAACCGAATCCCAAGGACGTGTGCATACTTCAGCGGTTACTGTTGTGGTACTTCACGAAGTGCCTGAAGCGGAAGCGATTTCAATCAACCCAGCCGATCTGAAAGTTGATACCTATCGTTCATCAGGTGCAGGTGGTCAGCACGTTAACAAAACTGACTCAGCTATTCGAATCACCCATATTCCTACTGGGATCGTGGTGGAATGCCAAGATCAACGTTCGCAACACAAGAACCGTGCCCAAGCCATGAGTGTACTGGCCGCACGTATTCAAGCTGTTGAAGACGAAAAACGCCGCAGCGCCGAAGAATCGACCCGTCGTAGTCTGGTTGCCAGTGGCGATCGCTCCGAACGTGTACGTACTTACAACTTCCCGCAAGGCCGCGTGAGCGAACACCGCATCAACTTGACCTTATATCGCTTGAACGAAGTGATGGAAGGCGATCTCGATGCTATTTTATTGCCTCTGATGCAAGAGCATCAAGCCGATCAGTTAGCCGCACTGGCTGACGAGCAGGGGTAATTTTGTCAGATCAATCTAGCATAGCCGAAGCCCTGCAATGGGCTTATGTGCAGTTAGCATCAACCTCTGAATCCGCTCATTTGGATGCAGAGGTTTTGTTGTTATATTGCCTCAATAAAAGCCGCAGCTATTTGTATACTTGGCCTGAAAAATCCCTAACGGTTGAACAGTGGAAACGCTTCCAGCAAATGGTACAGAAACGCCAAAAAGGCGTACCTGTGGCACATATTGTTGGTGAGCGCGAATTTTGGTCGTTGCCTTTTATCGTCAACGACACCACTTTGATCCCGCGTCCTGATACGGAAATTTTGGTCGAAACCGCCTTGAACCTGCCGCTTTCCACCTACGCCAAAGTGCTCGATTTAGGCACAGGCACTGGAGCCATTGCGCTGGCGTTGGCGTCTGAGCGTGAGTCATGGCAAATCACCGCGGTCGATAAAGTCGATGATGCCGTGGCTTTGGCTATCGCAAACCGCGAGAACTTAAAGCTGCCACAGGTCGAAATTCTCCAGAGTGACTGGTTCAGTGCCGTAAAGTCGCGGGACTTTGATTTAATCGTCTCAAATCCGCCCTATATTGATGAAGCTGACGAACACTTGCACCAAGGTGACGTGCGTTTCGAGCCCCAAAGCGCGTTAACCGCCGCCGAGGAAGGCTTTGCCGATCTTTATTATATTGCCAACACAGCTCGAGATTACTTAAAGCCTAACGGCTATATCCTGCTCGAACATGGTTTTGAGCAGGCTGTGAAACTCAGAGCTAAGCTTATTGAACTAGGCTACGAGAATGTCGCCACAGTGCGAGACTTTGGCAGTAATGACAGATGCACTATGGGTAAATGGGCGGAATAAGTTACTAAAAATAAATTCGATGACCCATAGAATAATGATGAGACTTTAGACTTATTAACTTGTCATCTCAAATATAACGCTATTGCCAATCTGCAATGGCGTTTTTTATGTATAGATATTTGCTTAAAATAGTGTCTTCAGTGAATATAAGATGACTATTCTTAGGCAATATAGTTATGGGATATAGTTTAATCAGCTGTGGAATGGGAAATTTTTCTTCAGCATTTGCTATAAATTTTATATAGCGTTAATAGAAATAACGTAATTAATTATGATGAAAATGGATTTTTACTAGAATTCTAAGTTAAATTTTTGCTTAGCAACATGATGCCAGCATTTACTGGCATTATGGGGTTTAAATTTATAGCCTTAGAAGCTGTAGCCTATTCCTACAGTGAAGCTCGTCATTTCAAATACTCCAGAATCCTGGTAGGCTAATGTTGTCATAATTTCGAAGCCATTATAAAAACGACAACGCCAACCTAATGCGGCATATAAGCCATATCCATCGTCTGAATACTCATCTATAGTTATAACATCATCACTACTATTTTCGTAGTCATTCAATTGATAATTAGCTTTAGATTGAGATAATCCTGCCTTAAATATCGCATTATGTCTTGCTGATATTTGGTATGTATATGTGCCAGCAAGCCGAGAGGAATAAGAGTTCTCCAACACGTAATCGTCAAAAACACCATGTATTGCTGCGGTAAAAGGCTCACTTTGAAATGGTGTGTAACCTACTTCAACTCCCCAATCTGGGGTGAATTGATAGCGATAGGCAAAGTCATAATGGGTTATCCCCCCATAGTCTTCTGTTGAGCCTAAACCCAAGCCTGCAGAGAAACCATGGGTTTCGTCTGCGCTAGATGCTGTAGTGGAAATGAGTAAAGCTAAAAGTATAAATAAGCGTTTCATTGTACTTCCTGTAATCACATTAATCCATGAACGCTAAAAGTAACAGATTTGGTTGCTAATTGTAAATGTTTTGATTTTTTATTTATTTCGTATGGTCTCCCGATAAGTAGACAGATATCAGTAAGTTTATATTGAAACAAATGTAATAATTTATTATTTCTTCTTCTTAGACTTCAGTAATTCGCTATGTATTTTACTTGGTAAGCAGTAATTATTGTTAAATCCTCATTGTTTCTAAATGAACTAAATTAAATTTTTATAGTATTTTTGTGTTGGCTGTATTTGTATACAGTGTGCGGAAATACATTTTTAATGAATGGAAGTAATTTAATTCAGATTTAAGGTTTGATTTTTATGTACCATAATAATTAAAATTTTTTTATTAACGCTATTTTTGATAGCCACGAGTTCAAATCCGAAGTGCAAGATTTGGCAACTAAACCACTATTTTATTATCCAGTTAGAACACTAGGTTACTCGCTCCTTCCTGCATACCGTTCTATTTTTTCGAATGTTTAGGACGTGATTTCGCGTTATTCTTTTGTAAACTTCCTTGTTATTCTGCCTCCATCAGCAAAGCGTTTGCGTCTTGTGTTAGCCGTATGATCTTGGCGTTTCACGTATCGCTTTGCTCAACCGATAGGAGAGCAGCAATGAAAGTATTAAGTCAGTTTTCCGCCAAAGCCGTGAGGGATGGCGATGGGGTCAATATTCGCCGTGTCGCCGATTTTGTGACGACTAAATTTGATCCTTTCTTGATGATCGACGAAATAAAATCCGATGATGAACAAGACTTTATTGGCGGTTTCCCCGTACATCCCCATCGCGGGATGGAGACCTTTACTTATATTCGTAAGGGCGGTTTTGAGCACCGTGACCAAATGGGTAATGTGAAGGCGATTCGTGCCGGCGATGTGCAGTGGATGAGTACAGGGTTCGGTGTAGTGCATTCTGAAATGCCACTTGCCGATGCTGTCGATGGTCTGCATGGATTTCAAATTTGGGTCAATATGCCCGCCAAAGACAAGCTGCGTCCAGCTAAGTATCAAGATACTGCGGGTAGCGCGAGCGTTGAAGTGACCAATAACACTGGCGCTAGCTTAAAAGCCTTAGCGGGTGATTGGGGCTTTAAAGATCAGCCGCTTATTAGTGCGGCTATTCAAGGATTAGCGGGTGAGGCTGCTATTGCTGATTTAAGTCTATCGCCAAATGCTGAGGCCACGCTCGATTTGTCTCAACATGAGTTTGTCGCCTTGTACTTGTACCAAGGTGACTTAAGTAAAGGTGAAGATTCACAGTGGTCATCTGCTTCAAATCAACATCATCAGGGCGAGTTTTTAGTGATCGATAGCCAAAGTGTGCTTAAGCTTAAAGCCGATGAGCGCGGCGCTGGGATGCTACTGTTTGCGGGTAAACCTATCCGTGAAAAAATCGTCCAGATGGGTCCCTTTGTGATGAACACCCAAGCGGAGATTCAGCAGGCGATTCGCGATTACCAAGAAGGGCGTTTCGGCCAGATCGCGTAATTTGTTAAATCTGCCGCACTGAGCTAATTCTAAATCCAAGCCTAAATCTAAGTCTAAGCCCTGTATTGCTACGGGGCTTTTTTGTTGCTGTTTACGCCTGCTATGTCTATTGCTTAAGGACTTGAGGCAAAAGCTGCGCTTTGTTGCTACAATAGCCGTGCTTTTGGGTTGAGCGAGCCTAGCGCTTAAATCTAAACTCAAGCTAGCCCAAAGCTAACCTGAATCTTGATAGACCAGTTAAATCGATAAGTAACGCAATTTCAGTAACCTAGCAGCCGCTTCGTTACCCACCACAGGATATTCACCTTGAGCAACTCTGATACTAAGCCTAATCCATCAATGGCTTTTTCGACTCTTAAGCTAAAACCCGAACTGCTTGAGAACCTTTCTTCTATGGGCTACAACGAGATGACGCCAATTCAGGCGCAAAGTTTGCCACCCATTTTAGCGGGGCAGGATGTGATAGGTCAGGGTAAAACTGGCTCGGGTAAAACGGCCGCCTTCGGCTTAGGATTACTGAACAAGTTAGACGTTAAACGCTTTCGCATTCAAACCTTAGTGTTATGCCCAACCCGCGAGTTGGCCGACCAAGTGGCGCAGGAAATCCGTACCCTTGCCCGTGGTATTCATAACGTTAAAGTACTGACACTTTGCGGCGGTGTGCCTATGGGGCCACAAGTTGGCTCGCTGGAACACGGCGCGCACATTATTGTGGGTACGCCTGGCCGTATCGTTGATCACTTAGATCGCAATCGCTTAGATTTAAGCAATCTCAACATGTTAGTGCTCGATGAAGCCGATCGCATGTTAGAAATGGGTTTCCAACCAGCCCTCGATGCGATTATCGAACAAGCGCCTCGTGAGCGTCAGACGTTGCTATTCAGCGCGACGTTCCCAGAGCAAATTCAATCGATTGCTAAGCAAATCATGTATGACCCAAGCATGGTTAAAGTTGAAGGTAATCACGACAGCTTGAGCATAGCCCAACATTTCTATCATTTAGATGATGACAAGGCGCGTATGCAAGCGCTGCAATTATTGTTGTTAGAACATAAGCCTGAAAGCGCGGTGGTGTTTTGTAACACGAAACGCGAAACCCAAAAAGTGGCCGATGAGCTTGAAGGTTTAGGCTTTAGCGTATTGGCTTTGCACGGCGATTTAGAGCAAAGAGACAGGGACGAAACCCTGCTGCAATTTGCTAATAAGAGTGCCTGCGTCTTAGTGGCGACCGACGTTGCCGCCCGTGGTTTAGATATCGATGCGCTGGATGCCGTGTTTAACTATCACGTTGCCTACGACACCGAAGTCCACATTCACCGCATCGGTCGTACTGGCCGTGCGGGCAGTAAAGGCGCCGCTTATACCTTCTATAACGACCAAGACGGTTACAAAATTGCCTTGTTAGAAGAGTATTTAGAGCGCGAAATCACCAGCGAATCACTGCCATCTGAAAGCCTGCTCGGCAACACGCCTGCAGCCCCAACCATGATCACTCTGCAGATCGATGGCGGAAAGAAGGAAAAACTGCGTCCAGGGGATATCTTAGGCGCGCTGACAGGCGAAAACGGTATCGAAGGCTCACAGGTGGGTAAAATCCAAGTGACCGATTACCGCGCCTATGTGGCCGTTAATCGTAAGGTTGCCAAGAAAGCACTGAACAAAATTACTGGCGGCCGGATCAAAGGAAAATCTTACCGCGCTTGGCCAATGAAGTAAGTTTGGCCTAGCTTGAGTTGAATCGTACCTCGATTTAATTCGCTCTATTTTTAAAGGGAATAAACTCAGGTTTATTCCCTTTTTTGTTGGGTTTTATAGCGGTAGTCACTACACCTTTGTGTCTACTTCACCTCGAATCTTATTGGGCGATTAAGTAACACTTTGTATTTGTCTGCTTAATTGATATGCCCCTCAGCTTGCCTGTGTTAGAAGTGATTCTGAGTAAAAAATAAATGAGCGGATTAACGGCTTTGTCAGGTGATAGGGCTGCATCGGTTTGGAGTATTTATGTTTCGATGGACTATTTTACTAAGCATCTTTTTAAGCGCAGCGAGCGTTGCATCAATTCAGCCAGAGCCGCAACCGGAGTCTAAGTCAGAGTCGCAACCGTTACAGCACTTTATCTATATTAATCATCGTGAGGCCAACGGAGAAAACATTCGTGCCGACAAGGCGCTGCACGATCCCCGTTTTGGCGGTGCGCAGATTGTTTATACTTGGCGCAGTTTAGAGCCTAAGCAGGGCGAATATGATTTCAGTGCGATTAGGGCCGATATTGCGTATCTCGATTCGATAGGCAAAAAATTGTGGATCCAGCTGCAAGAGAAATCCTTTACGCC
This sequence comes from Shewanella sp. NKUCC05_KAH, assembly GCF_019345585.1. Taxonomy (NCBI): domain Bacteria; kingdom Pseudomonadati; phylum Pseudomonadota; class Gammaproteobacteria; order Alteromonadales; family Shewanellaceae; genus Shewanella; species Shewanella sp. NKUCC05_KAH. Next base: position 67,193 of record NZ_JAHKQZ010000009.1, read on the forward strand.
CAGAGTCAATGTGCCGCGTTATTTGCTCGATGATCCTATTTATCAAGGCGGTGTGTTGAAGCAAAGCATGTTGAGTGCACCAGAGCGTGATCCCAATAAACCGGTGACGGATGATGAGTATGGCTGGTCAGCCAAAATGTGGGAGCCCTCAGTGCGTGCACGTTATCAACAATTGGTGCGTCAGCTTGGCCAAGAGTTTGATGGGAAAATTGCGGGCATTAACTTTAGTGAAAGCTCAATTGATGTGGGGACTGAAAACGCCGACGGAACAACCACCTTCCCCAGTGATTTTAATCCTAAAGCCTATATTGATGCGATTGGCGAGAATATGCAGGTATTAGCTGAGTCATTTCAGCATTCAACCGCTATGGTGTATTTGAACTTTTTGCCAGACGAATGGCTGCCATGGAATGACAAAGGCTATATGCGAGGCTTATTTGCGCAAGCCAAATCGCTCAACATGGGTGTTGGTGGCCCAGATCTGATGCCTTACCGTAAAAGTCATATGGCACAAAGTTATGCCTTTATTAAAGAGTACCCAGCGACACTGGTGAAAGGTATGGCGGTGCAAGACGGTAATTTGCGGCAGATTAATCCTAAAACGGGTAAAAAGAATACTGTGCCTGAGCTGTTGGATTTTGCACAAAACTACCTAGGCTTAGACTACATTTTTTGGGTTGAAGATGAACCCTATTTTACGGATGAAGTCCTGCAGCAGTTGCCAGATACAAAGGCGAATTAACTTAGGTTGCCGTTTTAGGTTGTTTAAGGCAGTGATTGTTCAAGCCGATTATTGTTCAAAGCGTAGATAACGAGCTAAGCATCGATAAAGACAAACTAAGACAAACTAAGACAAACTAAGACAAACAAAAACGCCCAATTCCATACGGAGTTGGGCGTTTCTGTTTGGGACTTAATACGGCTAAATCGCTAAGCAAGTTCGCTTAGCTTTTGCATTAATCCTGTGAATGTCTTGGACGACTCGCACCGTTATTTGGGCGACGGGTGTTTTTCTTTGGGCCATTGGCGTAAGGGTTCTCACCCGCTTGGCCACGATTCTCGCCAGCACCTGAACGGCTTTCAGTTGGACGACTAGTGCCTGCGCTATTGGCTCGGCCATCGTTTGAACGTGGTGGACGAGGTTTGGCATCGGCACGGGGTGCGCTACTGGCTTCGCCGCTGTGTCTTGGGTTCTTGTCGTTTGGCTTGTGACCGCGCGCGACGTCACCGCTGCGTTGACCGTCTTTATGCTCGGCGCTTCTTGGAGCACCATCGCGTGAGCTAGGTTGGTTTGAGCTGCGGGTATTTCTACGACTTGGTACTGATTTACCGCTACTTTTCCCGCCGCCACCCAAACGTGATTCTGGCAATTCATGGTTAAAGCCTTCAACCATTTCTCGGTCTAATACGCGATTGATCAAACGCTCGATATCGTTCAGCAGTTTGATTTCTTCGTTACTTACCAGTGACACGGCTTGACCCGATGCGCCAGCGCGGCCAGTACGGCCGATACGATGCACATAATCTTCTGGCACGTTCGGTAAGTCGAAGTTAACCACTTGTGGTAATTGGTCTATGTCTAAACCGCGGGCGGCGATATCGGTCGCAACCAGTACGCGAGCTTGACCATTTTTAAAGTCGGCTAAGGCTTTAGTACGGGCGGTTTGGCTCTTATTACCGTGGATAGCGGCGGCTTTGATACCTGCCTCTTCAAGGCTTTTCGCCAGACGGTTAGCGCCATGTTTAGTGCGCGAGAATACCAATACTTGTTGCCAATCGTTTTGCTTGATGAGTTGGATCAAGAGTGCCGATTTTTGGCTCTTATCAACTGGGCAAACCCATTGTTTTACTGTGGTCGCCGCCGCGTTACGTGGCGTGACCGAAATTTCGACTGGATCATTGACTAGGCCTTTGGCCAGCTCACGAATTTCATCGGAGAAGGTGGCTGAAAACATCAGATTTTGACGTTGCTTAGGTAAAATGGCCAAAATTTTACGGATATCGCGGATAAAGCCCATGTCGAGCATACGGTCGGCTTCATCTAACACTAAGATCTCAAGCTGGCTGAATTTCACCGCTTTTTGATTATATAGATCCATCAATCGACCAGGCGTGGCGACTAATACGTCGACACCGTGGCGCAATTTAGCAATTTGTGGATTGATAGGCACGCCACCAAATATCACCGCTGAGCGCAGTGGCAAATTCTTACCATAGGTTTCAACACTTTCTGCAACCTGAGCTGCCAATTCGCGTGTCGGAGTTAACACTAATGCGCGCACTTGGCCTGCTTGGGCACGGTTACCTTTACTCAGGAGTTCGAGCATAGGTAGGGTGAAACCTGCTGTTTTACCTGTTCCTGTTTGGGCGGCCGCCATCACATCTTTGCCTTGAAGCACAGCGGGAATTGCTTGAGCTTGGATTGGCGAAGGTGTGTCGTAGCCTTGTTCGGCAACGGCTTTAAGTATCGGGGCCGATAAGCCCAGGGAGGTAAAACTCATAGATTGGTCTCTTGTGGCAACACTGTGCTGCATTTATGGTCAATAGCCAGGTCTGCTGGCGGGCGTGCAGCTTACAGGATCAGGGCTTTAAGTGCCATCTAATAAAGGTTTTTGGGTTGGGTTTCATTCATATTGGCACATAAATCGCTTGTCGGCGGCTTTCACTCGGCCTCGCTTATCTTTTAGGCGCAAGTTTAGATGGCAGAGTTTGAGGTTATGGAAGTTAATTGATTTCAAGGAATAAGATGACTATTAAGCTTAGTTCATAATATCAATTGAAGTCATAGGCATTTTTTATCTAGAGTTAGAATGAGTTAGCGGTAGATCACGCTACAATAATGAGAGTGGTATAAACTAAAGTCGATTGGAGTAGAATTAATCAATGACTCAATTGGTTTAGCTATCTGTGCAGTTCGTGATTGATGTTATTCGCTGAATTTTTAACAATGAACCGAGCGAAAGAATTATTGAGTGTTTTCACGGTTACGTTTAACTGAGTCATTCATGTTTAACTTAGTCATTTAGATGGAGTGGCTTAAGAGCAGTTCTCTGCATGCTTGCGATTTATCTCACGTTTATTTTAGGATGAGGCATTGTGGGAACGGTTAAACGCCTCTCATTTATAGGTGGAATTATGACAGCGATACAGCATATTGAACGCCTTGCACGAGGACGCAGTGAACAAGCCGTCGCTGTGATTAAAAATGTGCAGCAGATGTCAAATATCCCCATGCATGAGATGCAACTCGCGCTTAAACAATTGCTCAACTGTGGCCGAATTGCGCTGCATTTTCACCCCGATAGAATCGACAGCCGTGGTATGACTGTTGCCGAAGGTTTACTGCGCGATGGTCAATACCGTAGCCAGTTTGAGACGCATATTTCCAATGGTCAGTTGTCACCTGAGTTAGGTGGCCCACGGGATCATTGGGAAAATCAGCTTTTTGGGGATGTATACAAGGGCACTAAATCTCGGCCTAAATACGGTGCACTCGATCTGGGGATGTGGCAAGACGGTCCCGCCCCACGTTTTGGTAGCTGCTATTTTTTGACTCATACAAGTGCGATGGCGCGCTCAACCTTTAGTTATCTCGACTCGTATCGTAATCCGAAAGAGAAAGGCACGCTGTCATGTTTCGATGATATTTTAGCGGCGCTGCTGACTGAGAGTTTTGAGCGTCACTATGCCTTAGGCAAATCCGACTTTAAGCCGCTGAATGTGATCCATTATTTGGGGCATCAGCTCAATGCTTCCTTGCTGTCACGTTTCGAGCGGCCGCTATCGAATAATCTTGATCATTATATCGAGGCGCAGATCCATGGTGATGTTTCCCTCGATGAAGATATCGCCATGCTGGTGGCGGACCCCAGTTTTAAGGGTACTGATATTGGCGCAAGCTTAAGTAAAATTTGCGATAAATATGATATTGAGCTGCAATATCATGATGGCTTTAGTCTGCATACGGCGCAGATCCCCAGTGATTTCCGTGGGCCAACTATGCCATCGCTGGCTAATCGGATTGCCATAGAAGACAGAGTTGATGCCCATGCCATAGGCGTGGCGGCGCGGGATTTATACCATTCCCCCCTGCATTGGCGTGAGCGCGGTAATCGTGCACAAGTCGCCCATGAACTTAAGTTGCTCTGGCATGTGCTAGTGAAATACGGTGGAGTGCAATAAGCGCGAACTCTTTAAAAATGCTTAATTGTAAACGTAAGCATTAACAACTAAATGAGTTTAGGGCGTAAATAAAACAGCGAGATAACATCAGGTTAACTCGCTGTTTTTTTCTATAGATATTTTATCGTTAAGGTCGCTTAGCAACCGGTGTCGACTTTTTTATAAGTGGGAACGCCCGTTGTCTCCCATTTATAGTCGATATAGCAATTTGTCGCTTCGACTTGCGCTTCTGTGGGCGTGGCAAGGTTCAGTTTTTGTTTTGGTGTGGCGATAACTTCATAGGTGCCGTTGGTGGTGTAAATTCGATAGGACCACTCATTCACATTTAGCCCTGCCGCTTTAAAAATTTCTGGCGGAGTCGTGTAAGCTGTACTTGGCGTTATACCGCTGGTACTGGCAGCCCAAGGCTGATAGTTTTCGCCACGGATTTCGTCGTAAACGACTCTATTCGTGGTGCCGCTGTTAGCAATTTCCGACTTTGCCTTGAATAAAGTGACGGCGGATTTCATCGAAGCCAGTGCACCTGAGAGCTGACTCTTATAGGCATCTGATTGTAAATTAATGAATTTAGGTGCAGCTACTACGGCTAATACGCCAAGAATAATAATAACCACAACGAGTTCAATCAGGGTGAAACCAGCATTTTTATTTGGCATAGATAGAGGACATTCAATACAAAGAGCTTCATGCTACCTAAGTTTTTTAAATCAGGCTAGTACTAGGTAAAGTTCCGTTAACTCCTAGATTTATTTATCTTTAGCTCGTTTTTGTGAGTCCGCTAGCAAAAGTCTGTGATAGGGTTTCATCTGTTGTAGATGCCTGCGATACTGCGTCCCTATCGGAACTTTTTAGCTGTTGCAAGCCCCTTAAACTGAGTTGTTATCGATAGTCGATCCCCGCTACGAGTCGCTTAATTGTTTTCTTGTTGGAGCACCATGGATAAGTCGTTAGAAAAATCCCTTCTTGTTTGGCTTAAAGCCCAGAAAAAAGCCTGTGGCCTGTTCCTTAAATTGTCGTTATGGCTTGGGATGATAAGCGCCGTCGCTATGGTGGCACAGGCTTATATTATTGCGACGATTCTGGATGGCGTGATCATAGGGCAGCAAGTCGTACCGCTAACTGACAATGCCCAAACGATCAGTTCCAGCGTGAGTATTGATACCTATACACCTCATTTTATTGCGCTAATTGCCTTGATGTTACTGCGTGCCTTGCTGGCTTATGGGCGTGAGCGCGCCAGTTTTGAGGCGGGTAAGCGTCTACGTGGCCATATTCGCGCGGCAGTGATGGATAAGTTGACTAAGCTAGGTCCTGCATTTATTAAAGGTAAACCCGCAGGGAGTTGGGCAAGCATAGTCTTAGAGCAAGTCGAAGATTTACAAGATTTTTATGCCAGATACCTTTCGCAAATCAGCCTTGCTGGTTTTATTCCCATCCTCATTTTAGCAGCGGTATTCCCGATTAACTGGGCGGCAGGCTTAATCCTGTTACTCACAGCGCCATTAATCCCTATGTTTATGATCTTAGTTGGCATGGGCGCTGCCGATGCTAATCGCAAGAACTTCAGTGCGCTTGCAAGATTGAGCGGCCATTTTATGGATAGATTAAAAGGCTTAAGCACCTTGAAACTTTTTCACCGTGGTGATGCCGAGCTTAAGGTGATCGCGAGTGCTTCAGAAGAGTTTCGTAGCCGCACTATGTCGGTGCTACGCATGGCATTTTTAAGCTCTGCGGTCTTAGAGTTTTTTGCCGCGGTATCGATTGCAGTATTGGCAGTTTACTTTGGTTTCAGTTACTTAGGTCACTTAGATTTTGGCTATTATAGCGTCCATGCTAATATTAGCTCGAGTATAGTGCCTGAGGTGGGCGGTATTCCTTTCAGCTTATTTACTGGGCTATTTATTCTGATTTTAGCTCCTGAGTTTTATCAACCGCTGCGCGACATGGGGACTCATTACCATGCTAAGGCGCAGGCTATAGGCGCGGCAGAAGCTTTGATTACCTTGCTCGAACATCCGGAACCTGAATTTGCCGGCCACGTCCGCATCAATAGCATAGAGACGCTGAGTGCCGACAATCTTGAGGTGTTCAGTGTCGATGGCACGCGTTTACTTGGCCCGCTGAGTTTTGAGTTAAAAGAGGGTGAACGCTTAGCTTTAGTTGGTCCGAGCGGAGCGGGTAAAACCAGTTTACTCAACGCCTTATTGGGATTTTTACCCTACAAGGGCCATTTGTTGATTAATGGCCATGAGTTATCCGCATTAGACTTAGCCCATTGGCGACAGCACTTAGCTTGGCTTGGACAGGAACCGCAGTTATTTCACGGCACAGTGCGGGATAACGTGGCCTTAGCCGACCCAACTCTGCCCGACGATACGCTGTGGCACTTACTGGCTGAGGCCAATATCAGCGACTTCGTTAAGGCGCAACCACTGGGTTTAGATGCGCCGGTCGGTGAACAATCTTCCGGTTTATCCGTCGGCCAAGCTCAACGTATTGCTTTAGCAAGGGCGCTTGGGCAGCAGGCGAGTTTGTTTGTCCTCGATGAACCCACAGCTAGTTTAGATAGCCAGAGTGAGCAGGCGGTGAGTTCTGCGCTGAATCGCGCCATGGCAGGTAAGATGTGCATTATGGTGACCCACAGATTAGATCAGTTAGATCAAATGGATACTATTCTTGTGCTCGATAAAGGCTTGATAGTACAGCGGGGCGACTTTACCACTTTGTCTGACACAAACGGCTTATTCCAAACTTTACTGCGTGAAAATGTTGAGTCCGTGGCGGATATTGAACTTGTACCGTTATCGGCCAGCGCCATTGAGACGCAGCTTGATAGTGACGCGCCACTCGACAGTGCCGCCGAGTCCACTAAAGGAGATGCCCAATGAAAGTGCTGATCCCCTTTATTCGATTGTTCTCGCGTCAATGGTTGATGATGTCCGTGGGCTTGCTGCTGACCATTATTACTTTGATGGCGGGCATAGGTTTACTGTCACTTTCGGGCTGGTTTCTTTCCGCTACTGCTGTTGCAGGTTTGACGATAGTCACGGCGCAGTCCTTTAACTTTTTCACTCCTGCTGGCGGGGTACGTTTCTTATCAATTGCCCGAACCGCTAGTCGTTATGGCGAGCGTTTAGCGACCCATGAGGCAACCTTTAAGTTGTTGACTGAGCTTCGTGTTTGGGCGTGGCGTAAACTCTTGCCGCTAAGTGCTAAAAATCTGCAGGGGCTACGCCGTGGCGACATGCTCAATCGCTTAGTGGCCGATATCGATACCCTCGATCATCTTTACCTGCGACTGCTCACGCCTATGGCGGCATCCCTTCTGATGACGGGGCTCTTGTATCTGTTTCTTGCTTGGTTCGATGCCAAACTTGCTCTCAGTCTTTGCTTATTCTTAGTCGCTGTTTGGCTGGTGATGCCACTGCTATTTTATCGCCTTGGACACGCGCCAAGCCGAACTATGCTCGAAACCAAGCGTCATTATCGGGTGCAGTTGCTGGATATGTTGCAAGGCCAAGCCGAACTCAGTCTATTTGGCGCGAACGACAGATTCAGGCAAAAACTGAATGATGCGCAGACAGAGCTGTTTCGCAGCCAAAGCGCGATGGCCAATATTACTGCACTCAGCCAAGCCATGTTGATCCTCTCCACGGGCTCAGCCTTGATCATGATGCTGTATTTAGCCGCTCAAGGTGTGGGTGATGCCGTGCCGCCGGGGCCCATGTTTGCACTTATGGTGTTTGCGACTATGGCCTGCGTCGAGATGATGATGCCGATCGCGGGCGCGTTTCAGCATTTGTCAGGTTGCGTATTGGCCGCAACGCGAATTAATGAAATCACCGAACAAAAGGCCGATATTCAATTTGCTGTCGATACTGGCTTGAGGGCAAAGTCTGGCGCATTACAGATTGAAGGTATCCACTTTGGTTATCGAGACGATCAAAACGTGCTGCAAGGTTTGTCCCTTGAGATAAAAGCTGGGCAAAAAGTCGCGTTACTTGGACCAACGGGGTGCGGTAAGTCGAGCTTATTGACGCTGATTACCCGAGAATGGCAAGCGCAGCAAGGGCACATCAAGCTCGATGGTCATGCACTTTCAGAGTACAGCGAGCGCGGTCTTAGGGATGCGATTACTGTGATTAGTCAACGCATCTATTTGTTTGCAGGTACTTTGCGGGAAAACTTAGTATTAGCGCTACCTGTTATCGAAGGCGAGAAACGCACGGCCCACGACGCACGCTTGATTGATGTGTTACAGCGGGTTGGGCTTAGCGCTTTACTCACGGGTGATAAGCCGCTGGATATGTGGATTGGTGAAGGTGGACGTCAGCTTTCGGGGGGTGAGCAGCGCCGAATTGGTGTTGCTAGGGCGCTGCTGCGTGATGCGCCGCTGTTATTGCTCGATGAGCCAACAGAAGGGCTAGATAAACGCACCGAGCGGGAAATTTTAAGTTTACTGTTTGAATTTGCTCAGGATAAAACCTTGCTGATGATTAGCCATCGTTTAACGGCTATGGCGAAGATGGATCAAATTCATTTACTCGGTCAGGGGAAGATTATTGCGTCTGGTACTCACCAGAGCTTAATTGAAGACAGTGCAGAGTATCAGGCCTTGTACCAAAGACTCGCTTAAGGTTTTAGATTAAAGTTCTTTGGATTTGATTTTTGGAATTAAGACGTTGGCGCTCAATATTATAAATAGCGATATATTTTACCCATTAAAAGCGGATATGAATCTATGAACCCTGCGATGCCAGAAGCATTAGCCCCACAAATTAATGCTCATTTTAATGGTAAGTTTGAGGTCGAGCTTAAATATCGTTTATTGGATCGCCACGCTTTTTTCGCTGCCTTACAAATGAGAAATCCCGAGGTCATGCTCGAAGATAACCTTGAGCATGACTGTTACTTTGATCTGCCATCACAATCACTTAAAGGTGAGCACAAGAGCTTGTGTATCCGTGAGATGCAGCCATCGGGGATAATGCTGTGGATAGTGAAAGGGCCAGAAAAAGACCGCTGTGAAGCCGTTAATATCACTGAAGCAACAAAAGCAAAAAGTATGCTGCAGACCTTAGGCTATGAGTGTGTACTGGAAATTAAAAAGCACCGCAGTATCTATTTTCTGGGTGAATTTCATCTAACAATCGATCATATCGAAGGTTTAGGGGATTTTGCTGAACTCGCGATTATGACCAATGATGAAACCCTATTGCCTAAATATGAAGTGCAATTACAACAACTCGCCGCTGACTTAGGCCTAAGTGAAGTGCAGCGAGAGTGGTTATCCTATCGGCAGTTGCAGCAGGCTTTAAATAATAAGTAATGGTTCAATCTTTTGGATTAACAGCTTGAGACTTACATAGCTTAAAGTTTCATCGCTTAAGTTTAATGGTTTACACCGCTAGGTTTTGCCTAACCAATCCTTCGCAACAAACCGCTATGGCTCAGTTCAAATCCCTTTGAGCGTCACTGTCCATATCGCATTCACAGTCTGTTTTAACTCGCTATCGACGACTTAAACTTAAGTAGCGTACTCAAATTTGAGTATCACATTTCAATTCAAGCCACCTTTACAAATTCAAATTCAAACGGCTTACATACTGATTATTCAGTTTTATTTGCCGTGAGTAACTTGATGCGTTTTAGCCTAAGCGTTGTGAAAAGGCGAGGTAGCGTTTAACTTCCGCTTCAGGGAATTTTAATTCGTCACCATCTTGAACACTTGAGAGTAAATTCTCCCGAGCGAAGCGTTTAATGGTCGCTGGTGTTTTATCTAGCATTTTGCACACTTCATCTAAGGTTAATAAGTTATCGCTCATGGCACTCTCCCAGTAATTCAATAGAAACATAACCCAAAGAGTATAGAACAATAATTCCAATCAAGATGACGCAGCAGCCTAAACCGCCAAGGCTATGATTCTATTTTGTGGTTGCGGGCGGTTTCCCGCACTTGGCTCTCTATTTGGAGATGGCCTTTCGCTGCCGTGATCGCCAGAACGGCACGGGACTTGAATTCGCGGCGATATAAGGTTGCGACCACAAATAAGCTGGCCGAGATAAAAAGTATCGGGTGTACAAACCAGCACAATACCGCCATTGAAAAGTAATAAGCGCGTAAACCATAGTTATAGGAGTGTGCCGCTTGATCTTGCACTGTCGCCATTTGTCTTGCATAGGCTTTGAGATTGTCATTTGAGCCATCGGTGTCCAGAGGGCCCGCGCCTATCATCACGTTCACAAAGCCGTATTGGCGCATTGACCAAGTAAACTGGAAGAAAGCCATCACAAAAATGCCGACTAGTAGAGCTAACTTGACTTGCACCAGAGCATGATTCGGTGGCGTAGCAAAGGGAATCGTCGCAATAACACTTTCTAGTCGTTCAACTTGCGCAAATAAGGTTAGTACACCCGCAAGCACAAACAGCGTGGTCGAGGCAAAAAAAGCAATATTGCGTTCTAAGTTGGCCAGTAGTGCCGCATCACCCACGCGCACACCGCGGGTCATCACCTCAAGCATCCAGTAAATTCTATGCTTATGCAGACCACGGGCAATACAGTCGGTATCTCTCGCCTTGCTACGGGCAAAGGCGGTGTAGCCAGCCCAAGAAACGATAAACCACACCAATGCAGAAATATCTAACAACGAAAATGTCATAGCCACCTAATTTTAAAGTTAAAAGTAGAAATCAAAAATCATCAAGTCTAATTAGAGTGTGATTATGAGGGCTTTTATCAACGATGTGCAATCCCCTACAAGTGCTTTAAAATCAAGTCGATTAAAAATTTGAACTCGCTTGCAATAGCCCGATATTAAGGGATAGATATTTCATTCTGAGGGTTGTGAAGAAATCTCTTTGAGAGGTAAAAATTAGCCAATAAAAAAGCCAGACTCAGTCTGGCTTTTTTATTGTTATCGCGATGGCTAAAGATGCATCGCGATATTCTAAAGCAAGTTCAGTGTACTTATTCTTCGCTATCACCGAGTGACAGTAGGGTCGCATTACCACCAATAGCTGTGATGTTGTTGGTGCGAGTCTTTTCAGTCACAAAACGGGTTAAGTAGTGTGGGCCACCGGCTTTAGGACCTGTGCCTGACAGGCCTTGACCACCGAAAGGCTGTACACCCACCACAGCGCCGATTTGGTTACGGTTAATGTAGACGTTACCCACATTCACTTTGTCGGCAACTTCAAGGGCATGGCCTTCGTTACGGCTGTGGATACCTAAGGTTAAGCCAAAGCCTGTGCTGTTGATCTCGTTGATCACTTGGCTCAGTTCGGCTGCCTTGTAGCGGATCACGTGCAGGATTGGGCCAAAGTGTTCTTTTTCGAGCACTTTGATTGAGTCGATTTCCACTGCAGTTGGCGACACGAAGTGACCGTTCTCAGTGCCAGCAGGCAGCGGCATTTGCTTGATAAGCTTACCGACTTGCTTGATATGATCGATATGCGCATCTAAGTTGGCTTTGGCGGTGGCGTCAATCACTGGGCCTACGTCGGTTTTGATTGAACTCGGGTTGCCAATCACCAATTCATCCATGGCGCCTTGTAGGACTTCGATCACGCGATCGGCGATGTCTTCTTGGAGGAAGAGCACGCGCAGTGCGGAGCAGCGTTGGCCCGCGCTGGTGAATGACGATGAAACCACATCGTTAACTACTTGCTCAGGTTGAGAGGTTGAGTCCACTACCATGGCATTTTGACCGCCCGTTTCGGCGATTAATGGAATAATCGCGCCTTCGCGGTTGGCGAGTGTGCGGTTAATCAGTTTTGCCGTGCCAGTTGAACCGGTAAAGCACACGCCACCGATACGTTCATCGGCCGTAATTGCGCTACCCACAGTCGCACCAGTGCCTGGTAGGAATTGCAGCACCTCGACAGGAATACCCGCTTGATGAGCGAGTTGCACCGCACGGTAACCAATAATTGAGGTTTGCTCCGCGGGTTTTGCGATAACTGTGTTACCCGCCGCTAATGCCGCCGACACTTGACCTAAGAAGATCGCCAGTGGGAAGTTCCATGGGCTGATACACACGAACACACCGCGGCCTTGGAGGAACAGTTCGTTCAGTTCACCCGTTGGGCCTGGAAGCAGTTCAGGTTTTGCCATCATCTTCTTGGCTTGTACTGCGTAGTAACGACAGAAATCAACGGCTTCACGTACTTCGTCGATACCGTCTTGAATGCTCTTGCCCGCTTCACGGGTGCACAGGGCGATCAATTCTTCGCGGTTTTCTTCTAATAAATCGGCTAACTTTTGTAGTGCAGAGGCACGGGTTTCCACTGGTGTGCGTGCCCAAGAGGCAAATGCTGCTTCAGCAGACGCGACTGCTGCTTCGATTGCAGCTTTGTCGGCGAAGGCGACTTGACCTACGGTTTGGGTAGTGTCGTATGGGCTAACAACCGTTTTATGTTCGCCAGTTAAGGTTTTACCGTTAACCAGAGGGCCCGCTTGCCATTGGGTATTTTTAAACTGTTCTAGTGCCGCGAAAAATGGCTCAGATTCGGAAATGATGTTCATATTGAGTCCCTTGGAATTTTTGCGTTCGCTACCGAAAATATCGGCAGGTAAAACGATTCTGTTGTTAGCCAGGGTTTTATAGCCCGTCAGCGTTGTTAGCGGATGTACCACTAATGACTCTATGGGGGTTTTAGGATCCACCAGTTTGTGGACGAACGAAGTATTCGCGCCGTTTTCCAGCAGACGACGGACTAAATAGGGCAGTAGATCTTTATGGGCACCGATGGGGGCATAAATACGTACCGCTTTAGCACCGGCTTCAGCCAAAATCGTGTCGTACAGCTCTTGTCCCATGCCGTGTAAGCGTTGGAACTCATGGTTACGATCGCCCGCCATATCGGAAATTGCCGCCACGGTTTGCGCATTGTGGCTAGCAAATTGTGGGTAGATAGCACCGCGAGTCGCATCCGATAACAAGTAACGGGCGCAGGCGAGGTAAGAAACGTCAGTACCGGCTTTGCGAGTGTAGAGTGGATAAGCGGCTTCGCCAGCTTGTTGCGCCCACTTAAGTTCGCTATCCCAATAGGCGCCTTTTACCAGACGCACAGGGATTTCATCCCCTTGATCTTTCGCCAGACGCGTTAACCAAACCAGAACTGGCAGGGCACGCTTAGAGTAGGCTTGTACGACTATGCCGAGTAATCCCCAGCCTTTAGTTGCCTCTGCATTAAACAATTTTTGGAACAGTTTCAGTGATAACTCGAGGCGATCGACTTCTTCGGCATCGATAGAGATACCGATATTTAAGCCGCGTGCCAGCTTAATCAGGCGAACTACTGTGTCGTACAGTTCAGTTAAGACGCGATCTTCATTGGCCACTTCGTAACGTGGGTGCAGTGCCGATAGCTTGATGGAGATGGTTGGCCGCGGTGATTCATTTTCGTTATAGCTTTGGGCACCGAGCTCAGTTATCGCATTGGCGTAATCGGTATAGTATTTCTCGGCATCTTTGCGAGTTAACGCCGCTTCGCCCAGCATGTCGTAGGAATGGGTATAACCTAACTTACGTTTGTCTTCACTGTTCTTCAGGGCTTCTTTCATGTTGCGCCCCAGTACGAACTGCTTACCCATGATCTTCATCGCTGCCATCATGGCTTGACGGATCACAGGTTCACCCAGACGATTCACTAAGCGGCTCAATAAGTTGCTTGGGGTACCATCGAGTTTTTTATCGAGTTTAACGATTTTACCTGTGAGCATTAAGCCCCAGGTCGATGCGTTAACTAGCACTGAGTCACTCTTGCTCATGTGCTCATCCCACTTAGCGCCTGAAAGCTTATCTTCAATCAGTGCATCGGCAGTGGCCGCATCGGGAATTCGCAGTAAAGCTTCGGCTAAACACATCAGGATAATGCCTTCCTGTGTTTCTAAGCTGTACTGTTGCAGGAAGGCATCTATGCCAACCATCAAACCTTTTTTATCGAATTGACGAACTTTGTTAACCAGTTCGTGGGCACGACGAGTGACGCGCTCTATGGCTTCATCACTGGAGGGAACTAGTTGGATCAACTCTGACAAGTATTGTTCTTCATCGACAATGTAGTTGTCGCTGATCGCTTTGAACAGTTCGTCGAGATTGGCAGAATCGTAGCGGCCTGCCAGCACTTCACTCGCTTTGAACATAGTTATCGCTTCCATCTTGGCCGTTATTGGGGCGCTATTGTTGAAACAAATTGGGAGGCGCCAAACGCATTTGATATTTTGTATACAATATGAGGGTTTGCGCGCGCAGATTATACAACCAAAATGTGACGGACAACACTATAGCGTGAAAGATTGTGAAGCTTGTTTGATTAGCTTGTTAATAAGTCGATGTAACGCTTGATTGACAAAAAAGCCAGTGTTTGAAAACACTGGCTTTTGGAAGGTAAATTAAGACTTTTTGTGTGTCAGACTCACATCCAACGTTTTTTATTGCGACGTTGTGGTCTAGGTAAATACACTAAAATAATGCCTAGGATTAAGCCCATGCCTGCGATTAATCCACCTTGGCGCCAAAGTTCAAAACGTTCGTCTTGAGCTGTGCGATCTACCGCATTTTTCAGTTGATCACGTTCTTGAGTCGTTTTAGCTAGGTTGGTTTCTAACTCGCTTAGTTTAGCCTTTAATTCGAGCAGTTCGTCGGCATGATTATCCGTTGAACTTGATACTTCTGCTAACTTAGCTTTGGCCTGTGCGAGTTCAGTTGTTAACGCAGGGACTTGCTCACGGAAACTTTGAGTCGAACTGATCAAGTTGGTTTGTACCCAACCTTCACGGCCTTTATGGTCGATTATTTTGGAGTAATCACCTTGAGTTTCGTTGAGCAGTGTCACAGGTTGACCCGCTTCAATTGATCCAACAATTCGAAACTCAGTACCAGGGCCACCTAAAAGATACAGAAACACGTTATCCGAGATGTAGCGGGATTGGCCTTCGGCCAGCAGGTTGGAAGACAGCAAGATCATTCCTACCAGAGTCAGGAGTCTAAACACTTTTGTATTCTCATCAACGAAATAGTCTGCACATGCTAGGGATTTGAGGCCTGTAATGCAAGAGGGAAGTCATAGACTTCCCTCAACTTTACGGCATCCATGCTATGACCATTCCAATTTAATTCAATCTTTCCTACGACCTTCTAGTCCTAGGCGCTAATACTGCTTAATGTCAGCAACACATTTAGCGAGACTTCTTAATTAAAAATACCTTTAATCATATAGAAGAAGATGATTGATAGGCCAGCACCTGCTGGTAGGGTCACAACCCAAGATACGACGATATTACGTACCACACCAATGTTAATCGCTGCGATACCACGGGCCATACCTACACCTAATACCGCACCCACTAAGGTTTGTGTGGTAGAAATAGGTAAACCAGTGCTAGAAGCAATAACTACAGTTGTTGCCGCGGCTAATTCTGCCGCAAAACCACGACTTGGCGTTAAGTGAGTGATATTTTTTCCGATAGTTTGCATAACGCGCTGACCAAAAATCGCCAGACCCATCACAATACCTACGGCACCCAAAGGTAAAATCCACCAGACTAGAGGTGATTTCGCTGCAATCTCACCACCGCTATTGACGACAGAAACAACCGCCGCTAATGGACCAATCGCATTTGCTACATCGTTTGAACCATGGGCAAAAGCCATACAACAAGCTGTCAGGACCATCAGGATCGCAAACACTTTTTCAACGTTTTTGAACTGGGTTTGACGATCTGCTTTATCGCTCATTTGTAAGCGTGAAATGGCGATTTTACCTAAGATACCAACTACAGCGGCAACAGCACTTGCGAGTAGGTAAGACTCGGTAACTGAGAAATGCAGACCAACATGGGATAAGCCTTTCATAATCGTCATTAATGACATGATGAAACCAGCAAATGCCATATAGAAAGGTACGAAACGCTTAGCATTACTCAATGGGTCGTCAGTGTTGAAAATGAGTTTTTGAGTGCTTTGGAAGAGGATGAATGCCATAAAGCCCGAAATAGCAGGGGTTACGATCCAAGAGCCTACAATCCCGCCCACTTTATCCCATGAGACTGAATCTGCGCCAACACCCACGGCGGCGAAACCAATAATGGCACCGACGATGGAGTGAGTCGTTGATACCGGCCAGCCAAGAGCCGATGCGACGACAAGCCAAATACCTGCTGCCAACAATGATCCTATCATGCCGTAAACCAGCAATTCAGGAGTCGCAGTGAAATAGCTAGAATCAATAATACCGCTACGAATGGTATTGGTAACTTCGCCCCCAGCTAAAAATGCACCGGAAAACTCAAAGATCATTGCGATAATAATCGCTTGTTTAATTGTAATTGCGTTTGAACCTACAGAGGTTCCCATCGCATTGGCGACGTCATTCGCCCCAATACCCCATGCCATGAGAAAACCAAATGCAGCCGCAATGGCAATAAGCCACGGGCCATTGGTGACTAAGACGTTAGCCACCTCAATACCTGCATCAACCATATTGATACCTTGATAACCTTAATTTGTTAAACGCGAGCCAGCATAAGCTCAAGACGCGAACCGACGCGTTCGGCAAGATCTGCAAGACCACCGACCCATTCAATCGTTTTGTAGAGGAACATCACATCGACAGGATTCAATTCAGATTCCATAGCGAATAACTGACGGCGTAACTGAATTTGTAGATCGTCAGTATCTTCTTCGATGATATCGAGTTCATTTATCATTTTTGCCACTAAGTCGACTTCACGACCACGGAAACCTGTTTCTAACAGATCTTCGAGTTCATTAATGACTTGTTTTGCTAGTGCTACCGCATCGATACAGCGTTGAAGATAAGCAATAAATGGGACTTGCATGACCTGAGGGATTAACAGCTGACGGCCGATAACACGACCGGAAATATCTTTGGCTTTGTTGGCTATCTTGTCTTGTTGAGTTAAAAGTTCCAATAAATCTGTACGTTCTACTGGCATAAATAAACCGCTTGGCAGAGTCAGGCGGATTTCACGCTTCAGTGAATCTGCTTGCTTCTCGGCTAAACTAATTTGCTTACGTAATTGAACTGCACTGTCCCAGTTGCCTGTGATAGTGGCTTCGAAAAAGGGGACGAGTAACGATGCGCAATCGTGTACTTTGTCCATGTGCTCTTGAAGAGGCTTAATTGGCGATTTTGCAAACACGCCCAAAATAGAGTTTACTGGCATTGCCGTTTACCTATTTAGATTGTTCCATTATTGGAAAAAGCGGGCGCATGTTAACCTATGCGTCCGCGTATTGAAACTGTGTTTTTTCAGAAAAAACGACAGGTTTATTCTAACGGGTTATATACCAACTGCAAAACCAAATCCTACGGGATTTTTATGACACATTTGTGACATTATGAACTAAAGATGACGCATCGATGAATATTTGATGACAAAGTGAGCGGTTACGCAATGAATGCTGAGATTGAATTAAAACTGTTTTTCCTGCCGATATATCAAGAATCCCTGATAAATAAGTTAGATAGTCTCGATAATGCCGTACCTCAAGGTCAACGTCGTTTGGCGAATGGTTACTTCGACACCCCTGACTTGCAATTACGTCAGTGGGACATGGGATTGCGGGTGCGCGGTTACGATGCGCACCGAGAGCAGACCATAAAAACCGCAGGACAAGTCGTGGGCGGCATTCATTCGCGGCCCGAATACAATGTGACTATCCAATCCGATAGCCCAGATTTAAGTCTATTTCCTACCAGTATTTGGCCCGCTGATGCCGATTTAGCGGCAACTCAAGCTCAGTTAACTTGTATATTTCACACCGATTTTCATCGTCGCGCTTGGCATGTTCAGATTGATAACAGCGTGGTCGAAGTTGCGTTAGACATAGGTGAAATCACCGCTAATGGCCAGCAAGAAGCCCTGTGTGAGCTCGAGTTTGAACTCCTCAGTGGCGGTACTGAGGCGCTACTTAAGCTAGCGATGCAAGTGGCGAGTGTGGTGCCAGTGCGTTTAGGTAAGGCCAGTAAAGCGCAGCGGGGCTATCGATTGGCGGGCAAGGCTAAGCCGCTCGATTTAAAAGCATTGGAATTTCTGCCACTGGCCGAGTCACACGATTCTTCTTCACAGGATTTAAGTGCAAACTGCCAAATTCTGCTTGAAACCGCCCTTGAGCGCTGGCAATTATTAGAGAGCATGATTGCAGAGGAAAGCGACCCTGAAGCCTGTGTTGCACTATGGTGGCGGATGCGCGCCTGTATTCGTTTGCTGCGCATGACCTTAAATCAGTTCGAATTATTGAATGTGACACTGTCTAGCCAATTTATGCTGATTGAAAAGCAGCTCGATTTTATTGAGCAGGCACTGGCGTTGACCGCCTTGCTTGGTAGCCAAAGAGGCTTATTTGCTAAACTTGGCCAACACGCCCAAGTTAAAGTGCGACTTCTGGCGCAACTGACAGAGATTAATCTGACGGAACGCTTACTCTCCCTATGGCAACAGACCGAATATGGTCAATTACAGCTGGCTATTGTTGAATTGTTACTTAAGATCAGTGTTGGTGAAGTGGACATCACCCATCAGCCTAGCTTACGCCAGCATGCCGATAGTGCTCAGCAAGCTTCTTGGATGGCGATAATTGAGGTCATGCCACTCAATAGCGTCATGACAGCGGCGAATTATCTACAAGTGGCCACAGTGTTGGATGCGAGCATTCTTGTGGGTCATGCCTACGGCAGTTTATATGAGGCGAAATCACGGGACGCATTTCGTGCACCTTGGCAAGATCTTGCGCTTGGGATTAAAACTTTGGCTTGTTATCGCGCCTTACAGGATACGAGTCGGGAGTTAGATATCAATTTAGCTGAGTGGCTGGAAGACAAGCAGCAGAGTTTGTTGTTTGCTATGGAATCGACACGCCGTAACGCGATGCAACAGCAGGTCTACTGGTAATATTACTTTTTATCGCTGATAAACGGAAAAGGCTCAATCTAATATAGATTGAGCCTTTTCATTAGTCCGTTTTCTCAACAAAGTCAGCTATTTTTTGTTTCGATAGCCTGCTTAAGTTCCGCAATTTGAGCCAGCATTTGCGCTTGATTTTGTTCTATTTTTTGTTGGTTCTCTTCCATTCTTGCTAAGGCTAATTCAAGCTCTGATTTGATTTCGGCTTTATGCGCATCTTGGCGTTCTTGACGTTCAGATTCATCTGGCGCAACAAATACCGATGCCATATAACCTGAAATCACCCCAAAAAAACTCACACCGCTGACAATGACCACGCCACCTATGATGTGGCCTGCTGTGCTTACAGGATAATAATCGCCGTAGCCGACGGTAGAGATAGTGACTAATGCCCACCAAATCGCTTGCTCAGCGGTCTGGATATTGGCGCCTTCGGTGCCGCTTTCGACGATGAGCATAATGACGGAAGCTAATGTCAGAATCGTCACCATAGCAACCAGTAAACTGGCTAAGGTGGCTTGTTTACGTTGTTTTACCAGTGGGAGCAGCAGTGAGCGACTCATGCGGATCAGGCGTATTACCCGTAGGATTTGAAAAAGCCGTGCCATACGTAGGGCTTCAATCGCCGGAATACTGGCAATAAAATCAATCCAATGGTGTTTAATGAAAAAGCGTTTATCGCGAGCACGGATCAACCCAACAAAGAAGTTGATCATAAAAATCATACAAATACTGGTATCGACAAAGAAGAGTAAGCGGTAGGTTTCGCTATCTAGGCGGCCGAAGGTCATGACAAGTACTATGATCACCGACAGCAAGGACAATAGCATCATCGCCATTTCGAATGGAGAAGGAGTGCCAAGGGTGCGAAGCGACCATGGGGTTTTATCTGTCATGCCAAACATGATCCCTGTTAAGTGCGGCGAATATCACTACTAAAGTAAAAGACTTTAGGCTGTGAGTAAATTGACTGAGTTAATAAAAGGGCTATATATCGATTAATCGCGCCAGCCAATGGTAAGAAGGGTTGGCGCTTGAGATCAGCGTTGCTTTAGGTTTCATCAACAAAGTGGACTAAATCGTCGAGCACACGGCGTTTAATTTCTAGCTGTGAATCGGCACTTAAACCATATTTCTCTGCCAGTTGCACATAGTCATCTGCATTGAGTGACACGGTAAGACGCGGACGCGTTGGCCGTTTCGATACGCTAAGACCTAAAATAGTGCGAATTTGATCAGAAGGGCTAACGCCTGCATCTAACGCGGCTTTACGAATAGAGTATTGAAATTTTTCATCGAGATCGAAGGCAACCTGTGTCGCCTTAGCGGCTTGTTGGTTCTTTAACCATTGCTCGGGCAGAGGGTGTTTGGTTTTACTCATGGCGTATTACCTATTGCTATCAACCGTTTCTAGCGCTTATCTGTGAGATTGTATTGGGATTATTGATAAAGTGCGAGCACGCACTTTATCTTATTTTCGTGTTATTTCGCCGGCCAGTATTCCCGAATATCCGTTAGCGGGCGATATAGGGTCAAGACGACATCGGTATCACCCCCTTCGTAGACTTCCACTTCGACGGCGCAGCTTTCATTGTCATCAAGTAATAAATAGTACTCAAAAGGCTCACCTGTGGCGCCATTGGCATCCTGTGGCGGCTTTTGGCCACGATAATCCTGACGATGGAAATAGCCAAAAGCGGCAAAAGTCACTTGGTGGTATTGTTTTCCAAGCCATTGTTCAAGTTGTTCAGCTAAGTCGGCCGATAATACTTGCGTAGTTAACTCGGCATGACCCGGTTCCTCGAACAGGGCGCTGAATTGCTCGAGATCGAATAATTGCTCCACTTGGGCGCGGGAAACCTTAATCGAAAAGGCGAGATAGGTTTCGTCGTCTTCTTCAATGCTCAAAAAGAGAGTATCGCTACCATGTCCCTTGAGTAACCACTCGGAGTGTTGTTTACGTTCAGACTCGTAAGTATGTACGGCTTCGACTCTTAATTGTTGACCACGGAGTTGTGGTGGCAGGGCAAAACTATCATCGATTGAGATCATGTCGCCGACATTGAGCTGGGACGGGTGATTGAGCTCGCGCTGTGGCGGGGCTTTCTTACCAAAAATACTATTGAAAAATCCCATAGTGACTCCTGCTGACTATGCTCGCGTGCGGCCTCATATCGATTGGCTGCGGATATTCACGGGCAATAGTGGTCATTTTTATTTAATGAGGATGAAACAAAAAAATGCCGAGGTCAGTAGGGGGTGATGATCCCACTGAGACTCGGCATTCGGTCAATCATTGCTTAGCTTTTACGTGCTTTGATTCGATCTAGCACTGCATTTGCGTTTGACTTTTGCTCACCAATACCCGCTTCGGCTAATTTGGCTTGCAACGACTTATCACTGTTTTCATCGGCTAAGGTTTCAGCCGCTTTTAAACGGTCGTCAAATTGTTGCTGACGTGCCTTGATACGTTCTAGTGAATCTTTAGCGTTCAGCAGCTTAGAGTTGCTAGACGCGAACGAGTCAGTAATGGTTGCCGTCGCTTTTTGGACGCTTTCGGTGGTTTTAACCATGCTCAACTGACGTTGATAATCAGACAATTGGCGTTCGGTTTTCTTCACTAAGTCTTTCAAGCGTGCAGCATGGACGCTAAAGCTGTCGTTGGCGCTTTGTTGCTCAGACAACTCTTGGTCTAACTGAGCAATCTTTTCAGCAATTTCAATCGCTAAGGCTTCATTACCTTTGTCCAATGCTTGAGTTGCATAACCTTCGTGTTCTGCAATCGAACGTTTCAGACGGTCGATTTCACGGCTGGCTTGCATTTCTTTTGCCATGACATCGGTCAGTTCACGTTTAGCATTGGTTAAATGCTTTTCTGCATCACGGATTTCCTGTTCGAAAATACGGGTTGAGTTTGCGTCAACGATGCTTTGGCCAACTTCGGTGGCACCACCGCGAAACGCTGTTAAAATTTTATTCAGAATGCCCATTTTGTGGCTCCTTATTTCAGATAGTCGACCAATTCATCAATAACTTCTAAACAGTTATCAGATAAAACTGCTAATTCTTGCTCGATTTCGAGCATGCTAGATTGTAGTGATAGCGCACCGTAAACCACGTATTTGTCATCAATTTTTGCAAAAGCTGACAAGGGCATTGGAATGTTGAGCTCTAGCATGGTTTCAAACATTTCACTGCGACGTTCTTGATTTACTTCGTTCTCGCCCCACAGGTAGCTGATGCAAAGTACTTGGTTGTCCGTTACCGATACAAATACCGGGATTTCTTCACGGCCGACCACATTCACTTGCAACACTTCGACTTCACCATCGATTGGATAACAATCAAATTGAAAGCCAGTTTGGCTGTTGTTGCCAAGACTGTTGAGGTGATTGGCAATGGTATGGATATTCATATTTGTCCTTATTGACATATTATGTCTGTGTTCAAAGATAGCACTGAGACATAATATGTCAAGTGCTATCTCATCCTATTAAAAAAGATCCAGTCCTTGATTCTCGGACCAATCTTGCAAATGGTAGTGATACAGCTGCAATGAACCCAATTCATTGGGTTTTATGTTGGCGGCATCTTGATAAAAATTGGCTGGAAACTCAAAGGCGCCATCCACTAAACCTAAAGTGAGCCAGTCATCTTTGATGGGCAACACAGTTAACTTCGCTAATCTGTGTTGTGCATCGAGTCCGCCTAAGGTTGCAATACTCCAGCCCCATTCACCAAAACTGGGCACATTATGATGGTACTGCTTGACGTCAAATCCCGCCAATGCCAAGGTTTTTGCTACCGAAATAAAGGCCTTAGGGGCATGGTAAGGCGATGTCGACTGTACAGTCAGAGCGCCATCACTGCTCATAAGTTCCTTTAATTTACGGTAGAAATAGTCCGAATACAGCTTATTAAGATCGGGATGGCTCGGATCAGGCAAGTCTACGATAATCGCATCGTATTTCACGCCTGTGGCAATCAGTTTATCGACACCATTAAATGCATCGTCGTTGATCACTGTGACACGGGGATCATTCAGTGCATTGCCATTGAGCGCCAACATAGCGCGACTGAGACTATCGGGCATATCTGTATCGGGCGATTTAAATAATTGCACTAGGCCCACATCGAGATCGAGCAGCGTGACTTGTTCAGGTTCCCAGCGCAGTACTTGTTTTAGACCGAGTCCATCACCGCCGCCAATGATCAGCACCTTGTTGTGACGGGCACTGGCCGCGAGCGTAGGATGAACGAGAAACGTATGGTAGATGTGCTCGTCTATGCTAGAAAATTGTAAGCGACCATTGATGTATAAAGCATAAACGGGCGGTAGACCGTTACCGCGCAACCGCTCGGTGAAGGTCAGCTGTTGGAAACGTGTCGCCTTGGCGTAAACCACTTTGTCTTTATAGAGCAAATTATTGAATTCTTGCTCCCAGCGTGGGCCGTGGATTGCTAATACGAGTAAGACGCCAGTCACGATAAAATGCCCACTCAAAAGCAGTTTAGGGCGGCGGATTTTAGGCCAGAATCGCCAGATAAACACAAAACCTGCCAATAGATTGAAACTGGCGGTTAAGGCGGCGGCGAGTTGGATATCGATGGCGAGCATAAAGCCAACCCAAATGGCGGCACCTATGCCTGCGCCTATGTAATCAGCTCCGTAAATGGTGCCCGCGTTATGCAGTAAATGCTCGTCGGAAAGGGATTGGCGAACCCTAGCAATCAGCGGGATTTCCATACCAATCATCAGGCCCAATAACACACCCCACACATAGGGTAAGTATTCGCTGAGTTTTTGCAGCGAGCCTATCATGCCACCTTCGGGCAGTTGATCTGGCGGTAAACCTAAGGTATTAGCAATGATCAATGGCAGTTGTTGACCAAAACCAATCACCGCTGCTGTGATTAAAATGGCGAGTGAGCCACAGAGTGCAACTGTGAGTTCTAAAATCACAAAACCGGTAAAGGCATCACGGATCTTACGGGCGGCGAAGGCACCTAGCCCCATGGAGACAATCATTAAGCCTATCATGGTGTAAATGGCGGCTTCTAATGCGCCTAAAATGCGGCCCGCATAGTGGGATAAAAGATATTCGTAGATCAGGCCGCAACCTGCTAATACGGCCATAATGCCCAGTAAGAGAACATCGTCGAACCAACCTAGGCGGCTAGGTTTAGCCGCCGAGGGAGTTAAGCTAATTTCTTGCATTCGATTAAGCCATCAGTGCCGTAAGAATAAGTGCGATAGCGATACTGATCGCCATTTCTACTGCGGCGATACCGATATTGTGTTGTCTTTCCACTTCATCGGCTAAATCGATACGGGCTAATACCAGTTTCTTCACGACGAACAGCAGTAAGGAGAGTGCGATCAGCATAATGACTGAGAACACTAACCAACCGATCACGTTAGTCACATAAGCCGTTGGATTATAAATAATAAAGTGACTGGCGGCATTAAAGCTCAGTGCCATAGCAATCATATAACCCGCGTGGCGTAGCGCTAACGCTGTATGACCTTGGGCTAAGGCTTGCTGCATAGACGAGTCTTGGTTGCGGCTTGCGAAACGGTTTTCACGCCAGCGCGTGAGTAGCACTAACATCAACTGCGAAATCGCAAAGGCGCTGAAGATGGCAATGAAGGTATCGACAGTTAAATCTTCTGCCCACAGCAAGACAGAGCGAATGATAATGGCGGTAGCAATAGCAACGCTGGCATCGACGATAGCGACGGACACATTACCTTTGATGATTTGCTCGTTCTTATCAAACTCATTTAGCGCTATTTTATCGTGGAGAAAACGGCCGAGTTTAATCAGTACTAAACCGAATAAACCATAGCAGCTCATGCCAATCGCTTCGGTAAGATAAGAGTGTGCCGCAGCGCCTGTGATAGCGCCTGTAAGCACTATGCCTAGGGCGGCAACTGCGCCAGCGGTACTAATGCCAAAGGCAAAGTTATCCCGCTCTGCCAGCTCCTTACTGCTATTGACCTTTACACTCCAACCTTGCAAATAACGCATTAGCGTTAGCAAAATCACGGCTATGGTGAGATCGATAGCCAGAATGATGGCTAGCTCTGGTGTGATACCGAAATCCTGAAATAATGTCATTGGAAATCCTTAGTTACTTGCCCCGGCGCACACTGCGGGTCGTGCGATTACTGGAATTGCGGAAACTGCTGTCTTTAGCATAGTTAGATCGAAACTTACTGTTCGAACTCTTGCTCGCACTTGTCGTGCTGGCCTTAGGTGCGCTGGTACTTTCACGGGATAACGCCGTGCCACCAGTTCGCGGCTTAGCATAAGGGCTGTCAAAGCGCTTGCCTTGTGAGTCGAAACGTTTTTTCGTTTGTTCGAAAGTCTTATTTTGCGCATCCGCTTGTTTGGGTGAGGTATAGCGATAACGACCTACGTCATTGTAATAGCTATAACCTCGGTTACCCGACCAACGATCGTAGGAAACTGGGCGATTGAAGACATTCGAAAACATCGAATACATGCCATACCAAGCCCAAAACGAAGTGCCGCTTGAGTCGGTTTGCCAGTTGCCGTAAGAGGGATTACCAACTAATTGACTGCCTGGACCAAAATCTTCACCGCCGTTGGCTAATGTTGCGGCCTCACGGCTAATCGCATTTACGCGAGCCAGTTTGCCGTCGGACATATCGGCGACCACGTTGACGGGATCAGATAACATATCGTTAAACAGACTGGGATCTGCGGCTTGATAAAGATTTTCTGCTTCGGCCAGCTGTTGATCGAGATCAGCAAAGTTACTCGCCACTTTCGATTCATCTAAACGACGTTTTAGCGAGGTATACATGGGACCTTGGGTACCAGAATCCTTTGCTAATTCATCGAGTAAGGGTGCTAAATCGGGTTTCTGTTGCTTTAGCAGTGTCGTGTATTGTTTTAAGAGATTAGCGTTACGCAACTGGCCGTCATCGATCATCGTCGTGAGCGTAGCGAGACGTTGCTGTGTGAGTTGTTGATACTTCGCGATTTTATCCGGTCTGTCATCGCCACAACCCGTCAGCGATAGCGAAACGGCTAAAAAAAGTATCGATGTGAGAACACGGGTTAGCATTCCTGCCATGTTTTCTCCAAAAGGTAATGAAATAAAACTCAAATACTTGCAGGCAATAATAATCCGCTTGCCCAATATGCCTGCCGCGCAGGTTATAGTACCCTTAAATGCCACAGATAAAAGTGTAAACCTTTATTTGTGTGTTGCATCAGGTAGCTGCAAGTCTCGTCGAACATAACATGATGTGGCGTCAATCTATATCATTTACGACATAATATGTCGATAGCTAAATTTGTTAGGGATTATTATGACCATGCAAAAAGACAGTAATAAGTCATTGTCTATTCTTATTAATCAAACCGCTGAACGCAATTGGCTGCGATTAGAGGAAGCATGGTCCGAAGGACTTGCGCAATTAACGCCTGCTCAGCAGCAAGAACTCAAAACGGTTTTGGGACTCAGTGATTATGTAGCGGCTCAACTATGCCGACATCCCGAGTGGATCGCTATGCTGTTTGCAGGCGATTTAAGCCTGATTGATCGTAAAAACTTTGATGTTGATTTACATGAAGAACTGGCTAGCACGACCACTGAGGAGATGGCTAAAACCACCCTGCGACGATTTCGTAACTATCAAATGGTGCGTTTAGCTTGGCGTGACTTTTTAGACTATGCCAGTTTAGAGGAATCCTTGCTTGATCTGTCGGCGCTAGCCGAAGCGTTAGTAATCTGCGCCCGCGATTGGCTCTATAAAGATATGTGCGCTCAATATGGCACGCCTATGGACAAAGAAGGGAATCCGCAACCGCTACTGATTTTAGGCATGGGTAAGTTAGGCGGCCGCGAGCTTAATTTCTCCTCCGATATCGATTTGATTTTCACGTTTCCTGAGCATGGCGAAACCGTCGGCGGTCGTCGCAGTTTAGATAATCAACAATTCTTTATCCGCATGGGGCAAAGGCTAGTGAACTTGCTCGATCAAGTCACAGTCGATGGTTTCGTGTTCCGCGTGGATATGCGTTTGCGCCCCTACGGTGAAAGTGGCCCCTTGGTGGTGAGTTTTAGTGGTCTTGAGGATTATTACCAAGAACAAGGGCGAGACTGGGAGCGTTATGCCATGGTCAAGGCGCGTGCGCTCGGGCCTTGGAACCATTTCTCCGATGAACTACACAGCCTCCTGAGACCCTTTGTGTATCGCCGTTATATCGACTTTTCGGCAATTGAATCCCTGCGGAAAATGAAGCAACTCATAGCGCAAGAAGTGCGGCGCCGTCATTTGACCGACAATATTAAACTCGGTGCAGGCGGTATTCGTGAGGTCGAGTTCGTGGTGCAAAGTTTTCAATTGATCCGTGGCGGCCGTGAGCCTGCGTTGCGTCAGCAGAGTTTATTCGGTGCTATCGATACGCTTTACAGCTTAGGGCAGTTTGAATATTTGGCGGTGGATGAGCTTAAACACAGTTATTTACTGCTGCGCCGGGTTGAGAATCTGCTGCAAGCCATTGACGATAAACAAACCCAAACCTTACCGAATAATCCATTGGATTGGGCTCGATTGTGCCATGTACTCGATATGGCTAATGAGGTTGATTTACGCACTCATATTGAAGCGGCAATGAGCAAAATCCATCGTCATTTTAAAGCCACAGTGGGCGGCGAAGAAGGCGAAGAAAAAGCTGAACATTGGACGACGCAGCTGTGGAACATGCAAGACCTTGATGATGGCATTACGTTGTTGGCCGAACAGCAAATTGATGATGACAAGCTGTGCCCTATGCTCAGCAGCTGGCGCGAAACAGTGACTAAGCGTTCGATTGGTCCACGCGGGCGGGAAACCTTAGATAAATTAATGCCAAGATTATTGGAAGAATTGATTCATCAACAGAGTCCATCGTCAGCTTTTGAACCCGTGTCTAAGGTGCTGGAGCAGATTTTAACTCGCACCACTTACCTTGAGCTTTTGTGTGAAAACCCCGGCGCGCGGCAGCAGTTGGTGAGCTTGTGCTGCGCCAGTCCTTGGATTGCCGCGCAGTTGGCTAAATTTCCCATGTTGCTCGATGAGCTTATCGATCCGTCGCAGCTCTATGACACGACCTCCATTGACGATTATCCGAGCGAGCTGCGTCAGTACATGATGCGCGTGCCCGAGGATGATATGGAGCAGCAAATGGAAGCGCTGCGACAATTTAAGCTTTCACAACAACTTAAAATCGCCGCCGCCGATGTCACGGGGGTTTTACCCGTGATGCAAGTGAGCGATCACTTAACCTTTTTAGCCGAAGCCATTATAGAACAAGTGGTGATGCAGGCGTGGCAACAGGTTTCAGTGCGCCACGGCGTGCCTGCATACCTTGAGGGCAGTGACACAGGCTTTGCCGTTGTCGGTTATGGCAAGCTCGGCGGGATTGAATTGGGTTACGGCTCCGATCTCGATTTAGTTTTCTTGTGTGAAAATAAAACAGAAAACGGCCTGACCAATGGCGATCGCCCGATTGAAGTTGGTCATTTTTACCTCAAACTCGCCCAGCGCATTCTGCATTTATTCTCGACTCGCACCACTTCGGGGGAGTTGTATGAAGTGGATATGCGCCTGCGTCCTTCTGGCGCCTCGGGTTTGATGGTCAGTGAGATTGAGCGTTTTGGCGAATACCAAGCTAACGAGGCGTGGACTTGGGAACATCAAGCTTTAGTTCGCTCGCGTTTTGTTTTTGGTGACAATAGTTTAGCGGTTAAATTCAGTCATATTCGCGCTTCAGTATTGGAAAAGTCCCGTGATAAAGCTGAGCTGCAAAAAGCGGTACGTGAGATGCGTCAGAAGATGCGCGATCACTTGCTTAAAGTCAGTGATGGCATGTTTGATTTAAAGCAGAGTCCAGGTGGGATTGCCGATATTGAGTTTATTGCCCAGTACTTAGTGCTGGCTAATGCTCACGAGTATCCAGAGCTAACGATTTGGTCTGATAATGTGCGGATTTTTGGTGTGTTAGCTGAGCTTGAACTTTTGCCAATGATGAGTGCCCAGCATTTAACTCAGACATATTGCTTACTACGGGATGAAAATCATCGACTTACTCTGCAACAAAAGGCGGGGCAGTTACCAGTGTCAGAGGTAGAAGACCATGCTGAGCGGGTGTTAAACATTTATAGTGCTGTGCTTGAATAGTGCAGTCTTTAAGGGGATTAAGGCTGATACGAATTTCAGCCTTAACACCGCAAGAATACACCATTTAGGCTAGAGTTTAATGAGAGCAGTTAGCTGAGAGTGCCATGCAATTACCTACAATTCCTGAAAACGAGCTGCAACGCTTGGCCACATTACGCGCACTTAATGTGCTCGACACCGATGCCGAGGAACGTTTCGATCGTATTACTAGGCTTACGCGTAGAATTTTCTCTTTGCCCATCTGTGTTGTGACTTTAGTGGATGCCGATAGGCAATGGTTTAAATCACGCCAAGGATTGGAGGTGACTGAAACACCTCGGGAAATTTCATTTTGTGGACATGCGATCAATCATGACGGCATTTTCATCGTGAACGACGCCCTCAAAGATCCCCGCTTTAGTGACAATCCTCTGGTGACTGAGCAGCCGCATATTCGCTTTTACGCCGGCTATCCCCTCACCATTCACGAGCAATATCGGGTGGGTACTTTGTGTTTAATCGGTACTGAACCGCGGGATTTTACGGCTGAAGACATTGAAACCTTAACGGATTTAGGACAAATGGTAGAGGCTGAATTACTCTCTATCGCGCAAAACACCTTAGATCCCTTGACTACGATTTCGAATCGACGTGGTTTTGAATTACTGGCCCATCAGTCACTGGCGAGTTGTCGACGTACCGAATCTGAGGCGGCCTTAGTATTCTTCGATCTCGACTTTTTTAAGGAAGTGAATGACAGCTTTGGTCATCGCAAGGGCGATCAGGTGTTATATGATTTTGCCCATATCTTAATGACCGCTTTTAGGGAGTCGGATGTGATCGCAAGGCTTGGCGGCGATGAGTTTGTGGTGCTGCTAAGTTTTGTGCATAGAGATACAGTCAATCGGGTCATCGAGCGTTTTAAGCAGTTACTTGAGCAATATAATCAACAGCATCCTAAGCAACATAGATTGGCGACCAGCATAGGTATCGCCCATTGGACACCGGATTCAGATATGAGCTTAGAGGATCTGTTAGATTCCGCTGATAAAGCCATGTATCAGAATAAAGCTGCACATCACAGTGATGCATCTTAAATTGTTTACGCTTATGCCAATGAAAAGGGAGACAATAATGCCCCCCTTTCATTGGACTTTATTCGGCGAAGAAGTACTAAGCTGCGCCATTAAGCCGTAATGAGCATGACCCAGTGTTGATATAAAGGTAAGCCAATTAGCACGTTAACCGGAAATGTGATCCCGAGTGAGGCTAGCATAGCCAGACCTATATTGGCTTCGGGGATTGCGGCACGAATGGCCGCAGGCGCTGCGATATAAGATGCGCTGGCACTTAATGCCGCTAACACTAAAATGCTGCCTGAAGGTAAGTCCAACCAAACGCCTACACCAATACCACACCAAGCCAATACAAAGGGCGCTACGGCGGCAAACACTAATAAGCGCCATTGTTTAAGTGGTAGCGGCAAACACACTTTGGCCGTTACTAAGCCCATTTCCAGTAAAAATAATGCCAGTAAGGTTTTGAATCCGCCTAGTAGCACAGGTGTGAGCGACGCAAGTCCCGTTGGGCCATAAAGCCAACCTATCACCACACCGCCAAGGAGTAATACAACGCCACGACTGGTTAAGGCTTCGTGCAACACGCTTGATTGAGTTTCATTTTTGGGTGATGTTTCAATTGCTTTTTTGGCACTTAAGTATCTGTGTAACCAGAGCATTACGACAATAGCAGGTAGTTCCAGCAGCACGAGATATAGGGTCGTTTCTGGCCTTAAGATCAGTCCAGATTTTTCAACCATAGCCATCACCACCGCAAAGGTTCCCGCACTGACGGAGCCGTAATGGGCGGCAATACTAATGGCATCGGTATGGCCAATGCGAACCAGCCGAGTTAGTACAGGGTATAAGGCCAAGGGGATAATCAAACCTAAGGCAACAACCGCTAACAGCTCAGTGATCACTAAGTTTTGAGTGTGACCGTGGAGCGCCATTCCGCCCTTTAAACCTAAGGTAAGCATTAACAGTATGGATAGGGTTTCGTAGATCGCGGGGGGGACTTTAAGATCTGATTTCACTAGGCCAGCTAACAGGCCTAAGGCGAAAAATGCAATGACAATATCGGGCATAGGTATCTCATTAAGTTTGACTTTTAAGCGGTTCAAAACGCGCTTGTTTGTCGAGTGATCCTGATGGCTGGTGATTTTGGACCTAATTAGTTATATTGAAAAATAAATTGTTTACCACCTAGGTATAGATAATTGTCTATGGATAAGCGTTCGTCATCGACTCAGCTTAAATTGCGGCATTTGAGTTTTCGGTTACTGCAGGTGTATGTGCAAGTGGTGCGGTTAGGTAATATTTCCGCAGCGGCGAGGGCATTGCATTTAACTCAACCCACAGTGTCATTACAGCTTAAAAAACTGGCCGATGTGTTGGGCGAGCCATTACTCGAGAGTCGTGATGGCCGCATGTTACCGACCTTGATTGGTAATGAGTTGTACCGCGCAGCCTGCGATACCTTGAGTCGTTTTGAGGATTTCGATGCTTTTATGCAGCAGGCTAAAGGTGGCAGTGTCGGTCACATTAATATCGGTATTGTCACTACCGCAAAATACGTGTTACCACGGATTTTAGGGGCATTTTATCGGCAGTTTCCACAGGTTAAAGTGACCTTAAACATTGGTAACCGTGCCCATGTATTAGGCAGATTTGAACGTCAAGAAGATGATTTATACCTGTTCAGTCATCCTCCAAGTGGCGATAACGTGTTATCTGCACGCATCATCAAAAATCCGCTGCAACTGATTGCACCAAAGGAGCATTGGGCTGTGGGTCGTGAACAAGTGAATTTTAACGAGCTTAAAAATGAGCGTTTTATCGTTCGCGAACCGGGGTCAGCCACCCGCTTAATGTTCGAGTCTTGGTGCAGCGGCCAAGGCATCACGCTCGGTGACACTATGCAAATCGAGAGTAATGAGGCGATACGCTTGAGCGTCGCGTCGGGCTTAGGTTTGTCGGTGATTTCGGCGCATACCTTGCAAGAAGGGCGCGAAAAACCTGCAATTCTAACTGTTACGGGGTTTCCGCTCGAAAGTAACTGGTATCTAGTTGGCCGTAAAGATCGCCGTTTGCCCTATGCCGCCATGCAACTGGTGGACTTTATGGCGGCGCATTTGATCGAGTGTATCGAGCCAGAATGGGTTGCCACTGATATCAGTGAACTGGCTATGCACTTTAATCATGCACCACAAACTCGATCCTAGCACTCTTGAGTCTTGCTTGTATTATGGAATGCTTTAATAAACTAGATCATAGCGTTATGCATTGAGGGTAACGGTTGAACACATCTTGCGCCATTACCCTCTGATTCCATTATAAAGCGATACTCTAGACTTTAAATCGCGTCAGTAGATTGTTCAGTTCAACGGCGAGTCTTGAGAGTTCATGTGCCGAGGCACTGGTTTGCTGTGCCCCCGCAGCACTTTGGCTGGCAAGATCACTAATATTCACAATGTTTTTATCGACCTCACGTGCGACTTTCGCTTGTTCTTCGGCGGCGCTTGCGATGACCATGTTGCTGTTATTCATCGTACTGATTTGGCGATTAATCGTGTTTAATGCATCCCCTGCCAATCTTGCGACTGAGAGTGCCTGTTCAGCCTTTTGGCCGCTGTGCTGCATTGATTGCACTGCCGTTTCGGTGCCGTGCTGGATTTTGTTAATCATGTCTTCAATTTCACGGGTCGAGGACTGAGTGCGATGGGCTAGGGCACGAACTTCATCAGCAACAACCGCAAAACCACGGCCTGTATCGCCTGCTCGCGCCGCTTCAATGGCTGCGTTTAAGGCCAGTAAATTCGTTTGCTCAGCAATGGCGCGGATCACATCGAGAACTTTACCTATATCCCTCGCTTGAATCGCTAAGGTTTGAACAACCTGTGAACTTTGTGTCACATCCTGATTCATGTCGATAATGGCTGCGACTGTCTGATCTACCTGTTTTTTACCTAATTCGGTACTGCGGGCGGTTTCTTCAGAGGCTTCTGAAGCGAGCACCGCCGTATTGGCAACTTCATCTACTGCCGAACTCATTTCGGTAATCGCAGTTGCCGCTTGCTGTATTTCATCATTTTGTTGCTGTATGCCGCGGGAAGCATCTTCAGTGACGGAATTGAGTTCTTCGGCGGCGGAGGCGAGCTGGCTAGAGGAGTTTGCTATATGGGATAAAGTGTCGCGCAGGTTTTGCTGCATTTCAGCTAATGATTGCATCAGTTGACTGGTTTCATCTTTACCCTCTGTACTGATTTTCTGTGTTAAATCCCCCCTTGCGACTGCTACTGAAATGCCTACAGCTTCCTTCATTGGCTGCACGATACTGCGAGTTAAAAATATTGCCACTACAAATGCAGCGATTAAGGAGCCCACTATCATAATGCTGTTTAGCCATTTACTCTCGTCGTAGGCTTGTGCAGTTATTTGACCTTGTTCCTTTGCATATTCAGTATTCAAGCTGCCAATGCTAATGAGCGTCTTTGTCATTTTTTCGGCTTGCACTATCATGACATCATCCATGATCCGTTTAGCTTCGGCTGCATCATTCGCCTGTAGCTTGCTGATCATCTCATCTTGATGCTTTAAATACAGATCAAGGCTGCCACTAAATTCTTGATAGAGCTCCTGCTCACCTGGCAGGCTAATTAAAGGCTCATAGTTTTTTTGATCCGTTTTAATACTCTGGCGGATTTGCCTTAATGTATCGAGTCCTTTGTTAAGTTCAGCAGCCGAATTTGCTAATAACAGGCGAAATGTAAACACCCTAGCGCGCATCACATTGAGGTTGATGCTCGACAGACTGACCAGCGTAGGTAGGGTATTATCTTCAATTTCTTCTGCAGTGGATCGCATGGATGACATTGTCTGTAATGACATGATTCCTTGAAGTAGCAACACAAGAGCAAGTAATCCAAACGCAGCAATTAATCGTGAGCCAATCTTAAATTGTCGTAACCACATAAGTTAATCGTCCCTGTATTTAAAAGAGTTCCGTTTAAGGCAGTTCTTAATATTTTCTAGCGAATATTTCGAACTAAGTGTCATGGCGCTTAGTCAGAATCATGAGTCTTTAGTTGGTTGCATAAACTATAGATTATATTTTTGAGCTTTTATGTTGCAGGTTGTAAATTTGATCGATTTAAACCTATAGGCTGTAAATTAGAACAATTGAAACTAAGTTACACCGTACCTTAAAACTCAAGGTTAGCAACAGCTAGAAGCAAATTGAACGTAATGAGTCATTTAGTTGTGTGGATTGAATCGATTATGGTGGATGGATTTTCTATTTTATGTATTTGATTTTTAATTATTATAATGTTTTTGCTGTACTAGTTTGTCTATGATTGCAGATTTTCAATTTAGGTACTTATTCATCTTTCTAGGCTTGTATCTGCAAATAGCGTATTTGACTTGTTATATTCTGAATACATGAATTATCTTGTCACTAATTGTTCCTCGAATTTTTATCGTGATGGTTAACTTCTCGCTTATCAATATTAGGGTTTTGGTCTAACTCAACAGAGCGATAAATCGCTAATGTTTTACGGTCATTCACTTCGACTCATTGCTATTAATCGACTGTAGGTGCGGCGGAATTCAAAACTGAGTGCACCACCTTGATAGAGTTCACTCAGTGGCACGTCGCAGCTGAGATATAAGCTGACATTTTGATCGTATAACTCATCAATCAAGCTAATAAAGCGCCGTGCTGTGTCGTCGTTGGCCGCATAGGAGAGTTTGCGCTCGCCCGTGGCTGCGGCTTGGTTATCACCTGTACCGTCCTCTGTGCCGCGGGCACGGATCCAGCTTTTCACTTCGCCACCTAATTTGGGAACGCCGCTTACCATTAAGATCTTAAATCGACTGGCGATTTCGATGTAATCGAGTTGGGATCTCGGGCCGTCACATAGGGCATAAAAATCGAACCAAGCGACTGAGTTGCCTGTTGGTGCTATAGCGGCGCGGATCACTGGAATTTCACGGTTGCAGATGGTGAGGCTAGTATTACTCATTCTGCTATCACTAATGCCAATAGCGCTCATATTGGGTGTATTTGGCGTTAACCTATTCACTAGCTTGTCAAAAATCTGCTCAAAATCGAGTGTTCCGGTAATGCCGATATTGCGGGAAATCGAGGCGTTAACTTCAGCGCTATCAATGCCAATCTCGTTGTTTAATGAAGGATTGCTAGCGTGCATCCTATGGTCTTGGTTGCCATTGAGGTGCAGCATTTGAGTGTGTGTTTGCAGCAGTTGGATGCAAGGTAAAAATCTGTGCCTAGCTAGGCCGTTCTCATATAAGCGCTCAATAGGAATATTTGAGGTGGCGACCAGCACCACACCTTGTTTGAATAGGCATTCAAAGAGCCCTGCGAGTATCATGGCATCGCCAATGTCCGAGACAAAAAACTCATCGAAACACAGCACCTTGCACTCTTTTGCGAGATTTTTAGCTATGAGAGTTAACGGATCTCGTTTACCCGAATGTTCGCGTAATGCTTCGTGTATCCGCGCCATAAATCGGTGAAAATGCAGTCTTAACTTGCCTTCACTCGGCAAGCAATCGAAAAACAAATCCATCAGAAACGTTTTGCCCCGACCCACATCGCCCCACAGATACAGACCTTTGATTGCTTGTTTGTTGATAAGGGAAAACTGTGCTGAATGTGGCTGTAGCATCAACTGCTTAAATAGCACATCGAGCGCCAACACCGCCTGTTGCTGCGCGGGATCGTCAATGAGATCTATGCTCACCTTGGCGCGATACGCTTCAAGTGGTGTCACGATTGGGGTTATCGATTGCGAGCTAGCGGAGTTTGAATGTGCCATGTCGGGGTCTCGTTGGCGGTTTGTTTTCGGTGTTTGCTGCTAGTGTGTTCTTTAGCTTTGTTTTAGTGCGATATCAATACTCACCTTTTTGAGGCATCCTGTTACTCATATTCAGGTACTCGGGAGCCATATGGCAAGATGCTCAGGGTAACATAGTCGCTGGCGTGACTTAAGTCCCGCTCTGGGGCTTAGGTTAAATACTAAGCGAAACCAGTGCTTTATTCTCGAGGACTTTTACCATAACATCTTTGTCACAAAAATAATGATATGGAATGAATCCTATGGCGAGTAAGGGCAATGGCATTACGGTTATCAGTGCGCAAACCTTGATTGAGGGCGACATTCAGTTAGAGAGCGCGGCATTCATTGCGGGTAAATTGCAGGGCAAGATTAGATCAGCAGGACAAATTAAGATCGAACTTGGCGGCGAGATCTCTGGTGAAGTCAGTTGTCATGAGCTGCGGGTTTGTGGCGTATTTCGCGGAAGAGTCTGTTGTAATAAGTTGATTATTACCAGTTCTGGTGTGGTTGACGGTGAAGTCGCCAGTCATCAGATGGAGATTTACGAAGGCGGGCAGTTTATTGGTCAGCGTATTAAAGGTCCTGAACTTGATGCCTTGCCGGACATGCTACAAGCACTCGCGCCAATAGCTCAACGCTCGGATGCGCATTTATATGCCAGTGAAAGCACTTTACTAAGAGGTGATCATCTGGCGATTCGCCCTTGGCTGTATGTTGCTGTGGCAACTGTCGTCATAGCGTTAGGTTTTAGTTTTGGACCAGAGCAATTGCGTGAGTGGTTACCGAATCTTAGTGACAGCCCGCTGAAAACTGAGGTGTCTCCGGCAATCGAGGGGCTTAAGGCAGTAAATGGTATGGCTCCTGATCAACCTGCTACGCCAAATAGCGCGAATGCCGACAATATGGCGGTATTACCGGCAGATGATCCTGATCCGCAGATCATGCAGCAGGATTCGGCGATGGAAGATTTACAACAAATGGAACAAGGCCATGAACAGATGACGCAGGGTGATAATGGCGCACCGCCTGCCAGCGACAATGCGACCAATAAGCTTTAATCTGTCGATCGCGCATTTGAATCTTTTAGAAGGATAATTTGGCTTTAGTTGTCAGTTCGGCCAACCTTGACCCTTTCAAACTGCCACTCTGGTAGCTTAG
Source organism: Shewanella sp. NKUCC05_KAH (assembly GCF_019345585.1). Classification (NCBI taxonomy): domain Bacteria; kingdom Pseudomonadati; phylum Pseudomonadota; class Gammaproteobacteria; order Alteromonadales; family Shewanellaceae; genus Shewanella; species Shewanella sp. NKUCC05_KAH. Next base: position 104,569 of record NZ_JAHKQZ010000009.1, read on the forward strand.
TTTTTAAGTCAGGAAGAATTCGAGCAACATCGCCCCGCAAGATAATCAATGGCTCACCGCTAAACGCCGCGTTGGCTAACTGCTGCAGCCTTTCGGGCGTTAGAGCCTGCAACTCTGCATTCAGCTTTTGCACATCAATTCGAGTTAATCCTGTCGCGACTTGGTGGATATATTGATTTTCACGTTGAATGCTGTTGTCTTGGCTGAGCAAATCTTCACCGATCAAATAGGTTTTAAGTGCATCGATTTCACCTTGGCTAACACCTTGCGTCTTAACGAGTGTTAGGTGATCTACTATCCCCACCACAAACGCGCCCGTATGTTCTATGGCTGTACTGCCATAAAACTTGATACTGCTGGAGAGCGGTGCATTAGCACATTGGCCGTAGATGCCATAGGTGAGGCCGCGTTTTTCCCGTAAATCATAGTAGAGTCTGCCCGAAAAACTGCGGCCCATGAGTGCGGATAAACTGCGACAGCTTAAGGCGACTTCCTGTGGGTTCAGTAGCTGCTGAGTTGATGCATCACTTAGGACATGATCTATGGCATAGCCTAGGCGGACTTGGGTTTGCACGCTGCCCGGCGCATCAATAAGGTAAATCCGCTTGATTTGCTGAGGCTTTACTGTCTCTAGTTTATCCACTTTCGGCACTGAATTAGGCAATATTGGCCACAGTTTAAGGCTAGCCTGAAGGTCAAATTTAGCGTTATTTGCCAAAGAGTTGGGTAGAAAAAGATGCCACTGTGCTTGTGTTACCGCCTGCTGTTGGATTTGTTGCAGTTGCCTTAGGCTGAGCGAATCGAACAATGCATTATTATTGATCACTCTATTGTAGGGATGTTCAGGGCCGAGCAGTTTATCGCGCCACACTTTATCTATCTCGGCGCCACTAAAGGCGTTTAAGTGTTTATTGAGCTTGAGTTGACGGCGAATATTGTCGACATCGACGGGGGCGGTTGTCGCATCAACAAAGGCATCTGGCTGCCAAAATTGCAGTAGTAAGCCGTAGATATGGTTAACATCATCGGGGCAAGTGAGGCTTAAATTAATGCTGTGCAAGCTGACACGCATACTGAAAGTTTCAAGACAGGGATCTGAGCGGCTAATGGCAAGTGCGCGGGCCTTTTCTTGAAAGGCAATCTGTAAAATATCAGGATTATTGAAGGGAACTTGCGGGCTCACAGCCGCTAAACTGACCCTGTTGCTCACACTGTTATTCATTTGAACTGAGGCAAGGCGATGTAACTGATAGGGTAAATCCAATTCGGTATGGACTTCATCGGTAAAAATTTCATCCGTTACGGGGATAATGACGCCGCTTTTGGGTAAATGACTGTTCAAAGAGCTAGGCAAAGAATGGGCTAAAGAGTTTGGCGTTTCAAAATGGGCCAAACTCGGCGGTTCGCTCGGCGTGAAGACGATTTGCGTCTGCTGGCAGGCGTTTAGTGATAAAGCCACAGCGCAGAACATTAAGCCTTGTAGCTGCTTTGACATTGTCTGAGTCGTCATAATACCGCATCCTCTAAACTGTCACTCATATCGTTAGGCAGCCATTCCAGTAGCGTTTTACCCCAGCGAATATACCAAGGTGGCAGTAGGTCGACTCGGACATAATCTTGGTTGAAATACCGTTTTGCGACGCTTTGGATATCGTCGGTCGTGACTGCGTTGATCCGTTGCCACTGCGCGGTAAAGGGATGGTCTTTATCTTGAGCCGACGTTGCGGAAAGCTTGATGGCTAAGGCCTGTGTGTCATCCAGTTGTTGTAATTGATTGTTTAACCACACTTGTTTAAGTGTGCAAAGACTTGCTTCATCCAGAGCATCTTGCTGCGTTTGTGCCACAAGTCCCAACACTTTTTGCACTAAGGCATCGAGTGAGGTCCGTGCCCGTGGAACCAAGACGATATTCGCTATGCCGTGATTTTCTAACTCAAAGGGCAGGGAATAGCTGAGCATTTGTTCGGGATTATGCAGACTGAGTTTAGCGAGTGCACTGGCGGTGTTTTGAAATAAATAGCCTTCTAGCAGCCGAATTGCCGCAGCATCGGGGTGATCTTTACCTACTGTATGCCAAGCGAGCAGTAATCCGGGCCAAGGTCCGCGCTCATCCACTAACTCAGCATGTACTTGTTTAGGCTGGATTGTTAACTCAGAAAATTCAGGTTCAGCAATCGTTGGCCTAGACCAAGCCGCAAAATTTTGCTCAATCCATTGTCGGGTTTGTGGGCTTAGTTTGCCGACAAGGGAAAGCTGCATCGCATCGGGACGATAATAATCACGGTGAAAGGCCGTTAGGTTTTCTGGCGTGGCTTGCAAGATATCTTCGCGGCTGCCAATAATACCGTGACCGTAGGGAGTACCTTTTACTTGCTCGAGTAAAAACACCATCGCGCTGCGGATATAGGGCTGATTATCTATGGTTTGTGCCATTTCCTGCAGTACGGTTTCCTGTTGATTTTTAACCGTAGTGGCGTTAAGGCTAGGGCGGATAAAGCGATCGGCTTCGAGATATAAGCCCAATTCTAATGCTTGGTTTGGCAGCGTCACATAGTAGTTGGTGTAGTCAAAATGCGTGCTGGCATTAAAACGTGCACCTAAAGCACTGAACTGCTGAGCATAGGTATCGCCGGGGGCATTTTTACTCCCTTTAAACAACATGTGCTCAAACAGATGGGCGTAACCGCTCTGACCTTGGGCTTCGTTGCGGGCGCCTAAATTAAATTGGCTGGCGACTGTGACTGTTTGTTTATCTGCCATGGGCAGTAATCGCACTGTTAGGCCATTTTGTAGCGTATAGGTCTCTATATTCGCTTCGAGCGCATATAAGGCTTGTGCATCTTGCTCAGCGCGACATTGGGCCTGTAGCGTATGACTGAAAACACTGGCCGAAAGGGCGATAAAAAAGGTGATTTGAGTGTTCATAAGGGCGTCCTGCCGAGCTTATTTTTTAATTTGTTAAATGTCTTACTCAAGCTGGATACCATTAACGACAGGCAATTGATACATTCGCAGGTATCGATACAGATTGCACCACTGTCGACGACTGCTCGGATTTCATCGAAATCAGTTGAATAGCATTCAGTTTTTGAAAAGAACTGCTATGATGGCACAGTTCTTTTTCTGGCATAAGTACAAGATATGGTAAGCAGATCTCCGTTCGAATCCTTTCAGTGGAAAAGCGATATTTTTAACTGTGAAAGCACTGATATTGATAATTTCTATCTGCTGCTTGAGCAGGAAATGACCCGTTTGGGCATGGTTGAGAAAACATTGGGTGAAGTGGGTAAATACGATGTTAGCTTGTATCAGTCACCGGCCGCTAAGTCAGGCTTACCTTCTTTATTGATCAGCACAGGATTTCATGGCGAAGAATCTGCAGGCCCATGGGGTTTGTTGCATTTTTTGAGTGAAGCTTCAGCAGACCTATTTGAACGGGTGAACTTGAGTTTATTGCCTCTCGTCAATCCTACTGGATTCAGTCGTGGTCATAGATTTAATAAATACGGCGAAAACCCAAATCGTGGTTTTGTATTTGAGAATGGTAAACCTAAAGCGAATGAACATACATCGGTTGAAGGTAAGCTATTGTTAGAACACGCACAGTTACTGCTTGCTGCGAGTCGAGACGGTATTTTAACTTGCCATGAAGATGTCTTGAGTCGTGAAGCCTATGTGTATTCTTTTGAGCCAAGCCAAGTGCCAGGACGTTTTAGTCTCGATCTGCGCGATACTTTAGGTGGTTATTTCCCGATTGAGGTAGACGGTGAGATTGATGGGTGTCCTGTTAAGGATGGTTTGATCTTCAATCATTTTGATACGTCTTTTGAAGCTTGTTTAGTACGAAGTGGTGCTCGTGTCGGTGCTTGTACTGAAACGCCTGCGTTGCAAAACTTCGATCAACGCGTATTAGCAAACAGTGCTGCTATGACTCACTTCTTGGCCCTGTGTGCACCTTTATGTGATTGATATTTTAGTCTATTACGTTAGTGAATAGCCTGACATGACAAAAAAATACCCGCAGATTGCGGGTATTTTTTTAGGTGATATTCGCCAGTGAATTATTGATTAATTCGCATTGGCACACCAGTACGTTCATCGAGTAGCTTCTTGATCACAGAAGAATCAGTGTCAGCTTTAGCGATAAACTTAGCGATCTCTTTTGGCAGTGATATCGCAACGGGCTCATTTGATTCAAACTCCGCCACAGTGCGAGACAATGGTTGATGCACGGCTAAGTAGCGTTTACCGTCTGGCTCTTCGGTTGCTTTAATCGGCTGGTTCACAAATTGTACCCGAGTTCCCACTGGTACAGTCTTGAATAGATGTTCGATATCTTCATGGCGTAAACGCACACAACCTTGACTGACACGCAAACCGATACCGAAACTTGCGTTAGTACCGTGAATCGCATACAAGTTGCCGATATACAGCGCATACAGTCCCATAGGGTTATCTGGACCCGCTGGCCATACCGCTGGCAGGATTTCACCTTTAGCAGCATATTCTTTACGAATGCGCGGTGTGGGTGTCCAAGTTGGATTCGCACGCTTGCGTTGTACTGTGGTCACCCAGTTTTCTGGTGTGTCTTTACCGATTTGGCCAATACCAATAGGCAATACTTCAACAGTCTTTTTGCCTTTGGGATAGTAATATAAACGCATTTCAGCCACGTTGATCACTATGCCTTCACGGGGAGCGTTTGGCAGGATCAATTGCAATGGAATGATCAGTTGGCTACCTGGTTTTGGCAGAAATGGATCCACACCTGGGTTAGCTTCGAGTAAGTTACTGAGACCAAGCTGGTATTTGGCTGCGATATCTTCGAGAGTGTGTTTACCCTCTGGAACCGTATAATACTGGTTCTCGCCAATTAGCCTGCTTTGGGCGGCTGGTAAAGGATATTCCGTTGCTAAAGCGGACAGACTAGGGAAAACCAAAGTCAATAATAAAGCTGTGGTGCGAAGCATACTCATAAGCGGATACTACGATTCCTGTTAATAAAAAAGCGTGTTTAACGCAGCTTTCTCTCTTAAAACGAGAGCGGCAATTTGACGAGCAAAATGCACTGGCGCGCGAAGCTCGCATCCTTCCTTATTTTGGACATTATTTCAACTGAAATATGATCAGTACGGCGTATTTATCGCTTAATTTTTTGTTTTAACGGTTTTCCTTGGCGGCGTCAATTGTCAGTATTTAGTCTTGTCGTTAAAACCTGCTGTACTCAATTGTCTTGTGTATGCCTTCCTGCTTGATGATAAATATTTGCAGTGTTAACCAATCTAAAACGTGTCTGTTTGAATGGCGAGCATGTATGGCGTTACTGGAACTGAATTGATTTGTTTTGGGAAAACAGTGTGTGGTCATTTTCTGACAAGGCTATTGCTCATCGGATAAAGTGAGTTTAAATCATCTCATTGGCAAATAAATGGAGTTAAAACAATTAGCTTAAGGATAATGTTCAAATATTCACTCTTTACACGACATTATTTTATCTGACACTAAATTGGTCATGATACCGTTAGTTTATACAGGTTTGTGAGCTGAGTTTTGCTTGAATGATTTGAGTTTACGTTCAGTTTGTTATTTTTAACTATTTGATATTTATTTATTTTAATTCTTATTAAGTCGTGTGGAGATGTTCTGCTATCCTTTAGGTTTTACGTTAGCCTTTATCTAAAGGTTAATAGAAAGTTGTTTTTATGACATTTTTTATGTAGATGATTGAAATTTAATATTTAACGCTCCAATAATTCGATATTTTTGTGCTAATATAAAATCATAAAATTGTGAGTTGAGTCATTTTTAACCTCGGTGATTTGTCTATCGTTTAACTAAACAACCTGTATTAAGGAGGCGTTTGTGGATGCAGATTCCATCAATAGTTTTTTTCTGATTGGCGCCTTGCTTACAGCAGTGAGTGTTTTACTTAGTCCTATGTCTTCCCGTTTGGGCATCCCTATTTTATTGATTTTCCTCGCTGTGGGTATTTTGGCTGGCGAAGATGGCCTTGGTGGAATCCAGTTTGATGATTATTCAACTTCCTATTTAGTCAGTAACTTAGCCTTAGCGATTATTTTACTCGATGGCGGTATGCGCACCCGCGTTGTCAGTTTTAGGGTGGCGCTATGGCCTGCATTATCGTTGGCGACCTTTGGCGTTGCCATTACGACCAGTATCACCGGCATGATGGCAGCATGGTTGTTCGATTTGCATTGGTTGCAAGGTTTGCTGGTGGGCGCGATTGTGGGCTCGACCGATGCCGCCGCGGTATTTTCCCTGCTTAAAGGGCGTAGCCTTAATGAGCGGGTTGGTGCGACCTTAGAAATTGAGTCCGGCAGTAACGATCCCATGGCGGTATTCTTAACCGTAACCTTGATTGCCATTCTTGCCAATGTCGACAGTGAGTTGTCCTTCAGCTTTATGCTTATTAGCTTTATTAAGCAATTTGGTCTGGGGATCTGTTTAGGTTTGGGCGGCGGCTGGATGCTGTGGAAGCTCGTCAATTTAAGCAAGTTAGCTGATGGTCTGTACTCTATTTTAGTTTTAAGCGGTGGTCTGATTATTTATGCTGCGTCCAATAAACTGGGTGGTAGCGGTATTTTGTCGATTTACTTAGTGGGTCTGTTCCTCGGCAATAAGCCAACCCGTGGCCGTCATGCGATTTTGAACGTACTGGATGGTATGACTTGGGTCAGTCAAATCGGCATGTTCCTCGTATTAGGGTTATTGCTTACCCCTTCAGATTTAGTCGATATCATGATCCCAGGTTTTGCTCTGGCATTCGGAATGATTTTATTTGCTCGCCCTGTCGCCGTATGGATCAGTCTATTGCCATTTAAGAGCTTTAGCAGTCGCGACCGCTGGTTTATTTCTTGGGTGGGGTTACGCGGCGCTGTGCCTATCATCTTAGCAGTATTCCCTATGATGGCGGGCTTACCGGGTGCTCAGTTGTACTTCAACTTAGCCTTCTTCGTTGTATTAGTGTCGTTGCTGGTTCAAGGTGCATCTTTGACCACTGCAGCGCGTTTAGCTAAGGTGGAACTGCCCCCAAAGCCGTTACCCGTTTCGCGCTCGGGAGTTGAAATTTACCCGAGCAGCGAATGGGAAGTGTTTGTCTATCGTTTGAGTGAAAGTAAGTGGTGTATTGGTGAGCCGCTAAAGCGCTTGGCTATGCCAGATGGGACACGGATTGCGGCGGTATTTAGGGATGACACTTTGCTGCATCCATCGGGTAGCACTCGTCTCGAGGCGGGCGATATACTCTGTGTGCTGGGTCAGGAGAAAAGTTTAGAAGCCTTGAGTAACCTCTTTAGCCAAGCGCCAGAAAATAAAGAAGTACAACGATTCTTCGGTGATTTCTTTATTGAAACAGACGTTAAGCTTGCGGATCTCGCGCCTATTTATGGTTTGAGTTTAGATAATCTCGCTGATGATATGACAGTCGCAGACCTTGTGGTATCTCAGCTTGGCGCCAATCCTGTACTTGGGGATCAGTTCCACTGGCAATCGTTGCATTGGGTGGTGGCGGGGCTATATGAAGGCAAAGTCACTAATGTAGGTATTCGTTTACCGACTGAGAATGCGCTCTAATCCTATGTGCTAGATGGTCCTTACTATCGAAAGTCGCCATAAAAAATGCCAGCTTATTTGCTGGCATTTTTGTATTCAAAGCTAATTGAGCTTATTGATATAAAGATTTGTCCGTTGGGTCGGGACGGGTCTTAAAGCGGCGATGTAACCACATATATTGGGCGCGGTTTTTATCTATGATGGATTCAATAATCTTGTTACCGCGAATCGCGTCGGCTAATTCATCTTCGCCGGGGAAATTATCCAGCGGTGGCATCACTTCAATTCGATAGCCTTTATCATCTGTAGTACGTTCCACAAAAAAAGGCAGGACTTTGGCTTTGCCGAGTTTAGCTAACGTGGTGGCACCGGTAATCGTTGCCGCATCTGGCATGGCATAAAATGGGATAAATACCGCGCTGGAACGGCCAAAGTCTTGATCGGCCGTGTACCAAATCACATCGGGATTGCGTAGGCAGCGTATCATTTGGCGCAAGTCGCGTTTAGAAACGAGACCTTTATTGGAGCGTAAACGGCCTTTGACCTGCAGGTATTCCATCACAGGATTATTGTGTGGGCGATAAACCCCCACGCCGGGTTGGAATTGGCCGAAGATACGTGCGCCCATTTCCAGCGGCAAACAATGCACGGCAAAGAGGATAACTCCGTGGCCAGCATCGAGGGTGTCTTGCACGTGTTCTTCGCCTTTGATACTCATGTGCTGCTGCACTTTTTCATCGGGCCACCACCATGCATTGATGGTATCGAAAATGGCTTTGCCCGTTTCTTCAAAGTTACGCGTGAGTAAATCTTCTCGCTGTGCTTCCGTCATTTCAGGGAAACAGAGGGTCAAGTTACGGCGCGCTGTGTGGGTGCGGCCAGCTGCGAATTTCATCACTAAGCGACCCAATCCCTTACCCAGCGTCATCTGCCAAGGAAGCGGTAGAAGCTGAGTTAAACGCATCAAAAATACGCCAAACCACATGGGCCAATGCTTAGGATGATATAAAGAAGATGAAAACTCGGCTTTCTCGACCACAAAAATACTCACTACTTTTGAAAATTACTGCTCATTCTAACTCAATTTTTGCTGAAAATTAGGTACAATCACGGTTTAATTTCTGCATAAAGATAAGAGCACTATGAAGGTTTCTCTGCCAGCATTTGAAAAAGCCAGAGTGTTAGTCGTCGGCGATGTGATGTTAGACCGCTATTGGGTTGGCCCTACGGGACGTATCTCCCCTGAAGCCCCCGTACCTGTGGTGAAGATTAATCAAGTCGAAGACAGACCCGGCGGCGCGGCCAACGTGGCGCTCAATATCGCGACCTTAGGGGGGCAAGTCCAACTTGCCGGGCTCGTCGGCCAAGATGATACTGCCCATGCCCTAACGCTCGGTGTGCAAACTTTAGGGGTTGAACCCCAATGGTTAAGTATTACTGATAAACCAACCATCACTAAGCTGCGGGTGTTATCACGTAATCAGCAGCTTATCCGCCTCGATTTCGAAGAAGCCTTCGACAAGGCCGATAGCGTGCGTTTATTGAAACAATCCGAGGCCTTACTCGATTCTGTCGATGTCGTGGTGCTATCTGACTATGCAAAGGGCGCTATCGATCAGCCGCGAGATTTTATTGCTTTAGCGCGTTCGAAAGGTGTGATGGTATTAGTCGATCCTAAGGGCAGTGACTTTGGTCGTTATCATGGCGCGTCGCTCATTACCCCAAATATGAGCGAGTTTGAAGCAGTTGTTGGCACTGTGACCTCTGAAGCCGACCTGCTGGAAAAAGCCCGTGGCTTACTCAAGCAACATCATTTTGATGCCATTTTAGTCACCCGCTCTGAAAAGGGCATGACCTTAGTGACCGCTAATGCGCCTGAGTTGCACATTCCTACCGTTGCCCGTGAAGTCTATGATGTGACGGGGGCTGGCGATACTGTGATTTCGGCCTTAGCAACCTCATTAGCCGCGGGCGCCGATTTACCGCAAGCTTGTGCGATTGCGAACACCGCCGCAGGCGTTGTGGTCGGTAAACTTGGCACTTCTACCGTGAGCCGCATTGAGCTTATTGAAGCTTTAGCTTTGCACCATGGAGAATCGGGTTTTGGGGTGGTGAGTGAAGATCAACTGGCTTACGCCTTAGAGCAAGCCAAACTACGCGGTGAACGTGTGGTGATGACTAATGGTTGCTTTGATATTTTACATGCGGGCCACGTGAGCTATCTTAAACAGGCGAAAGCTTTGGGCGATCGTTTGATCGTCGCGGTAAACGATGATGCCTCGGTTAAACGCCTCAAGGGTGAAGGCCGTCCAGTTAATCAGGTTGATCGTCGTATGGCTGTGCTCGCTGGCTTAGCTTCTGTTGATTGGGTTGTGCCTTTTAGTGAAGATACGCCGCAGCGCATCATTACTCGATTGCTGCCAAATCTGCTGGTCAAAGGTGGTGATTATAAGCTTGAGGATATTGCTGGTGGCGCTGAAGTGATTGCCGCCGGTGGCCAAGTGCAAGTGCTGGGCTTTGAGGATGGTATTTCAACCACGGCGATTATACAAAATATCATGGCGAATCAGTGAGCTTAGTCGCTCTGGCATTCGCATCTAGCCTGACTTGGACGCCCATTGCCGATAAGCAGGCTTTGATTTGCCCTTTACCAGAGCTTGGCACTTGCTTGGCATTATTGCCAGAGCAAGTGTTGGCGCAGCTTCCTGCAACACTCGAACAATTTAGGCTTGATTTAGGCCGCAGAAGTGCCATGGTCATGCCCGTCGATGATAATAAGATTGCAGGCCTAGTCTTAGTGAATGAGCAGCTGACACCACAAGTACAGTTAGCCAGTGTCGATATGGTGACCTATCAATTACCTTTGCTTGAACAGCCGCAATTAACCCTATGGCATGAGCTCGGTCATTTGGAGAACCTTGCTCTGCAAGGCTCTGTGTTACCGACTCACTTGAGTGCATATCAACATGAATGGCTAGCTGACATTTATTTGGTTTGGCGTATCGCTCGGGAGAAAAATGATTTTTCCTTGGCGTGGCAGCAATACCACAGACGCAACCTTGATGCATTAACAAGCCCGCAATATTTGTCGCATTGGAGTTCGCCAATGTTGATACAAGTGTTGCATCGATACGATGTTGCTCAAGTGGCTAAATTTGCCGAGTATCGGGACTTTTTAACGAATTTTTACCCTAAAGCCGAGCAATTAGAGCCGAGATTATTAGGTGAGTATTCGAGCTTAATGCAACGCACTTTTGGCGCGAGTGTATTGCAACCCCTTCCTGAATATCTATTTTGGCGAAAAGCGGATCTTGGACACTATCTCCAACCGACGTTCGTTTTACTCATGGGCGAAGAAAAAGCACATAACTGGTTGGTACAAAATTCAATGTTATGAATGTGTTAATTAAATCAGTAGTGAAGCCTGTTTTAAACTGAACCCTAGCTGAACAAAAGTGAAATACGCTGGTTACGGCCCAGTGAACAGCAGTAATCCCTGAGCGGCTTTGGTAAGCTTTCCCCCTAAAAATAAGAGGGGAGACATTACTATGGCTAAGCGCTCGCGAGTACAAACTGAGCAAACCATAAATCAAATTATGGATGAAGCGTTAAGACAAATTTTGACTATCGGCTTTGAGACTATGTCTTATACTACGTTATCTGAAGCAACGGGTATTAGTCGCACAGGTATTAGTCACCATTTTCCACGCAAAAGCGATTTTCTTGTTCGTTTGGATAGTCGTATCGGCAATCTATTTGTTGCTGCGCTGGATTTTTCTAGCCAAGAGGCATTGGAAACATCCTGGATGCAGGCAATGCAGGAAGAGCATTACCGCGCAGTATTAAGACTGTTCTTTAGTCTTTGTGGTGGTGCAAATAATGAAATTACCCTCTTTAGAGCGGTGAGTACAGCGCGTCAGCAAGCGATTGCTGAGTTAGGCTTAGCGGGCGATCGCACGATCAACCACCTATTAGGCCGTACAGCTGTGATGTTGCTATCCAATTTTGATGTGGCAAAAGCAGCATAATAGACTGACCAATGAATATAAAAATGGAGCCAGATGGCTCCTTTTTTGTGGGTAAAAATCGTGATTTGTACTGAGGTAAGTCATACCCCAATAGTGTAGGATGACCACTCAATAATGATTTAAGTTAGTGATATTGCCTTGTACTCTTGATTTGACAGGATAAAACATATGGACATGACACCCATCTCTAATGAGGCAGATATGCCTAAACGCACCATTAAGCTTGATAACACTGAGCTTATCAAAACCAGTTTTTGGGTGAGTCAGATTTTTATAATCATTGCGACTGTTGTTGGCGTGTATTTAGCCGCGCAAGAAGGGTTGTCACAGGCAATTAAATTTGATGCCCTGAGCAATATGCAGAATAACTATCATCTGCGTCATGCCCTATATGACGAAGTGAGTGACAATGTTGAAATCTTGAGTCATTACGCTGACACAGTTGAGACTGTGAGTAGTAATAGTTTAGTGAAAATGCATCCGCAGATGGGATTATTTGTCTGGGATAACATGCGCTATTCTGCCAATGCGCTAGAAACACCGAGTGATATTTTGTCTGATATTCGTCGTTTGTATTTAGAGTCTGAGAAGATCATTAGCAATATTGAAACCCGTCACTATAGCGTTTCTTACGGTAAGGATCAGTTGCAAAATGTATTGAGTAAAATCAAAGAAGATACTTTGCCAAAACTCAAAACGAATTATGAAACCTTGTCAAAAGAGCTTAAAGATAACGATATTGCCGTCGACTAACGTATCTTGGCTTAGCTCCCCCCAAACATCAGGGGTTATTCTTATCCCTGATGTTTGAATCCATGGATGAATTCAGTGTTGCTGACAACACTTCTGCATGATCTGCTTTAGTCCCCCATTATTTTATGGCACTTAAGCTAATGATGAATCTAGCCAGATTTTCTACGTCGGTATTTGTCATCAAAACCTTGTTGAGTTAGCTTAATTCCTGTCGATAGGCTTGAGTTAATTTTTGCTGTTGTAGATAGATGCGAATCGCCAAGAAGGTTAATGCGGCAGCAATCACGGCACTGATTGCGTGGTGGAAGACTAAGTGACTTATCAGGAACGTGGGCAAGTCTTCAAAGCTGTCGATAAGGAAAAGCTTAGTGATTAAGCCGATATAGACGAGAAGATGCAGAGCCGCGCCAGTGATAAAGAGTCGTTTAAATTTATCAATCAGTTTGATATCTAAATTGATATTAAACCATCGACAAAACAGGTACCCACTCAGGCCTATGGTAATCGATATCCAGCCAAGCCCGAGTAATGAGGTTTTGATTAATACGGCAGACAGGATAAACAGCCCAAGCAACATTTATTATTTCCTTAAACCAGCTTCAGATTTAACTTACTGTTTTAGCTTACATTAAGCATATCAGCATTGTGGGCAGATAAGCCTCGCATCATATTGGCGCAGAGACTAGCTTAATAGGCTTAAAAAAATGTGAAAAGAAAGGGAGCCATTGGCTCCCTTCATTTCTTTAGAATAGTGTTTATCGCCTAAACGATTTTTACTCTGTTGATATTAAATCAAGCTCAAAGTGCCTTTAAAATGGCTTCAACACTGGCCTTAGCATCCCCAAACAACATTTGGGTATTTTCTTTGAAGAACAGTGGGTTTTGCACGCCGGCATAACCTGTGTTCATCGAACGTTTAAAGCCGATCACGTTTTGCGCTTTCCATACTTCCAGCACTGGCATACCTGCGATTGGACTGCCTGGATCTTCCATTGCCGCGGGGTTAACCGTGTCGTTGGCGCCGATAACGAGCACAACATCTGTGTCTTTAAAGTCTTCGTTGATTTCGTCCATTTCGAGCACGATATCGTAGGGGACTTTCGCTTCAGCGAGCAGTACGTTCATATGGCCTGGTAATCGACCTGCAACTGGATGGATACCAAAACGCACTTTCACGCCGCGATCACGTAGTTTTTGAGTGATTTCCGCAACAGGATATTGCGCCTGCGCCACTGCCATACCGTAACCCGGAGTGATGATGACTGAAGTGGCATTTTTCAGCATATCCGCCACATCTTCGGCGTTGGTTTCACGGTATTCACCCATTTCTTCATCGGCAGTCGAGGCCACACCATCTGTACCAAAACCACCTGCGATAACTGAAATAAACGAGCGATTCATGGCCTTACACATGATGTAAGACAGAATAGCACCCGATGAACCCACTAACGCGCCGACCACAATCAAGAGGTCGTTCGACAACATAAAGCCTGCCGCTGCCGCTGCCCAACCTGAGTAGGAGTTCAGCATAGACACAACCACTGGCATATCCGCGCCGCCAATGGATGCCACTAAATGCCAGCCAAAGGCGAAGGCAATCAAGGTCATCAACAGCAGTGCTGGCATAGTGCCGCCTGTCTGTACGAAGTATACCAACAGGGCGAAAGACACTAGCACTGCGACTAGGTTCAGCTTGTGGCGATGTGGCAGCATCAGAGGTTTAGATGAAATCAGTCCGCGTAACTTACAAAAGGCAACGATAGAACCCGTAAAGGTCACCGCACCAATGAAGATCCCGAGGAAGACTTCGACCAAGTGAATGTTAAGCATAGCGCCAGTGAGGTGCTCTTTGCTGGCGGTCTTCACCGCTTCACTTAGCGCATCTTGTACTGCGGCGAGGGTCGTATTGATATCACCACCGACAGCCACCACGACTTGTGAGACTTCCTGTGGGTGTAAGTCGATAAAACTGTTGAAACCCACTAATACCGCGGCCATACCCACAAAGCTGTGCAATATAGCAACCAGTTCAGGCATTTCAGTCATTTCGACTTTTAGTGCTAAACGGATACCAATCGCGCCGCCAATCACCATAGCGATTAAGATCCACGCAATTCCGTTAGTATCGGGGTTGAAAATGGTAGCCAGTAGGGCGATTGCCATACCTAAGATACCGAATAAATTGCCGTGTTTTGCCGTCTCTTGCTTCGACAGTCCCGCGAGACTGAAGATGAAGAGAATGGCGGCAATAATGTAAGCTGCTGTTACCAGTCCTTGAGACACGTTAAACCCCCTTAATCCTTACGGAACATCTTCAGCATGCGCTGAGTGACGGTAAAGCCACCGAAGATGTTAATACTGGCGATCAGCACGGCGATAAACGCCAGTACAGTGACCAAAGTTGAACCCTGACCGATTTGCAGTAGGGCGCCGACCACGATAATGCCCGAAATCGCGTTAGTGACTGACATTAAAGGCGTATGCAGTGAGTGGGATACGTTCCATACCACGTAATAGCCAACAACGCAGGACAGCAAGAATACTGTGAAATGCGACAGGAACTCTGGTGGTGCTACCGATGCCACGGCAGCAAACCCTGCAACGCCTAAGGCGGCGAGCACGTATTTGAGCTTAGATGGCGCCTTTGGGGTGGTATTTTTAGGCTCGATTTTCGCCGCTGGTTTTGCTGGCGCCGCAGAAACCGAAATCGGTGGTGGCGGGAAGGTCACTTCACCTTCTTTAATCACTGTCATATTGCGCATGACTACATCATCAAAGTTGATGCTGGCTGTGCCGTCCTTTTCTTTACACATTAACTTCATCAGGTTGACTAAGTTAGTGCCGTAAAGCTGCGAGGATTGCGCCGGTAGACGACCGGGAAGGTCGGTATAACCAATCACTTTTACGCCGTTAGGAGTAACAAACAGCTCACCCGATTGCGTGTATTCGCAGTTACCACCCGTCGCAGCGGCTAAATCGACGATCACTGAGCCGCTCTTCATGCTATCGACCATGGCTTTGGTGATGAGCTTAGGCGCTGGACGACCAGGAATTAGCGCTGTGGTGATGATGATATCGACTTCTTTGGCTTGCTCGGCAAACAGTGCCATTTCGGCGGCAATAAATTCATCCGACATGGTTTTAGCATAACCGTCCGATGAGCCACCTTCCTCGTTACCAAAATCCAGTTTAAGGAATTGGCCACCCATAGATTCGATTTGCTCGGCTACTTCTAAGCGGGTATCGAAGGCGCGCACTATGGCGCCAAGCGATCCTGCGGTGCCAATGGCGGCAAGGCCAGCTACACCAGCACCAATGACTAACACTTTGGCGGGCGGCACTTTACCGGCAGCGGTAATTTGGCCAGTAAAGAAACGGCCAAATTGATGTGCGGCTTCAACAACGGCGCGATATCCACCAATGTTTGCCATAGAGGAGAGGGCATCAAGTGACTGGGCGCGGGAGATGCGTGGCACCATGTCCATTGCCATCACGTTGATCTTGCGTTTAGCTAACTTCGCAACCAGCTCAGGGTTTTGTGCGGGCCAAATAAAGCTGACGATAGTCGCCCCGTCTTTGATTTGTTCAATTTCGGCGTCGCTTGGCGCATTGACCTTAAAGATCAGATCGGCTTGCCAAACGTTTGATGTCACCTTCGCGCCCGCAGCTTCAAAAGCTGCATCATCGAAACTTGACAGTTGACCTGCATTGGCCTCAATAACAACTTCAAAGCCGAGTTTTTTAAGCTGCTCAACGGTGGCTGGGGTCGCGGCGACCCTAGTTTCACCAGCGAGACTTTCTCTCGGTATTCCAATCTGCATGACTACTCCCTGATGGTTTATATAATCGTTCCGCCTGCTGTTCTTCCTTCATCGTACTCAACTGCAAAATCTGTCGTCACCAGCGTTTATTCGGCGGGTGATTCGAGTCAGTTAGGGCATTCAATCTAGGATGGACACTTTTTGTTTTTAAAACAAACTATTCTGTGGGCAACAGAATAGTTTGTTCGACAGGCTCATGACCATTGTGGCAATACTTTAGCTTGGCACAAGTGCATATTTCTCAAGCAGGCCGTTTCTGCACTGGTCGGATCAAAAACTTTTAACCAGTGCACACTTTTGTAGCTTAAATTTTGCACTTTGTATATTCCAAAATGGAATTAAAAATCCTATTTTATTCTTTTTTGCTTTTCTTAAACCGCGATAAGCTTGTGGACATTACACTGTCATAGGGCCGTCTCATGTTGTTAAAAGAACTTTCATCGCTGGCTTCGCCATTGTCTCAAGGACAAGTCGATAAGCTAAAACAACTCACTTCTGAGTTAAGTGCTGTGCAATTGGCCTGGGTGAGTGGCTATCTTGCTGCCACAGCCAATGCGGGCCAATTAGCGCCTGCCGCACAGGCGCAAACGGCTCAAACTGTGACTATCCTCTATGGCAGCCAAACGGGTAATGGCCGTGGTGTCGCCAAAGCGCTCGCCGATAAGGCGCAAGCGCAAGGTTATGCGGTCAATCTGGCTTCAATGGGCGAATACAATGTTCGCCAATTAAAGCAAGAAGCTGTGCTTTTATTGGTGGTCAGCACCCATGGTGAAGGTGAAGCGCCGGATGATGCGATTGAATTACACAAGTTTTTAGCATCGAAACGTGCCCCTAAGTTAGACAATCTACATTACTCTGTGCTTGCGCTGGGGGATTCTAGCTATGAATTTTTCTGCCAAACCGGTAAAGACTTCGATGCCCGCCTAGCGGCACTCGGTGCTAAATCACTATTACCTTTAATTGAATGTGATGTGGATTATGAAGCTGCCGCGGGCCAGTGGCACGCCGATGTATTAGAGGCCGTTAAGCCGCTAATCGAAACCTCGTCCGCCAGTGTGGTATCCATCGGCACCGCTAAAGCGATTGGCGAAAGTGAATTTACTAAGCAAAACCCCTATAGCGCCGAAGTGCTTGTGAGCCAGAAAATTACCGGCCGTGGATCAGACCGAGACGTGCGCCATGTTGAAATTGACCTTGGCGACTCAGGGTTAACCTATCAAGCGGGTGATGCCCTCGGTGTATGGTTTAGTAATAACGAAGTGTTAGTCGATGAAGTCTTAGCAGGCCTGTCATTGGTCGCTGATGAGTTAGTAACCCTAGGCACAGAATCCTTGTCCCTTAAGCAAGCTTTGCTTGAGAAGAAAGAGCTGACTCAGTTGTATCCTGGATTAGTCAAAGCCTGGGCCGAATTGAGCGGCAGCGCTGAACTGCTGGCATTGAGCGAAGATAAAGAACAAGTGCGCCACTTTATCCTTAAGCATCAATTTGCCGATTTAGTCACTCAGTATCCGTTATCAAACAACTCAGTAACCTTAAATGCAGCAAAACTGCTTGAGCTACTGCGTCCATTAACGCCAAGACTTTACTCTATCGCCTCAAGTCAAAGCGAAGTTGAAACAGAAGTCCACTTAACTGTGGCCTTAGTGGAAGATGAGCGCCACGGCTCAGCACGTTTTGGCGGCGCGTCACACTTCTTAGCGTCTGCGCAGGAAGGCACGCAAGTTAAGGTTTATGTTGAGTCGAACAAGCATTTCCGTTTACCCGAAAATCCAGAAACACCGGTGATCATGGTGGGCCCTGGTACCGGTGTTGCGCCGTTCCGTGCCTTTATGCAGGAGCGCGTAGCCCAAGGTATTCAAGGCGATAGCTGGTTATTCTTCGGCAATCCACACTTTGAGCAGGATTTCTTGTATCAAACTGAGTGGCAACAGTATTTGAAAAATGGCGATCTCAGCCGTATCGACGTGGCGTTCTCACGCGATCAAGCCCATAAGATTTATGTGCAGCACCGCATTAAAGAGCAAGGCCAAGCCCTGTGGCAATGGTTGCAAAATGGCGCGCATCTTTATATTTGTGGTGATGCTGAACGTATGGCCAAAGATGTTCACCAAGCCTTGATTGAGGTGGCAGTCGAAGTCGGTGGTTTGAATACCGAAGCTGCCGAAGCCTATTTTGAAACCCTGCGCAGCGATAAACGTTACCAAAAAGACGTGTATTAATCTCAACCGTTGCGCAGATAAGAAACGCATAAGAATAGCCAAAGCTGCACACGTGATGACCTGTGCAGCCAGCGAACCCAATTTTAAGAGGCAGTTGCCATGAGTGAGCAAAAGTTAGCGTTAAACGAATACCTAAAGACCGACAGTGATTACCTGCGCGGGACCATCAAAGAAGGTTTAGATTCTTCTGTGACTGGCAGTTTCAGTGACGGCGATCAGCAGCTGATCAAATTCCATGGCTTCTATCAGCAGGATGACCGCGATTTACGTAACGAACGTAAAGAGCAAAAACTCGAACCTTTATATAGTTTTATGTTACGCGCCCGTGTACCTGGCGGTATTTGTTCTCCACAGCAATGGTTAGGCGTGGACAAAATTGCCTCGACGCTCACCAGCTCGAACAGTATTCGTTTGACGACCCGCCAAACCTTCCAATACCACGGTATTCCTAAGCGTAACTTGAAGACCATTATTCAAGACTTAGATCGTGAAGCGCTGGATTCGATTGCCGCTTGTGGTGACGTTAACCGTAACGTGATGTGTAACCCCAATCCGGTGGAATCGAAACTGCACGAGCAAGCCTATGCGGTGGCGAAACAACTGTCTGATCATCTATTACCACATACTCGCGCCTACGCCGAAATCTGGTTAGATGAAGAAAAGTTACTTTCGACCGAAGATGAAATCGTCGAACCTGTGTATGGCAAAACCTATCTGCCACGTAAGTTCAAAATGGCGGTTGCGGTTCCTCCCGATAACGATGTTGACGTTTACACTAACGATTTAGGCTTTATTGCTGTTGCCGAAAATGGCGAGTTGGTTGGCTTTAACTTAACCGCGGGCGGCGGCATGGGCTCGACCCACGGCGAAGTAGAAACCTTTCCCCGCCTAGCGGACGACTTTGGTTTTATCAAAACTGAAGACGTGATGAAGTTTGCCGAAGCTGTGATGACAGTGCAACGCGACTGGGGTAATCGCTCTAATCGTAAACGCTCGCGCCTTAAATACACAATCGTTGACCACGGCTATGAGAAATTTAAAGCCGAAGTTGAAGTACGTGCTGGGGTGAAATTTGAACCTAAACGTGATGTAGTGATTGGCGATCGCGGCGATCGTTATGGTTGGGTCGAAGGCGTTGACGGTAAGTGGCATTTAACCTTATTTATCGAAAGCGGTCGTATTAAAGATTTACCAGGCCAAACCCTGCAAACGGGGCTGCGTGAAATTGCTAAGATCCACAAGGGCGATTTCCGCATGACCTCGAATCAAAACATGATCATCGCAGGCGTCGCAGCTGAAGATAAAGCTACCATTGAAGGTTTAGCCCGTAAACATGGTCTGCTGGGCCAAGTGTTGACGCAAACCCGCGGTCACTCGATTGCCTGTGTGGCGTTGCCGACATGCCCATTAGCGATGGCGGAAGCCGAGCGTTATTTCCCTGAGTTTATCGATCATATCGATGCGCTGCAGGCAAAACACGGCATTAGCGAGCAAGCGATTGTCGTGCGTATGACGGGTTGTCCTAACGGTTGTGCTCGCCCATTTGCCGCTGAAATTGGCCTTGTGGGTAAAGCGCCGGGCCGTTATAACTTGTACTTAGGTGCAAGTTTTGAAGGGACTCGTTTGAACAAAATGCACAGAGAAAATATCCAAGAGGCGGACATTCTCGCCGAATTGGATACCCTGTTTGGCCGCTACGCCGTAGAGCGTGATGCAGGCGAAACCTTTGGTAACTTCACCGTCCGCGTGGGTGTAGTGAAGGCGGTGATCGATGCCGCTAAGGATTTTCATGGCTGATATTGAGCAAAAAACCAGTGATAAAGTGCCGACTGTGGTCAGCGCTGCCGAACTCAAGGCATTATTGAGTGCGCCTAAGGCAGAGCAAGCGATAGAGCTTGAACGTATTAATCAGTTCTTAGGTGGATTAAGCGCACAAGAGCGAGTTCTATGGGGCTTAACTTATTTGCCCGGTAATCATGCGCTGTCCTCAAGCTTTGGGATCCAAGCCGCTGTAATGCTACATATGATGAGTCAGGCACAGGCGAATATTCCGGTTATTCTCACGGATACGGGTTATTTATTCTCTGAGACTTATCAGTTTATCGACGAGCTGACAGAGCGTTTATCACTGAATTTAAAAGTGTACCAAGCAGTGATGACATCGGCATGGCAAGAGGCGCGCTTTGGCCAGTTATGGGAGCAAGGGGTAAACGGACTAGAGCAATACAACCGGTTAAACAAAGTTGAGCCTATGCAACGCGCTTTAGCCGAGCTTGAGGTCGGCACTTGGTTTGCAGGGCTTAGACGCAGCCAAGCCAGTACCCGTGAGGCGTTGCCGATACTGGCGATTCATGGTACTCGCTTTAAGTTACTGCCGATTATCGAGTGGTCGAATAAAGATGTTCACCTCTATCTGACGCAATTTGATTTGCCGTACCATCCACTTTGGGACCAAGGCTATGTTTCTGTGGGGGATACCCATTCGAGTAAACCACTCGAATTAGGCATGACAGAGGAAGAAACTCGCTTTAATGGCCTACAACGTGAGTGTGGTTTGCACTACGATATCTAGTCATTTTATTGATTTTAAATATTAAACGCCTCAACTTAGTTTGGGGCGTTTTTTTTATCATTTTAAGGTAGGTGGGGTTTGGGGTGAATTTAATACTCTGGATTGCCGAGGAAGTTAAGTGATGTGATTTAAGCGTCATTTAACTAAGATAGATTGATATTCATAGAGTTAGTTTGCATTCATTTTTAAATGCTAAAAATGTTGTACATTTTTACTCACAGAGTTATGCACATTGGTTAAGCCTGCGCTATATTTTGAAGTTCCCGTAGATGGTTTTGAAGCGTTTTACTGCGTTAATTGACATGATTCATGTCTTTTATGAGGTTAAGTTGTTGTATATCGGTATTTATGGGCTGGGTTTGCTGTGTATCGATATGGCTTAATTGGATGCAGTGAAAGCGTTGAAAACCTGACTCGCACCTGCGAGTATCAAGCAGTTTGATTGACTTGCTAGCTCTCGTTAATCAGCCATCATTACCTCGGTCAGCTGTCGTCAAAGCTGCCGAGGTCAAGTTAAGTCGACCCCAGTCAATCTCCAATAGTGATTTGTTCTTGTTATGGTTATTTCTCAACCTATCTTTGATTATCGAGTAAGATATCCTTGGTGTTTCCTTTATTCTCGTAGCATGATCAGTTTGCAACTCGCGTAAAGCTTTAGAATATTTTCTGTAAGCCTAGGTTGCGCCAAAGAATCCTTGCAATGGGATGGCTTGACTGGATAGATGAGAAACAAGAAATGAGAGTGTGTGGATGAGATGGTATAAATGACGGCCCCTTTATATGCGATGCGAGATCATGTCAGGCGTCCAAGTGTTAATAAGTCGAGTGACCCAGCACCTCAGAGACGAAAGCGTGGTTTTCGTCGTTTATTGTCTTGGTTATTTAAGGGATTAGTTTGGGCATTTATTTGCTCAATTTTATTAGTGATCCTACTACGATTCGTCGATCCTCCTATGTGGACTTGGCGTATCGAGCGTGCCTTATTTCCACCAGCACCTATCGGTGAGATCAGGCATCAATGGCGCGATTTAGCGCAAATTTCTCCCGAATTACAATTGGCTGTGATTGCTGCGGAAGATCAACGTTTTGTTGAGCATACTGGATTCGATTTAGCCGCGATAAGTTCGGCACTGAAATACAATCAAAAAGGCACCAAAGTCCGCGGGGCAAGTACCTTAAGTCAGCAGGCGGCGAAAAACCTTTTTATGTGGTCGAGTCGCAGTTTCTTTCGTAAGGGATTGGAAGCTTGGTTTACGTTATTGATGGAGTTGACTTGGGATAAGTCGCGTATTCTTGAAGTGTATTTAAATATTGTAGAATTTGGCCCAGGCATTTATGGCGCCGAAGCGGCATCAAAGCATTATTTTGGAAAGTCAGCGGCAAAACTCACCCAATACGAGGCCTCATTACTCGCAGCCATTTTACCCAATCCTTGGCGCTATAAGGTGTCTCCACCGTCATCCTATGTGCAGCAGCGCTCAGTTTGGATCCGTAAGCAAATGCGTCAGCTAGGTGACATCACGCTTAAAAAAGTCCACGAAGCACGATGACGCTCTGGTGAGGTAGTTTGAGTGAGATGAGCTTAATTTGTCATTGAGTTCTTTGCTTAATCGTCGATGACTTTGAGATGTTTTATTACCGAATTGAAATAAGATTGGAGTTATGTTTAATAAACGTTAATTCTAATGCGTTTTTAATGCTGCGAACTCCTATCCTGTTCGCTTCTGTGTCGGTTTAATGTTAAATTATCGGGAAAATTTTATACCTTAGTTTCGCTTAGCCTAAGCATTTTAAACTGGGTTTGTATTGCGTAGGGCTGAGTCGTTGCGTTTTCTGATTTTGCATTATCTGCGTAAGGGATATGTAAGAGCGGATAAATATTTAAATACCTAAGGTGAGTTCTTTAGGTATTGTTTTCATAAAATTGAATGTCATTAAATGGAGTTTCTTAAATGAAAAAGATTGTGATTGCCGCGGCAATTATTGCAGCAGGTGCTGGTGGTTATTGGTATATGCAGAATGGCGCTGGTTCTAGTGCCTCTGCCAATCCTTTGCTCGACTATGTGCCTGCCGATACGCCGATATTTTCGGGCCAGTTAAAACCCTTCCCGTTAAAAGCGTATTTACAGTCTATTTCTGGAAATTATCAGCAATATCCAAGTAACACGCTTGATGAACTCGGTGTGCAGGATAGCCCTATGGGCAAGTTCTTCGTTAGCATTTATCAGCAGTATATGGATGGGATGAAAGATCCTGCCTTACTGTTAAAAACCTTCGGTTTCCCCGATGAAGTTAAACCTTATATTTATACTTTAGGTGCTTTGCCTGTATTAAAGATTGATGTTAATCAGGCTGAAGCATTTTGGGCTGTATTAGATAAAGCCGAAAAAGACAGTGGTGTAACCCACGAAATGCGTAAAGTGGGCGATGTTGATTATCGCGCTTATGCACTATCGGATGAAAGCTCAGCAGAGAAAGCTGAACTGCTATTTGCCCAGAAAGATGGCATATTAACGATGACTTTCAGCACCTCTATTACCGAGCCTGAGTTATTAGAAATGGCATTTGGTATTAAGAAGGCGCCGCAGTCATTAGCCGCTTCTGGCATATTAGAAGATATTATTAAGACCCATGGTTTTAAAGATGACAGCATTAGCTTTATTAACCATGTGGAAATTGTAAAGGCATTGACCTCTGCAGATAGCAATATGCTAGCTAAGCAACTGACTCAATTTTTTGCTGATGAAAGTGAGGGTGAAGATCCATTAG
The DNA here is from genome assembly GCF_019345585.1 of Shewanella sp. NKUCC05_KAH. NCBI lineage: Bacteria > Pseudomonadati > Pseudomonadota > Gammaproteobacteria > Alteromonadales > Shewanellaceae > Shewanella > Shewanella sp. NKUCC05_KAH. The sequence goes on from NZ_JAHKQZ010000009.1 coordinate 128,303, forward strand.
CTCAAATCAGAACACCAGAATGTCGTACCGAACTGACTGCGATTGCCGCTAACTGGCCGCGTACTGTTGCTGGTTTAACGGCGTTTTCTGTGACTGAAAAAGAAAGCCATATGGCGGCTTCATTTGTTGTCGAAACGAAGAATCAACCTATTCTTGCGGCAATGCAAAAGATGCGTGGTTTTATTCCATCGCATCTGGCGGATATCGACAGCACTATCTTCTCCATGGGTATAGGTTTAGATATCAATGAAATTACCCCTTCATTAACGGCTATTTGGGATGATCTGCAAAAGCCACAACTGACCTGTGCACCATTGGCAGAGTTGCAGGCTGAGTTGAGCCAACAGAGCCCAGCTATGCTAGGCATGTTCACTGGCATGGCTAACGGTGTGAAAGGCATGAGCGTTTCATTGCTCGACTTTAAAATGAGCACACAAGATCAAGAGCCTAAGTTAGAAAGCTTAGATGCTTTAGTCAGCCTTAGCGCCGAAAACCCATCCATGTTGTTCAATATGGTCAAACCTTTCGCCCCTATGCTGGCTGAAGTGCAATTAGCCGATAACGGCGATGCTACTGATTTATCTCCAATATTGATGTTGCCTCCAGAGTTAGGTGTTAAGCCAATGCTGGCGATTAAAGGCCAACATTTAGTGGTGTATAGCGGTGATAAAGGCTTGGCTTTAGCCAACAAATTAGCAGGCGAGAAACTGTCAGCTAATGGCATGTACAGCTTGTCTGCTGATTACGGCAAGATGTTTACGCCAGTGCTTACACTGTTAGAAATGAGCGGTGAGCCGATCCCTGAAGAAATGCAAATGCTTAAAGATTACAACATGCGAGTTCAAATGAGCTTCGATGTGAATAAGCAAGGCTTGGTCATAGGTTCAGTCGCCAATTCTAAAGCGACTGAAAAGAAGTAATGCGTTAGTAAACTCATATTTGTTTGAAATGAGCCAGCAGATTGCTGGCTCTTTTTTTGGCTTAATTTAGCTTAGCTTGAGCCAACTTAGTGTGCTGTGCTGGCAGAACAAGTTGCGCTTTGGGCTTGGCGGAGCGCATTAAACTAACGAGCCCTTGCCATTGAATATCACTGTTCTGAGGGAGCAAAATATCCGGTTCAGTCCCAATACCGGACAGGAGTCTCCCCTGTGCATCATAGGTTAACGAACTGCTGAATCTTATGTTTAATCCACTGTTTGGCAGTTTGAAATGATACTGACGTGCAAAGTCGCCTGAGGTTTTTTCACCAATCAAATTTGCCCTAGACCAAGATTTAGTACGATAGGCAATCCACTCGCATTCTTGGCGACAATGGGGACTCACGAGTAGCGCTAAGCGATTTCGCCCTTCAGGAGCCACCGCAGGCTTAGTGCGAACATACCAAGGGCTGAATTTCTCTTTATCGACAGAGGGTAAGTTACGGGTGAGAGATTTGAGCCTAGGAGGACTGTACTCTAACGCATCCAGAGGCATAAAATTGAGCGGCTGTAGATAATCATTTCTCAGCTCTGGTGAGCGGCGATAGTGCGCAAATCCCATCACGTTAGGTGCTAAAGTGTTATTTAAATCCGCATCTTGATATCGCGACAGCATAGTCAATAATTTCGGACTAAAGCCACTGGCATCACGTAAATCAATGATCAGTAAGGGATGTGTCATGCCTTTGAGCAGTTCTTGCTGTTGTTCTTTATCTAATTCAAAGGCGTAGAGATCGCTGATCTTAAGTTTGACCGTCGTATTGTTGACCGTCTCTAATTGATTTGGCATGTCTTGAAATTCGGTGCGCTCAAATTGAGATAATTGGTTAATAAACTCGAGCACATTAATATCTTGAGTCTCGTCTTTTTCACTGATAGTTGCTAATTGAACTTGCGGTTTATGGCTTGGCAGGGCGAGAGTCACCTGCTGGCTTTGCAGATCATCATTAATTAGCGTAATGACTACATAGGGCTTTATGCTGAGTCCTAAGTCTTCGCGCAGTAGGTTAAGTTTTTTCAGCCAAGGTAACTGCATTTCTTGACTTTGTTTTGCCGGCTCAGGTAAGTAGGCTTGACTGGTCGCTACCCATTTGCTCATAGGTAAACCATCGATATGAGTGATAAAGGGGAAGTCGTTGTTGACTGGATTATTACCGTTATCCAAGGCTAACCATTGGTCGTTGACTGGCCTTAGCGTTAACGGGAGATCGCCGCTTTGATCGTCGAAGTTATGCACTTGAGCGCCTGGATCTTTGAGGGTATTGAGTAATTTAGTGACTTCAGCAGCAAAGCGATCATTGGGAGTAATATCTTGATACTGTTCAACAATAAGGCTAGCCATAAATTTAAGCTGCGGGTTGGCTTTGTCGGCCGTTAAGGCATAAAACGCTGAGTGTTGCTCGATTTGATCCAATAAGGCATAGAGATCTTGGCGTACCTCTTGTGCATTCAGCACTGGTGCAGCGCTATCTTTTGGCACAGCGAAAAACGCGAGCTTAAGTAAGCTCGCGAAAATAATGACACTGAGTAGCATGACTATGCTGCGGTAGCTAAAACTCATATTCCTCCATGATGTTAAGGCGCTGCTTCAGGGCACAAAAAGGTGTGCGACTATCGGCTTAAATGCCATTAGGATCAATGTAAATCGTCCTACTCAACCCTAAACTCAGGTCCATCTGAGCAATTTAGCAGCAGGTTTGGTAGATTAGCAGCAAATTATGGTCGATTTTTGTACTTAGTCACTTTATATACCCAAACAATCTTAAATAGCGGGATCAAGTGGGTATATCTTTCTTAAAGAATATCGTTGAGTGAAATTCCGATACCAATACGTTGATTGTGATAGTTGTAATCGATTAGGCTTTCGCCATAACCATTAAAGTATTGAGTATAAAAGCGTAAGTTGCCGACGATAGGATGACTCCAAGTCAGTTCTGCTGAGCCTCTGTCGATATCTTCTAGATTCGTTTTAACGGTTAAAGTGAATCTATGTTCATCAATACCATAAACGCCAATAAACTCTGCTTTACCTATATAGTCATCAATATTCGGGTTATCGTCGCCGCTGGCTTTATATGGATCTGTTTTTTCATCTTCAGGAATACGCCACCACACTTTGGTGGAGAAGGCGAGTGGGCCTGCATCAAAAATCATAGTGGCATAGAGGCGATTCCAACTGCGGGAAAGTGGCCCTGCTTTACCATTCGATTGATGTACGGCACCAAACCCCCAAAAGGAATTGGTCACACTGCCAATTTTCCAATCGTTATTAAACAGCATAAAGACTTCAGGCTCGTGATTGGTTTCCCTAAAAGGTGATGAAGTGTCTTTGTTATAAACCTGCCAATAGGATTGATTGGTGTAAGCAAAAAATAAATGGCCATTATCACCAAACACATTGTACCAAATAGGAAATTTAAAACTGATTTGGAACTTAGCCTCAAACTCATCTAATGAATAGGGGTTGAGTATTGCATCTTCGGTGAAAGGTGCCATGTTGGGATCTGGGCTGTAGGTAACTGGTAAAAGGTAATTCACTTTATGTGGCGTAATCACAAAAGGTAGATCCGCCGTGGCAAGTTCATCTTTTACTCTTCCTTTGACTAATGATTCTTCGGCATTTATGTCCGTACAGGCTAATAGCCCTGCCAATGCAATACTTGAGTAAAGTGGTTTCATCTGCCCTCCTTGATGTGTTTATTTATTTGTCAGTCGTACTCAACAAAGATAGTTATTTCCAGCTTAACATTAGAAAGTGAATTTATGGTTATGGAAAAATCCTGTGTCACTTAATGACAAATCTTGTAGTCAGCCATTTTTAGTCCCATAGAGACATGTTTAGGTAGAATTTTTGGCAATAACATAGTGCCAAAATCATGCACTTAGCGGACAGAAATTAATTTGATGCAATTCGCTTAATCTTATTAAGTCATTTTATTTCAATTGGTTAACTTGGGTTTGGGGCATTTTTGATTTTGAAACCTAAGGTTTTCCCCACTTTAAGTGAGTGGTCACTTATTCTTTTATATCTAAATGATATAAAAACTAATAATTATCTATTTATTATGGAATATAAGACGCGCTATATTTCTACAGACTAAAGTGATCTTGGGGATTCTGATGGAAATTTTCTCTTTACCGGGCCAAGCGGCCAAAGGCAAAGTCTGGCTGGTGGGTGCAGGTCCCGGCGACGTTGAGCTATTGACGTTAAAGGCATGGCGCATCCTTAAAACTGCTGATGCAGTGCTATACGACGCTTTAGTCAGCCAAGATATCCTCGATCTTATTCCCAAAGACGCTGAGAAGATTGCCGTAGGTAAACGTGCGGGCAAGCATAGCGCCGCACAGGACGAGATTAATCAGTTACTTGTCACTAAAGCCTACACCCGTAAAAATGTGGTGCGCCTTAAAGGTGGCGATCCTTTTATTTTCGGCCGCGGGGGCGAAGAGTTACAAACTTTAGTCGAAGCTGGGGTTGAGTTTGAAGTCGTTCCCGGCATTACTGCTGCCAGCGGCACGTCAGCCTATGCGGGAATTCCCCTAACCCACAGAGACCATGCCCAAGGCGTCACTTTTATCACTGGCCATTGTCAGTTAGAGAGTCGCCCTATGGATTGGCAAGGTTATGCTAATCCTAACAATACCTTAGTCGTGTATATGGGGATTCTGAACGCAGGCATTATTCGCCAAGGTCTAGTCGATGCGGGCCGAAGCCCTGAAACACCCGTGGCGATAGTGTCAAAGGCAACCACTAAAGAGCAACGTCGTTTTATCGGCCGTTTAGGTGAGCTTGAACAGCTTGCCGCCGATCCAGAATTACAAATGCCAGCTTTGATGATCATAGGTGAAGTCGTCACGCTGAGTGACGCCTTGCATTGGTTCAAACCTGAAGCGATTGAATCGACTCAGGTCAGTGATGAACAGACTCAATCGGTTAGAGTCTCGGCCGTCGCGTCGATAAGCTAAGCTGCAAACAGTTAAAGTTATTAAGCAGTTAAAAATATTAAGCTAATCCATGCTGTGGTAACACGGCGAATTTAAGGTAACGGAGAATAATATGGCCGGGCGTGAACTAAGCCACTTACAACAACTGGAAGCTGAGAGCATCCAGATCATTCGTGAAGTTGCAGCCGAATTCGATAATCCTGTGATGTTGTATTCCATCGGGAAAGATTCTTCCGTTATGTTGCATTTAGCACGTAAAGCCTTTTATCCAGGCAAGATCCCATTCCCGCTACTGCATGTCGATACAGGTTGGAAATTCAAAGAGATGATCGCGTTCCGTGATGCGCAGGCAAAGAAATTTGGCTTCGAGTTACTGACGCACATTAACCCAGAAGGGTTGGCGCAGGGGATTAACCCCTTCGACCATGGCAGTGCGAAACACACTGACATAATGAAAACCCAAGGTTTAAAGCAAGCACTTAACCAATATGGTTTCGATGCGGCTTTCGGTGGGGCTCGCCGCGATGAAGAAAAATCGCGCGCCAAAGAGCGTGTGTATTCCTTCCGCGACCGCCACCACAGATGGGACCCTAAAAATCAACGTCCAGAATTATGGCGCACCTATAACGGCGCAGTGAACAAGGGCGAAAGTATTCGTGTGTTCCCATTATCTAACTGGACTGAGCTGGATATTTGGCAATATATTTATCAAGAAAACATTGAGTTAGTGCCTTTGTACTTTGCTGCTAAACGTCAAGTGGTTGAGCGCGGTGGTCAGTTAATCATGGCCGATGACGAGCGGATGAAGTTAGCCGAGGGCGAGCAGATTAAAGAAGAAGTGGTGCGTTTTAGAACCTTAGGTTGCTACCCACTCACGGCCGCCATGTATTCTGAGGCCGACAGTCTAGAAAAGATTATTGAAGAAATGCTGTTAACCCGTTCGAGCGAACGTCAGGGCCGATTGATCGACTCAGATCAAAGTGCCTCTATGGAGCAGAAGAAGCGTCAAGGCTACTTCTAATCTCTACAGGGTTAACCCTATTTCGCGAAGGTGGCGCTAATCAGCGCGACCTTCAGCCAAGCAGATCAAGAGTGAGAATATGATGGACAAAGCGGTCAATAAAACCAATCTCATGGCGGCAGAAATTACCCTCCATGGTGTGAAAGAATATCTAGCCCTGCAGCAACACAAAGGCTTACTGCGTTTTTTAACTTGTGGCAGTGTTGACGATGGTAAAAGTACCTTAATCGGCCGTCTGTTACACGACAGCGCGCAGATCTATGAAGATCAATTAGCGAGCCTAAAGAGCGACAGCGCTAAGATGGGCACCACAGGTGAAGCCATTGACTTAGCCTTACTGGTGGATGGCCTACAAGCTGAGCGCGAGCAGGGCATCACTATCGATGTGGCTTATCGTTATTTTTCAAGTGATAAGCGCAAGTTCATCATCGCCGATACGCCAGGGCATGAGCAGTACACTCGCAACATGGCAACGGGTGCATCAACCTGTGATTTAGCGGTGATTTTAGTCGATGCCCGCTACGGCGTGCAGACTCAGACTAAGCGCCATGCGTTTATCGCGTCATTACTTGGTATTCGTCACTTTGTTGTGGCCGTGAATAAGATGGATTTGCTTGGGTTTGACGAGCAAGTATTTAACCGTATTCGTGCCGATTTTACGGATTTTGTTAAAGACTTCGGTAATCTCGATATCCACTTTGTGCCGTTATCGGCGCTTAATGGTGACAACGTGGTTGAGCGCAGCACCCAAAGCCCATGGTATCAAGGCGGTACACTGCTTGAACTGCTAGAAACCATTGATACTCAACGTGAACTCAGCTCATTGCCAGTGCGTTTTCCGGTACAATATGTGTCGCGCCCTCACTTAGATTTTCGCGGTTTTGCAGGCACTTTAGCCTCTGGCATCATTAATGTTGGCGACGAGTTAGTCGCTTTGCCATCGGGCAAACGCAGCAAGGTTGAACGTATTGTGACCTTCGATGGTGACATACCAGAAGCGGTTGCAGGCCAAGCTGTGACTATCACGCTGGAAGATGAAATTGATATTTCCCGTGGCGATTTACTGGCAAAACCGGATTCTGCACCTGCCGTCGCTAACGTGATCAGCGCTGACATAGTGTGGATGGATGAAAAGCCATTACAACTTGGTCAGTTATACGACATCAAAGTGGCTGGTAAGAAGACGCAAGCCTCTGTGACTGCTATCGATTATGTGGTTGACGTTAATACCTTAGCGCGCAGTGCGACGGATACGCTTGGGTTAAACGCGATTGCGCGTGTGACCTTAGAGCTGACCGAAGACATAGTGTTTGATGCATATTCGTTAGTGCGTGATACGGGCGGAATGATCTTAATTGATCGCCTGAGCAATGCGACGGTTGCCGCTGTGATGGTGGTGTCGGGTCAACACGTTAACAAACAAACTGCATCGCAATTTAGTGCCTTTGAAGTCGAGTTTAATGCCTTAGTGCGTAAACACTTCCCCCATTGGCAAGCGATAGATATCACTAAGCTTGGAGCTTAATTTGTGAGTGACTTGTGGCTATTAGCGATTATTTTGATAGGGCTTGTGGCTGGCTTAATTAGCGGCCGTATCAATCCAGCGGTATTGTTTTTATTTGCATTTTTGCTCTGTTATTTGCTTGGCATGGTTGCGCTCGATACCGCATTAACAAGCTTTACCAATATTGGCTTAGTCACGCTGGTCCTGCTGGTGTTGGCCGCGACGGCGTTAGAAAAAACGTCCCTGCTGGGGAAGTTGAGTCAAGTCATAGGCAATAGTTCTTTGCCTATGACAATGGCAAAGCTCGGTTTTTCGACGGCTTTACTGTCGTCATTTACTAATAACACTGCGGTCGTGGCATCACTGATTGGTGTTGTGCGCCGCAATCAGGCACACGCGCCGGCTAAGTTATTATTGCCGTTAAATTATGCGGCAATTTTAGGTGGCACACTGACCCTGATTGGTACCTCGACCAACTTGATTGTGAACTCCTTTGTAGAAAACGCCGGCTTACCCGCCTTAGGCTTCTTCGAGTTTACGCCAGTTGCAGTGGTGATCGTCGTCGCAGGCATTTTGTTACTGACCTTACTGGCGAACATTCTGCCCGACAGACGGGAAGAATCAGGTGAAGAAGCGCTGCCATATTTGCTCGAAGCCCATGTGGCGAAAGGTTCGTCCTTGGTCGGTCGCAGTGTGGTGGATAACAAACTTAGGGCACTAAAAAAGTTATATCTGGTTGAATTAGAACGCAGTGGCATTTGTATTTGCCCTGTGCCGCCCCAGTTAGTGTTGCAAGCGGACGATGTGCTGCGCTTTAGTGGCGCGGTGGAATCGGTTGAGTTATTGCACCAATTCGATGGTTTAGATTGGTTTGGTAAACATCAAGCCAAAGGACAAAATTTAGTTGAAGCTGTACTCGCACCGTCGTCCAGTTTAGTGGGCAGTTCATTGAAAGCATCGCGTTTTCGTGAGCTATTTGATGCGGCTGTGATGGCCATTCGCCGCGGAAATCATCCGCTGAAGGGTGGACTCGGTGACATTATTCTGCAACCCGGTGATGTGTTGTTATTGACGCCAGGTGATGGTTTTAGCAATAGCGCAAAGCTGAGTTCAGAGTTTGCAGCGATCAGTGGCTTAGATTTGAATGTGCGTCTAGACAGTCGTCGTGGTCGTTGGGTATTGCTGGGCTTTGCGGCAACGATCATCCTGAGTGTCACTGGCATATTACCCTTGGCTAAAGGTTTAGTGATATTGCTGCTCAGTTATTTTGCCATAGGCGCAGTCACACTGGCTGAGCTTAAACGCCGTTTCCCATTGGAATTAGTGGTGATCGTGGGGAGTGCATTAGGGCTTGCCAACTTGATGATGAGTACAGGCCTTGCGAACAGTTTAGCCCAAGGATTACTCTCAGTTATTAACGGTTATGGGGTATTTGGCGCTTTTGTCGGCGTGTATTTAATGACTTTATTGCTGACTGAACTGGTGACCAATAACGCAGCGGCGGCGCTGGCGTTCCCTATCGCTTACGCGATTGCACTTAATTACGGTGTCGATGCAAGGCCCTTTATTATGGCCGTTGTCTTTGGTGCCAGTGCGAGCTTTATTTCACCCTACGGCTATCAGACCAATTTGATGGTATTTAATGCGGGTAATTATCGCTTCAGTGACTTTGTCCGCCTTGGATTGCCGTTATCTGTGCTGTATTCCCTGATAGTGATATTTATGGTGCCGATCATCTTTCCATTTTAGTGATTAGCTTGAGTTTATTGCCCTTATGTTAGCGGTTAGTCAACATGGGGATTGAGGAGTTTTTATGACAAATATCGTGTGGCATCAACATCCTGTAGACCAAGCCGCCAGAGCCGAGCAGAAAGGCCAAAACCCAGTACTACTTTGGTTTACCGGACTTTCTGGCGCGGGCAAGTCAACATTGGCGGGTGCACTAGAGCGGGCGTTATTTGAGGCGGGATTCCACACTTATTTGCTCGATGGCGATAATGTGCGCCATGGCCTGTGTAAAGATTTAGGGTTTACGGTTGAAGACCGTGATGAGAACCTGCGTCGTGTGGGTGAAGTGGCTAAATTGATGGTGGATGCGGGGCTTGTGGTGTTATCGGCCTTTATTTCCCCGACCCGTGAAGAACGTGATGGTATTCGTGCCCGTTTTCCTGCGGGGCAGTTTATTGAAGTGCATGTAGCGACGCCTTTGAGTGTGTGCGAGCAGCGTGACCCTAAGGGGTTGTATGTGAAAGCGCGCAGTGGCGAAATTAGCAATTTCACTGGTATTTCATCACCCTATGAAGCGCCATTAGCCGCTGAGTTAACCATAGATACCAGCAAAGGCGATTTAGTGACACAAGTGCGTGCATTAATCGATTATTTAACGGCGATCAATGTTATTAATGCCGATAAGGCAAAAGCGCTAGCTTAACATTTAGCCCTTATCTTGCTTAAAAGGAGCCTTTAGGCTCCTTTGTTATTTCTGGGTTTTACTGCTTATACCATTGATTCATAATTTTTTATGGCGTGAGCATTATTCTATTTTAAAGTCTTTAGCAAACAAGAGCTGTAGAGCCTTCAAGTATTCTTGATCCGGCTTAGGCTGTACTAGTTGGGCGAGTTCATCACCAATCGGTGTTAAGCGATAATAACTAAAAAGCAGATTACCGCTCTTGGGCGTAAGCTTCATTTGTATGCCTTGCAGGGCAAATTGAATCGGTGTTTTGTTATTGAGTAGGCCGGTTTCGAACTCACTGCTGTGAAGTATTCCCGCATCGACTAAGGTCAGAATACTGGAATAAGGTAGCCCAAACTGGGATAAGCCTAAATTGACTGAGGTGGTTTTACGGAAATACTGGCCAATCCCACCCGACAAGCGGTAGCCACTGATGAGTTTTAGGCGCTGCTCGTTATTCACCTTAGCCGCCATGCCAAGGGCTTTTTCAAGAATTTGTGCTTCCCTGTGAGTCAGTTGCTTGAGCAGCGCTAGGGTACGTAGACTGAAGTTGCCCGGATTGACTATCTCGCTCGACAATATCCGAGCCCATAAATCTTGCATCTTGCGGTTATGGATTTGTTCCGCCATCAAGAAAAATTGATGGCTCCAATCGGGATCAAGATCGACCCCAGTGACATCTGAGTGGGTATAACTGAGGGCTAAGGCAAAAATGGTTTCCACATTGGCCTGATATTCGCTCGATAACTTGCGTGCTCTATGTTGAGCTCGCTCGGCTATTGAGGCGTTCGCAGGGCGATATTCTTGCTCACTGGCGAGCCCTAATTGGCGACCGAGTAGCAGGGCTTTTTTGCGAGCGGATACCTCGGATGCTGACTCGCCTTCTTCTGCCAACAGTAAAATATCTGAATCCTTCATCGCGTTATTAATCCTTGAGCCTGCACTGTGGTTGAGGTGAGGGTTTAGTGAACTCTTACATTCGGTTGTAGCTTACTTTAGATGATCATCTCTTTAGTTTGAGCATCTCGTTAAGCCAATTCTTTGGTTCGTTATTATGCCGTTTTATTTAACGACTTTAGCGATTGATTTCGCACTTTTAGTTGGCCAAGACCATAAGGTTTCATTACCCGGTTCAGGATGGCGCGGAACATTCAGCGCTAGCAGTAACGAACATACGGCAAAGCCCGCCCCTATGTAAAATACAAAGGCGGGATCGGTTAACCATAATAAGCCCAAAAGCACAGGAATAATCACAGCCGCTATGTGGTTTATGGTGAAACTGACTGACATAGTGGCGGCAATATCTTTGCTGTCGGCGATTTTTTGAAAATAGGTTTTCATCGCAATTGCCATCGCAAAAAGTAAATGATCGATAACGTAGAGTGCTGCCGCCATATTGGCTTGTTCGACTAGGGCATAGCAGATAAAGACTAAGATGAGTCCGATATATTCCACAGTAAGCGCATTACGCTCACCAATACGTCCAATCAAACGACCAATAGCAGGCGCAAACAGTAGATTAACGGCATAGTTGATTAAGAACAGCGCAGTGATTTCACTGACGCTATAACCAAACTTTTCAACCATCATAAAGCCCGCAAATACCATAAAGATTTGCCGCCTTGCACCTGAAAAAAAGGTGAGCAGGTAATAGAGCCAATAGCGTTTACGCAGTATGATTTTTTTGTGTTGTATTTCCGTTGTCTCAAACTTGGGGTAATACCATGTTATGGTTAGCACAATGACGAGACCTAATACGCCTATAATCAAATACATCTGCAGGTAGTCTAGCTTCAACCAAGTCATTACTAGCCAAATGCTGGCATAACCGACTAAAGCGGCCGCCGAACGCCACGCCAGTGCTTTACCCATAAAGCCAGCCGCGTCTTTTTTATCGACCCATTGCAGCGTTAGCGATTGGTTGATGGTTTCAAAATAGTGAAATCCGACAGACATCAACACAGTCGTTAGATATAGGCCTATGACCTGAGGAAAGAAACCTGTTACCGCTACGCCGATACATAAAATGGCGAGCGAGAGCAGGGCGAAGGCTTGTTCTCGAATGAGCAGCAGCACAAAAATCGCCGTAAAAGCCAAGAAGCCGGGGATTTCGCGCAGGCTTTGTAACATGCCGATTTCAGCACCAGTGAATTGGGCTTTCTCAATCACGAAGTTGTTGAGCAATGCCTGCCAAACGGCAAACACGAGTGACATAACAAAGGTCATCCACAGCAAGAGTGCTTTAGGATCTTTTGCTTGAATAGCTTTCATGGATAAGGGACTCAGGCGATAAGTGTTCAAATGCTAATGCTTTTTTCTTAGGTTGGCTATATAAGGTGTGACTTATCCCTTTCAATTTTGTAACAATGTTTAGGCGAATTAACTCTCTAGGTTACAAAGACGCTAAAGCGAGAATATACCTAAGGCGTTATTTTTGTGAGGCAGTTAAAACTACCGCATATACTTGGGGTGTTTGGCGCTAAGCCCGTGATCTATTTCATGTAAATTGGCGGGTAAATCACCTAGTATGAAATATCATAATTGTCATTTTACTTTTGCATACCAAGTTAAATTCCACTGGAATGCCAATGACTCTGGGTGTCCATTGCTACTTTTAGCGCATTTAGTCTGAGCGTTGTGATGTCATTTGATATGCCAAACGGGCATAGAGAGTCGAAATTAAGTCGCCTGCACCGTCTTTTCTAGGCCGCTTATTGTTATTTTGCTTGGGATTAATCGAGGCTAAATTGAAAAGAATTCTTATCATTTACTCTAGTGTTCACGGCCAGACCCAAAAGATTGCTAAAAAGCTCGCACAGCAGTTAATGGCTTTGGGTAATGAAGTGGTTACTGCCGATATCAAGGCCGCTCCAGTGCTCACTGAGTTCGACAAAATCATCATAGGCGCCAGTATTCGCCATGGTAAACATAACCCAAGTTTGTACGAGTTTATTGAAAAGCATCAAGCCGTATTGACGGATAAGGTCAGTGGTTTTTTCTCTGTCAGCTTAGTGGCACGTAAACCCGAGAAAAACACCCCAGAGACCAATCCTTACATGCAGGCATTTTTAAGTAAAACCACTTGGCGGCCACAATTGCTGCGCGTTTTTGGGGGTAACTTGAATTACCAAGGCTATAACGCTTTAGATAGAAATATTATCCGTTTCATCATGTGGTTAACGAAAGGACCTACGGACCCTGTTACCAATGTTGAATACACGGATTGGCAGAAAGTGACTGAGTTTGGTGAGCAGATCCACAACGCTTAAGCTTGATATCAAATTTCGGTGCTTCATTTAGCCCTATTCTATTCGCGCCCTGAAAGCGGTATGTATGCCTTAGTCACGAGGGCAAAGGAGCATTAAATATGATCAGTATGATGACTAAACTTCGCTCCTTATGCCGAGTCATTATGGCGCAACTGCATGTGTGGATTGTCGTGTCGACGAGCCTACTCGTGTGTGCCAGTCCGTGGATTTTTATGGGCCGACGGATACCCGATAACGCCAGTTTTTGGGATTATTTGCATGTATATTTAGGTTTAGCGTGCACTGTGCTTGGGATTCTTTTTTTACTCAGTAATACCTTGCGTGGCAAGTGGCACCAATACTTTGGCTGGTTGGCGGGCGATTGTGCACAGTTAAAGCAAGATATTGTTGGACTTGCTAAAGGCAAATTCCCCGTCGCTGGTGGCAAAGGGCTGTTTAGTGCCATAGAAGGTATCGGCATGCTGTTGCTAGTGGCTACAGGGGTTACGGGCCTAGTTTGGTTTGTTGTTCAAGGGACGCCAACAGCACTGGCATGGCGTGGTTATCATCAAGTCTTTGCGCAGGCTTTTATTGGTTTCTTGATCCTACATCTCGTCTTGGCTGCGAGCCATATTCTTGATTTTATTCGGCAATAAACTTCAGAACCCATATTGAGCGCTTATACCAATCACTTGGATTGAACACGCATAAAAATGGCCTCCTAATTTGGAGGCCATTTTTTTATTCCAACGATTGTTTTGAATTAGCTAAGACGTTGCTGACGGGTCACACCAATTGCGGCGGCGAAGACTAGAAATAACCAGCTTAGACTGCCACCCGATGAGGTTTTAGCGGGGGCGGCATCTTTCTCAACAGCAAGGTAGTTAATTAACCCAATTAACTCATCTAAGGTTTTGATGCTGTTTAAATTTACCGCATATTTATCGTTCACGATAAAGGCGGGTACGCTGTCGATTTTGAATTCATTCTGCTGGGTGCGCCACAGGGAAAGCTTTTCATTAGTGCTTTTGCTATCGGCTAATTCATCGTATTTAGCAGCATCGACATCAAATTGGGCGAAGACTTTTTTGATGTCATCACGGCTGTTAATTTGCGGCTCGTGCTGATGGCCTGGTGCACTGTGATCGTGGCCGTTTGCGCCCTCAGCACCTTGGATTGCGGTAAACATGGCATGGGTTAAGGCGTCTTTGTTATCAACGCTTTGGATCACGGCTAATGAACGCATCACTTCGGTGCCAATGTCGCTATTCATAAAGTCGACATGCTTATTGTCGAAACTTATCTGTTTGTTGAGGTTCGCCTTGATATCAGGCAAATAGTTGGTTTCCATATTGAAGCAGTTATGGCAATAAAATGAATAGAATTCAGTGAGTTTTGGTTCGCTGCTAGGCGCTTTGGTCGAGATTTGAGTGTAATGTGTGCCTTCAACAAAATTGGCGGCAAAGGTGCTCAATGGTGCAATCGCTAAGGTTACAGCCAAGGCTAATTGTTTAATCATAGTTTCCTCAAATTCGGTGGGATTGAATTCACAATGTCAGTCGTTGTTATCGTTGATATTCAACGGTCAACATTAGAGATAGAGTGAGCTTCAACCTAGGAGTTAAGCTAGCCCAAATGGCAGCGTTGACACATAGGTTCAGGTTAAATGGAAAGGCTTAATTATGACTGAATTGGCATGAAGCTAGTAGGCTAAATCTGTGATCTCAATGGAAGTTTTACCTTAGATTTGGCAGGACTGCAGACAGGATCGCATCGCTAAGTCGGTGCATGTTGATTAAAGCCCCGTTCTGCATCATCACTGGCTAAATTCTTACGCAATATCCCTAAGCGACTGCCAAGCTTCGCACACCTCGCGAAAACGCGCCGCATCGCCATCGGGTCTGTCTGGGTGCCATTTGAGTGCTAAACGACGCCATTGCTTGCGGATATCACGGGCGGTAGCACTCTCGTCTAATTCGAAAACTCGCAGCGCGTTACCTTTGTTCATCAGATTGATATTTAAGCCAATATAGCTCTTATAATTGCTCCAGAATGCCTCAAGTAATTCTCGTACTACGTTTTCGCTGGTGTCGTAGTTATTCCAATCGAGGTAATACTCACGCAGGGAAGTATCTTGCATTATCAGCAGGTTAACGTTTGATGGTACTAAGCGGAAGATTTGAATTTCCATGGCTTTGACTTGCAGCCATTGCTTGGGCAGTAATATTTCTTGCAGCTCAAACAGGGCGTTCATCAGCAGGAAGTTACGTTTGAATAAATCGTTACCCGGATTTTCATCAAGCTGGTGGATCAGCCCTTGGGTTTGTAATTCAGTGGCTAAGTGATGGATTTTCCAACTTTGATTTGAAGCTTGTAAAACCGTAAGCAACGGCCAAATCAGTGGGTTATCGCCCTTAGTGTTTGCAACTCGAATCGATTGAGATTCTTCAGTGAGTGAGGGTTTGGCAAATAACATACTGACTGTCCCATCCTAAATTGTGAGTGTTACCAATGCGCCGATAAAACCGCTGGGCTGCAACAAATATGACTCGAAAGGCGACGATAAATGATCATTCACTAAGTTGAGCCGCAAACTATGCCACAGAGCCAAAGTGTAGGCAAAGATGAATTTTAGAGCAATACCGTGATGGTTTACTCCTACTTTAGATGGTTTCTCGGCGTAAATAAGCCGTTAACAGCAGTGAGGTTTTAGGGGAAGGTAGTTAAGAGAGGGCTAGTTTTAGACATGACGCCCTTGTTTATATCACATAAAATCAAGGGCATGCTTATTTTTCACATAGAGTGAAGGACTAGATTTCGGTGAAGATCACTTCTTGATCTAAGCGAGACTTAGGCAACTTAGCGTTGAAATCATTTTCTGAGTGATAACCTAATGCAACAACCACGCAGGCACATAGAGCTTGCTCTCTTAAGCCTAGGACTTGATTCATTTTAGTGGTATCAAAACCTTCGATCGGACACGCATCAATATCTAATACACTTGCACCGAGCATTAAAGTGCCAAGCGCTAAGTAGACTTGTTTTTCCATCCAATGCTGGGCATCTTTCAGCTCAAATTTATGCATATTAGCGAAGAAAGAACGGCCATTATGTTGGCCTTGCTTGGCTTCTTCATTAGCAAAGCGGCCATCCTTCGCTTCTTGCTCGAGTACTTGCAGTAAGTGTGCTTCATCTAATTGAGCACGAGCACAGAGTACGAGTACATGGGAAGCATCGAGAATTTTTTGGGTATTAAACGCATAGTTTTCGGTCGCTTGGGCAACTAACGCTTTACCTTCCGCCGTACTCGCTAACACAAAATGCCAAGGCTGTGAGTTAGTCGATGATGGGCTGTACTGCAATAAGGTTTTGATTTCTGCTATTTTATCCGCAGGAATCGTCTTAGTTGGATCAAAGGCCTTAGTGGTGTAGCGCTTTTTGGCGAAGAAACTTAAATCACTCATGTAACGGCTCCAAATCATTAAGGAATACAAATTCAATGGCAGCATTTTAAGCAGGTTTAAGTAAAAAACAATGTGATCAAAGCAGGTATTAGTTTCAAAAAAAATTTGAAACTGGGAGCTTATGCGCACTAGACAAAGCTTATGTGTGATGGAGTAGATGGCATGAAGTTTCAGACAATCCCAATTATGCGGATCTTTGATGAAGATAAAGCCAAAGAGTTTTACCTTGGCTTTCTGGGGATGGAATTAGATTGGGAACATCGCTTTGAGGATGGCTACCCGATTTATATACAAGTTTCACTTGGTAATTTTGTTTTGCACTTGAGCGAACATTCAGGCGACTGTACTCCTGGCTGTAAGGTTTTTGTGAATGTGAGTGAACTTGATCAATTATTTGCTCATGTGACTTCTAAGCCATATAAATACAACAAACCTAGTATTGAAGATGCGCCTTGGGGCGATCGTTGCTTTACTGTAACAGATCCGTTTTCAAACAGGATTTTGTTTAATGAAGCAGCAGACACATAACAGAGTGAGGCATTCGAGGCCTGCGCATTTACAAGTTTACGCGCATGGGCACTGCGTTATGCTTTCAGGAGAAAAAATGAGTTCAGTTGAATTGTGGAGAAGCTTTGTTGACGAGTTTGCTCAGTTACATGATGGAGTATTTGAAAAATGGGTCTTGCAAGACGGGAGCTATCCAAACAGGCAGGAAAATTCAGAAATAAATGAGTTCTTAACGTCACTAACTGTCCCGCAAAGAGAGATTCTCGTCAAGATGCTTATTAATGCTAGACATGGTGGTATTCATAATGCCTTAGTACGACTTAATGACAGAATGGACTGCGAAAATGGTCAGTATTACGAAAACGGCATTGAGATGGAATTTCAGCCCTTTGGTTCCACCCTTTACTATGACTATGTTTGTCGCCGAGAAGGGGATAATTGGGAGCAAGAATAGGTATTATCGGAATATCTCGCTTCCAGTGATCACCCTGCATATAGCCTAGCACACAGCTTAATGATTTCAGTTGCTTAACAAAGCAATCGCTGGTTGAAGGCAAACCAAAAGTGCATTAAGTTGTTGGTTTAAAATGGTTGGCTTGATTTATTATTCGCTAACGCGGATCCGCTTATACCCAACGTTATGTGTAAGGGAATCTTAATGATCGAAAGACCCAAAGTAATAAACCTCACAGAAGCCAGAACGATTCGCAAAGTCCATTGCGGAGAGTGTAACTGGGAGCAGGAAATAGCTGCTATCACTGAAGCTGAGATAAAATGTTGCCCTTGGTGCGGCTGGAGCGATCTGGAAATAAGTACTTTAAAAGCAGAAGGTGGCTTCCAAGAAATAGAATGTCAAAAGCACGGTAGAGTTACGGTTCTACTACCTAGCTGCAATATTGATCCACTAGACTTCATGAACAACTTATTTTGTCCATTCTGTGAGTAACACATAACAATGCAAACCAGCCTGATGGCTTTTTCGTTCCTTGTTTTGCTACGCTATCGCAAAACAATCCACTACAAAGCAGCGGCTGTTTGCGGCTTATGCGTGAAGAGAGATCGGATATATAAATGGAAAAAGCATTAATAGATATTAGGTATTACGCTAGCGACTCCCTATATGAGACAGGTAAGAGTCTACCTTCGAGTTGTTCTAGCTTTTTCAAATTTCCTAAGCTGCTTCATTACTGGGGTGCTCGTATAGCCACAATACTTGGTGCAAATGGATTATCCCTCGGAGAATTCGATCACCTATATGTAAACTACACAAATGCTATTCCAGAAGGCACGATGGTTTTTTCCGATAGAACACCAGAAAAGTGGCTTAGGTATATAGACTGCGGTGTAAATTTTGAGAAATTAAAATCATTAAATGAGTCCGAACTTGAACAATTTGTAATTCGCAGTACCTTTGAGTGTCTTGAGCACCTTTGTAAGTTGAGCATAGAAAAAACCGAAAAAATCAAGCTTGCTTCAAACGAGGTGGAAAGATTTGGTTCTGCGGTCGAGCTTCCGGTTAAGGCAAAACATACTAAGTCATATTCGGTTCTGGTTTCATATAAATTGCGCCCAAATGGCGAAGCATCTCATGGGCTTGTAAAATACATTAATCACAAAACAGGTGCTACTTTCACTAAAAGGTTTGTTGATCTTAAAGGGCCATCGGATATATTTCCTCTGGTAGGTACAATTTCAGTAAAAGATGGAAAAGTCCTGATCACGCCGAGGGCATCATTTAAAGCTAGCCTTTACACAAATTCATATCAGATTCCAATGGAGATTGATTTAAGTGAAGCGGCAAGCGCATAACAAGGCGCTGCTAGGGACAAATCTACGCTGCGCTTTGGTTTGTCCTAGAGCGCGGCGTTAATCCATAGAAAATTTAATCCGAAAATCATAGATTAGAGCAAGAATTCTAACCCATTTATGTCTACTAGCTTTTTACGTACATATAGCAAAACTGGTAGTTAAAATTGGCATTGGGTCACCAGTGAGCGTTGGTGACATGGATGTCGCCGTCGAGCCTATAAGGACATATTCATGGCGTGTCGCTGGAGACACAATGACAATAAACTCCCTGAACAGATAAACGGCTATTTAGCTTTTGTTCAATACCTATTAATTCAAAGGCATAATTTTTATGGTGTTGTGAAAGATGATTATATCCTGACTTGTCTAATTTAGTTTTTGTCATGAACGTTGAATGTTGGGATCCTAATTTGAATCCTTCGCTCACTGCACGTACTTATAAAGGTCATGACAGTGAGCATGAGGGACAGGACTTAAGCCGCTTAAGCTAGCGTAATACTTTGCTTAAAAATGCTTGGGTACGGGCTTCTTTCGGGTGGCTAAATAGTTCATCGGGAGGGCTTGATTCGACTACATAACCGCCGTCCATAAAGATCACTCGATCGGATACATCGCGCGCAAAGCCCATTTCGTGGGTGACAATGACCATGGTCATGCCCTTTAGCGCTAAATCTTTCATCACGTCTAATACATCCCCGACCATTTCGGGATCGAGTGCCGATGTTGGCTCATCGAACAGCATCAAGTCTGGTTCCATCGCTAATGCGCGGGCAATGGCGACCCTTTGCTTTTGGCCGCCCGATAAACTGGCGGGGTAGGCATTGGCTTTGTCACTTAAACCAACCTGTGCCAGTAGGTCGAGGGCTTTGGTCTCGGCTTGAGCTGGCGTCATCAGTTTTAGACTAATGGGCGCTAAGGTGATGTTTTGGATGACGGTTTTATGGGGGAACAGGTTAAAGTTTTGAAACACCATGCCCACTTTTTGCCGCAGTTTATCTACGCAGGCGTTTGGCGCTGTGATCAATTGACCTTCAATCTCGATATCGCCTTGGCTTGGCTGCTCTAACAGATTGATACAGCGCAAAAAGGTACTCTTGCCACTGCCGCTTGGGCCGATCACGCTCACCACTTCGCCCTGACGAATATGCTCGCTAATGCCCTTGAGCACTTGGTTATCGCCGAAGTTTTTATGCAGGTTGGTTATTTTAATCACTTTGTTTCAACCTCTTTTCAAATTTCGACAGCACAAATGTGAAGCTGTAGGTCAGGAATAGGTAAATAAGGGCGCAGGTAAATAAGGGCACACTGTCCTCGAAGGTACGGCTACGGATGATTTCACCGGCGCGCATAAGGTCAACACCACCGATAAAGCCAATGACAGCGGTTTCCTTGAGGAGCACGATAAATTCATTACCAAGTGCGGGCAGAATATTCTTAATCGCTTGGGGCAGAATAATCGATTTCATGGTCATTGCTTGGGACAAGCCAAGTGAACGGGCCGCTTCGGTTTGACCTTTATCAACGGCTTGAATCCCTGCGCGGATTATCTCAGAAATATACGCGCCGCTATTGAGACCAAAAGCGATAATGGCGGCGGTGATTTTATCGACATCTAAGGCTGAAAGCACGATGAAGTAAAGGATCACTAATTGCACAACTACTGGGGTGCCACGGATCACACCGACATAAAGATTGGCGGGGAAGCGGATATACCACTTAGACGACATCTTCATAAAGGTAGTGCCAATGCCTAACACTGCGCCTAATAACATGGCGAAGAAAGTGACGATTAACGTCACTTTCAAACCATTTAATATCAGCAGTATGCCTATCATGCCATCTTCGCCAATCGGGCTAAACAGCGAGGTATTAATTGCGTCTATCATGCTGATATCACTTTATATGGGCAGAAACGAGCGTCTGATATTGGCCGTCAGCTTTCATATTAGCCAGTGTTTTATTGATGCTCGCCAGCAGTTCAGGCTGCTCTTTTGACACGGCGAAACCATAAAACTCAGCAGGAAAATCCAGTTTAATCATCTTTAATTCAGGATTTTTAGCCAGATAGTTAGCGGCAGGTTCGCTGTCGAATAACACTAAATCCACCTTGGCATTTTTAAGCTCCATAATGGCTTCGAAACCCGTATTAAAGGCGGTGATATTTTGGGTGTATTTCTTTGACATGATGTCAGCGGTTGTGCCTAACTGCACCGCAAAGTGTTTGCCTTTAATATCTTCAAGCGTATGAATACTATTGTTATCTTTATTAACCAGTACCACTTGGGTCGCTTCGTAGTAAGGCTCAGAGAAGTTTACGTTGGCTTGACGTTCAGCAGTAATCGTCATGCCCGAGGCGATAAAATCAATCTTGCCTGAGTTGAGTGCGACGATCAGTGAATCAAACTTCATGTTTTCGACTTTCAGTGTCTTGCCCGCATCTTTAGCGATTTGCTTGGCCAGATCGATATCAAAGCCTTTGATTTCATCGCCACTTTGGCCGCCAACATATTCAAAAGGAGGGAAGGCGGCATTGGTGCCAACGACTAACACGTCATCGCTTTTTCCGCATCCAGCTAACAACAAGGTGGCAGTTAAGGTCAGGCCGCCTAATAACATGGATTTTTTCATTTAAGACTCTCTTGTTCGATTTCACTATCAGTGTGGCGACTATAGGCAGATGAGCATTAAGTGTCAATAATTATGCTTTTAATTTGATTAAAAATTCATTTCTATTTTGCGGTTTTCAGTCGCAAGATTGAGGCCCGCTGCTTTCCTGTACAAATTTGTGTGTAAGTTGTTTTTTCTGGGTTGAATTATTGTGCCTTGGTCTATAACTATTGTTACTGTTAGGTTTTTGGCTATCTATACTTCTGTGGTGTTTATTAGCGGCTTCTCAATGAGAGTGTCATAATTTGAACTATCGCCTATTATTCTTTGATTAAATTGGCTAGTTTAGCCGCTCTTTAACGGCAACCTTAGTTGGTGTTATTCCTATTTTATGCAGTTTAATCCTCTGGCTGATTTGATTATCAAGCTAGAAACGATGTTTCAGGAGTTAAAAGTGAACTATCTCAACTCAGCATTAGTGTGCTTAGCCCTGTGCTTATCGAGTGCACTGCAGGCCGAAGAGCAAACTCAGTGGTATTACAGCTTAGGCAGCCATGATTTTGTGGTCGAGGATTCTCACACCTTAGGGGTAAATGCGAGTCTATTGTTAGAACATAAAACCCAAAGCGATATTTTGCTGACGGCGGCGCTGGATGCCTATATAGACGTAGATGTCGATAAACTCGACCCTGACCACATCCCTGTGTGGTTTAAGTCTGCCTATGCCGCGAGCGGTGAACTTTATCGTGTTAATCCCGCGTTTTCATTCGGTTGGCAGTTCGATTTACAGGGAAAGCGTAATACCGTTAGCTCGGTTGAGAAACAAGCGAAGGTATTTCCTGGGTTGACAGCTAACTTTGACGGACAAGCATTACAGGCCCAGTTAAAGGCGGGGGCGGGTTATTACTATCTCGAAATCGATGATGATGTGCCTAGAACTCGAGGTTACGATCGTGGCGATTTTGGGAATGGTACGTTTGCTTATACCTTTATGGGAAGTGTAGGGGCTAATGTGACGCCTAAGCTACATATGCAAGTGGCCTCACAAACCTGGCAAGACGAAGACCAATGGTTAGAGAATCAATATCGCTTTGAGCTGAGTTACCAAACCGATTTTTGGCGGCCCAATAGCGTGTTAATGCTGAGCGCTGAGCACACGCAGTACAATTTAGACCACTATGCCAAAGTCGATGTTAACTCGGCTGAGTATTTGCCTATTCTGCCATGGGATAGCGATACGCTAGTGCGTTTAAGCTTAGTTGTTCCTTGGTAAGAATAGGGTTATTTATGGGTTAAGTGCTTCTCGACTAAGGCGATCATGGCTTGAGCCGCGAAGGATAAGACTTGGTCTTTGCGCCAAAAGAGGGATAACTCCCAGCGCAGCTCGTCACTCGCCAGCGGGATATTTACGACGCCTGGCACGCTGTAGCGCCGCGCGATGGAGCGCGGTAATACCATAACCCCTGTGCCTGCGGCGACTAAGGCAATCCCGAAATCGGCTTGGCTAACGCGGGTGATGTTTTTAGGGACAAATCCTGCCTGTCGGCAGGCATTGAGCACTAATTGATAGAGAGTGTATTCGGTTTCGAACATCACCTGAGGGTCGGCACTAAGATCGCTAAACGATAATATCTGTCGGGTGGATAACGGATTTTCCTTAGGCAGCACTACTACCATAGGATCGTTAAACACGCGTATGCCATCATAGCCCTCATCAAAATCAATAATCCCAGTAGCCAGTTCAATTTCGCCCTTTTGGATTGCCGCGGTTTGCTCTACACCGCCACGGACGAGTAAGTGCATCTCTATCTGCGGATATTGCTGGCGATATTTGGCAATAATCGGGGCAAAAATTTCGGCACTGCCTAGAGGAGCCAATCCGAGATTGAGTTCGCCCGCGGTTAAACTGCGTTGGGCCGTGAGTTCAGCGAGCATGCGTTGTCGGCCAGCGAGTAACTCTTTGCCATGTCGGTAAACAACTTCGCCCGCGGGCGTGAGTTTGACTTGGGTGCCGCGTTTACCGCGTTCGAGTAAGATGAGGTCTAGCTCCTCTTCCAATTGGCGTACGGCTTTTGATAGTGCAGGTTGGGTGAGATGGACTTTTTCGCTGGCTTTACCGAAGCCTCCAGCATCGACGATTTCGATAAAATAGCGGATAACTTTGAGGTCCATTAAGGTTCACCTTTAAATGTATTCTTAAAATTCATGCATTACATTCTTAATATTCATTTTTTTTATCAAATAGGCAAGCCTAGAATAGCCCTATAGAAAACTTTGTTCTAACCGAGAAAATCATGTCATTCCCACAAGCCGCAATACGTCAGTGTCGACATTGGGCTTTGTTATTAAGCCAAATCGGCCTCTTCTGTTTACTGTCCTTCGCATGTCACTGGTTCGCCACTTGGGCACATTCTCCTATTCCAGGGAGTGTGATTGGCTTAGGCATACTCTTATTTTTATTAGGTTTTAAACTCATTCCTGAAAATGCAGTGCAACTGGGCGCCGCTTGGTTGATTGGTGAGTTATTGCTGTTTTTCATCCCGCCAGTGATATCCGTTATTAAGTACGAAGGTTTGTTTGAGCAATACGGCACCAATATATTGTTCACTTTAGTGATGGGCAGTGTGTGTGTGATGTTTGGTACAGGCTTTGTGGTCGATAGAGTGTTTCGTTTTGAGCGCCAACTGAACATCAAAAAGCAAGCCCGTCGCCACGCTAAGGCGGCTTAATGATGACTGACTCAAAAGTGGTGGATTTTGTGTTGTCGCAGACCGGATTAGCCTTATTCAGCTTATTGCTGACAATATTCTGTTACTTCGGCGCCAAGCGTCTCTATAAGTACCATAGAGTCTGGTGGTTAGCGCCCATAGTGTTAGCGCCAATAGTGATTACCTTATTGGTGTTTAATCTTAAGATCCCGCTGCCAACCTATTTTGAGTACACCCATTGGTTGATGGCCATGTTAGCGCCCGCGACTATCGCCTTTGCTTTGCCGATTTATCGTGAGCGTAACTTGATCCGCCAGTATCCGCTGACGATAGGGTTAGGTGTGACGGCGGGATTGTTTTTGGGGATGATGTCTTCTTGGCTGTTGGTGAAGTTTGTGCCTTTACCGGTGGAATTGTCTAAGAGTTTGCTGGTGCGTTCGGTGTCGACTCCCTTTGCGATGGAAGCGACCAGTGCCTTTGGCGGCGTGCCTGAGTTGACGGCCATGATGGTGTTAATTACAGGCGTCATTGGCATCTTGGTGTGCGATCCCTTATTTAAATTTATGCGTATTCGTACTTCGTTAGGTAAAGGTGTTGCTCTAGGGGCATCTGCCCATGGTGCTGGCGCCGCAAAAGCCAATGAAATCGGCAAGCAAGAGGGCGTTATCGCCAGTTTGACTATGATTTTTATTGGTATTGCTATGGTGTTAGGCGCCCCCGTTTTTGCATTGATTTTTATCTAGGCTTTGAATGCTATCGTGTGAGTTTTATGGCTTGAATTTACACACCTCAATTTCGGCAAATTTGCCTCTTCGAGCGCTAACTCCTTCTCGGTTATGCGCTTTTTTTTTGAGCTTACCTTCATAAAATGTGGCATGCTGTACCAAGTTGAAATACATAGTATTAATGGTGATACCTATGTCTAGTAAGTCAGACAAACAACCAAACACACAATACAGCGTGAGTTTACGCCCGATTATTGAAAGTGATCTTGAAGCTATTTTTGTGCATCAAAGCGATCCCATTGCTAACCAGCTTGCTCAATTTCCTCCTCGGGATCGAGAAGCGTTTTTTAAACATTGGCATCAAAATATTCTGGGACAAGTGAATGTATTACCAAGGGCGATAGTGGTTGATGGCAAGTTTGTGGGCAATATTGGGCATTGGCAAAGTGATGGACAAGCGCTGATAGGGTATTGGATTGACCGTGAATATTGGGGCAAAGGTATCGCGACACAGACCTTAGCGCAATTTTTGCCTTTAGTCAGTTTAAGACCCCTTTTTGCCCATGTGGCTAAACATAATTTAGCTTCACTGCGAGTGCTGCTCAGACACGGTTTTGTGCTGACAGACCAACTGATACAAGAGAGCGAAGATACTGAAGCTTTACTCGAATTTGTCTTACGCTAGCGGATATGATGCTATAACGCGACATTTTATGGCGTATGTTAACGCTTTCATTCGCCTAAAATGACGTATTTAGATGCTTGAAACCACTGTTGTACAGGGACTTTTGTTAAAAGTGCAAAAAGTCGCCCATTATTTTCATTTCAAATTTTTATACTGAAAAAAGCCTATTCCTAAGATTTTGTCTCTACTGTAATTGAAAAGCCTAGATCTAGATGCTTTATTGCTCTGAATTGGTGACAGGTTAAGCTGGTTTTATATAAAAAAATTGAGAAGAAAGTGCTGATCTTACTGATAAAAGTCTAATTGCATTCTATTTCTTTCACTGTAGAACTCCTATACTTAGCCAAAACCTGTGCCATAGCACAATCGATCCCTTATCTATTCAGTGAAATCTATATGAAGATCCGTTTTCTGCTCAGTAGTTTTATTCTTGCGTGCAGCAGTCTCACCGTTGCCACGACAGCGCATTCAGCCGATTCGGCCTCTGTCGCATATAAAAGCACCAAAACTCAATCGACAGCAAAAACGAAGCAAGCACCATTAAAGCAAGAAATTGCAGGACGTAGTGCGATAGTCGTGGACTTAAAAACCAATGAAGTGCTTTATTCCAATAATCCTAATGCAGTAATGTCAATTGCATCTGTCACTAAGTTGATGACAGCTATGGTGGTGCTGGATGCAAAGTTACCTATGGAGCAAAAGCTTGCGGTAAACATCCGTGATACCAAAGAAATGAAAGGTGTTTATTCTCGAGTTCGTATCGGCAGTGAAATCAGCCGTAAAGAAATGTTATTGCTGACCTTAATGTCATCAGAAAACCGTGCAGCTGCAAGTCTTGCACATCATTATCCCGGTGGTCATAAAGCTTTTATTAAGGCGATGAATGCCAAAGCAAAAGCGCTGGGAATGAAAAATACCCGCTATGTTGAACCTACAGGTTTATCCTATAAAAACGTTTCGAGTGCCAGTGATCTGATTGTATTACTTAAGGCCAGTGAAAAGTACCCTATGCTAGGCCAGCTGAGTTCGACCGAGAAGAAGACGGTTACCTTTGCCAACCCAAGATACAGTTTAGATTTTCGTAATACCAATCGTTTGGTTTATAAAGATAACTGGGATATTCATCTAACCAAAACAGGCTTTACGAATGCAGCAGGGCACTGCCTTGTGATGCGTACTGAAATGGCAAAACGCCAAGTGGCATTTGTCGTGCTCGATGCTTACGGCAAATATACTCATATTGCGGATGCTAACCGTTTACGTAACTGGCTAGAGACTGGCAAAGTCACTCCTATTCCTGCTGAAGCTAAGCAATACAAGAAACAACGTAGCCAGCAGCAATTAGCTAAGTTGAGTGAGACCTAGTTTCTCGGTTGCAGCTTTATAAAAGTTAAAACATAAAGGCCAGATGAGCAATCAATCTGGCCTTTATGTTTTAACGCTTTGAGTTTCTACTCAATTTTGGTAAATTTATGATGGATTTGAGCGTACCATAATCGTTATTTTATGTTCTCAAGGATGACATTCGTGTGGATTTATTTTTAAAAAAAATTCAACTTATCTATTTTCCCTTCTTATTTCTCAGCCTGTTATTTGTTTCTGGTTACAGTTTTGTCCATTGGCTGTTGTTGGTTAACCTTGAGTTTTTTAGCCTAGATGAAGATATCGTTAATTTGTGGCTGCCGCAGATACTGTCTTGGCTATTGTCGATCATTTATATCCGACCTAGGCTAAAACGACTCAAGTTTGTTAAAGATAATTCGCGCTTTTTCTATTTATTGATCGCGGTGCAATTAATGGCTGTTCCTTGCATCGTTGCGCAGGAATATCTCAAGACGACCACGGGGAAGTTAACGCAATTAGCTTCGATACAAGAATTATATCTCCATAAAAATACTCAGTATTATCAGTTGCAGCAATCTTATATTGATAAGACGCAAATTGGTTTGCAGCGAAGCCTAGAGGTTACAGGTAAACATAGTAGTCACTTAAATATGGCGCTGTATATCGCTATGCCGATTTTTGCAGAGCGTGCAGACAGTTGGCATGCTAAGGCCCTCGCTTGGTATGGTAAAGTTTATCAGCAGGAGATCAGTAATCGACTTGAACCCGATGAGAAAGAAGCGCAATTCAAAGCGTTTTTGGCTAAATCCCTAAATGAGTTCAATGAGTTGGACCCCCAGAGTTTTGTTTACCTTGAACGATTAGCCCCATCCTCTCTTCGTTCAGAGTTGCTCAGCGCCGCACAAAAAAGTCCGCTTTACCAAGCTGAACATCAAACGATTTTTATGCCCAAATTTGAGCCATTTGAGGCTCGTAATGGCCATAAGTTAGTGTGGATTTTTATCTGGTTTGTTGTTGGCGCTTTAGTCTGGTTTGTACTCTTACTGCGGGTCAATCTGGATGAGAAAAGCGTAAAGCCGAGACGCAAATAAATCACGCTCGGCCTTTGATTTAATCAAGTTTAGGCATGTTCAAACATTAAGAACAAGTAAACGATAAACAACACTATATGAGTCGCGCCATGCAATGCATTGGTGCGACCGCTACTAAAGCTTACCTTACAGACCATTAAACTGGTGATTAACAGCACCATGTCGGCGGGTGACAGGCCTAAATGGACTTCTTGATCTATCACGCTGCCAATAATTAATACCGCAGGGACTGTGAGTGCAATCGTCGCGAGCACTGAGCCAAAATACAGATTCATCGCCCGCTGTAATTGATTGTTTAACGCGGCCTTAAAGCCTCCCACAGCTTCGGGGGATAAAATCAAGCAGGCCACAATAAAGCCCCCTAATGCCTGTGGAGCACCTAGGGTTGCTACGCTGTAATTGATGGGCATAGCTAAGGTTTTTGCCAGCAAAATGACCACAAGTAAGTAGCCAATTAATAGAATCGTATGGTAAGCATTACTGCGCAGTATGCCGTGGTGTTCCTCATGGTCTTCATGATCGGCATCGACAAAGAAATGGCTGTGGCTCTTCGTCTGTACCACTAAAAAGACGCCATAGAGCAGTATCGAAATAATGATCAGCATCCAAGACATGGCTTTAGACATGCCGCCAATAGTGCCACCTTCGGTAAAATTGGGCAGTACTAAACAGAGTAGGGCGAGGGGAATAATCGCCACGAGATAGGATTTTACGCCATCTAAATTGAAATGCTGGGTATGGTAACGCCAGCCGCCAAGTAATAATGTAAAGCCCACTAAGCCATTGATGATCAACATGACTACGGCGAACATAGTGTCGCGCGCCATGACAGGGTTAGGTTCTCCGGTCAGCATCACGGAGGAGATCATCACCACTTCGAGTGAAATGACCGATAAAGTTAAGATTAAGGTGCCATAGGGATCGCCAAGCTTAATCGCTAGTGCATCTGAGTGGCGTACCACAGAGAAAATAGCCCAAGTCACTACACCCAATAGGGCGAGTGAAACGGGAATATAGGTCGAGAGGGCGGTGCCATCGGCGAGTAAGCTATCGCCACCGGTCTTAAAGAATACTAAGGTCAGTATTCCCAGTAGCAGGGCTAACTCGTCTTTCATAAATGTCTTCATAGGCAATTTGTCCTAAACGAAAAAAAGGCCGTTAGTATAGACACTGGTTATGGCACACTTTGCATGAAACTTCCTTTAGATTTGGAGTTAAGGATAAATGTTTGAACTAGATCGCTTTTTAATCTAAAACCCCATTTTTAAGCTAGCCATGGTGTTCTGTTTTAATCAGCTTACCGAGTTGATCATAATGATTCCAATCACCTGATTCTCGATCGCTGAGATAACTGCCTTCAGTGCGTTTTTCACCATTAGGCCAAAAACTTTGCCATAGACCTTCCTTGCGATCCCTAAGATAAGTGCCTTGTTCGGCTAACTTGCCATTGTTGTGGTAATAGCTTGCATCGCCTTCTTTTTGGCCTTTCACCCAAGTTTCAACGAGTTCTGGCTTACCGTTCTGGTGATATTGTTTAACTTGACCATCAAGCGAACCCTTAGCATAAGTTGCCTCTAATTTGAGTTGGCCGTTACTATAATATTCTTTCGTTTGGCCATGGCTTTGACCCTCTAAAAACTCAGTGCTAGCAGCTTGCATCCCGTCCTCAAACCAGCTTTCCCACAATCCAGTTTGATTACCTTTATCCATAGCCCCGCTGAGTTTTAGCTGGCCATTGTTGGGATAGTACTCGGCATACGGGCCTGTTTTATCATTTTTATCATAGGTTTCGGAGCGGTAAACCACTTGCTTAAAGCTGTAAAACTCCCTAATTCCGTGGCGCTTGTTTTCCTGCCAATGGCTTTTTTGCTGGATATTCCCCTCGGGGATTGTGCCATAGGTAGGGTCTTTTTCTTCGTAGCGATAATCCGTCCACAGACCGGTTTTTTGGTCGTCCAGATACTCCCCTGTCACACGGCGGCGTCCGTGGTAATACTCTGCATAGTTACCATTAAGTTTGCCATTGGCGAAGGTTTGCTCCCGTTGTTTCAGGCCTTCGCTGTACTGTATCCATAGGCCTTCTTTATTGCCGTTTTGATATGTGCCTTCTTCATTGGGATCACCATTGGCATACCAGCGGGCGAAATGGCCATCAAGAGGGTAACGACTGGCATTGTCTTTTTTATCCCGTGCGTAGTGAGATACTTCCCGAGGTTTACCGTTATCGTAAAATGACTCATATTTTCCGACCCATTGGCCATCGATACGTTCGCCGCGCTCACTCACTGTGCCGTCGTCAAAATAGGTTTCTGATTTCCCTGTTGGTTTACCTTCAACGTATTGATCTAGCGTCCGCAGCTTGCCATTGTTGTGGTAACGGCGTGATTCTCCGTGACGCTGCCCTTGTCGCCATTGTTCGGAGGATTGCAGCTTGCCAGCGTGATAGCGCTCAAATTGGCCATCCTTAATTCCCATGTCGTAGTGGCTTTTTTCGAGCAAATGACCTTCGGTGTCATAACGCTCCGATGGTCCATGAAGCGGGTATTGGCCATTGTCAGCCTGCTTTGAGTCTTGGTAGTTACGTAATTCTTTAAGTTGGCCGTTGTTGTGGAAATATTTTTGCGTACCGGCGAGTTGATCCTGTTTATAGTTGAGAGCACTAGTGAGAATGCCCTCGGCATTAAAATATTGCTGTGGCCCGTCTAATGCACCATTAACATACTGTTCTTCAACTTGTAATTTACCTGCATCATTAAATTGCTGGCATTTCCCTTGGCGTTGCCCAGCGCTATATTGGCAGCGGCTGGCGAGTTCACCATTGGGGTAAAATGTCCGTTCTTCACCCTCGAGCAGATTGAGATTAAACTGGCTGCTGCTCGATTTAGTCCCGTCATCGAAAAAGGTTTCCCATGCTCCTTGGCGACGGCCTTCGGCATCGAAGCGGCCCGTCACTGTGGCTTGTCCATTGGGATTTTGTTCTAAATAAGAACCTGAGAGTTGGTTGTTCGCATAGCTCTGGCTTTGGGACAAGGTACCGTTTTCATAGAAACTTTCCCATTCCCCGTGGCGCAGGTTATCGAGGTAACTTTCTTGGGCTTGCAGTTTGCCACTGGCATAGAAACGTTTTACTTGCTCCTTTTTACCGTCTTGATAGCGCGTCGTTTGGCTGAGATGGCCGCTGCTGTTGTATTCCTTCCATTCGCCCGTTGGCACGCCTTTGGCAAATTGCTGTTCCTCAGTAACGGTGCCGCTCAAATCGAACATATGCCAAGTGCCATCTTGATAACCCTGCTGATAGTTTCCTTCGACTAGCTTGCTGTTATTGGTATGAAATACTTGCCATTTACCATTAGGGATCCCCTCGGAAAACTGCCCTAAGGTATAACCTTGGTTATCGCGCACTATGGCGATATCGCCATTTAAGGGCATGCCAGTGGCGAGATTGTAATAGCTGGGAATTCCGTCCTGTTGGCGAATTTCGACCATCATGGAGGAGAGATTTTGCGCTGCTTGTACATGGACACTGGTTAAGCTGGCTCCCGCAATCGCGAGGCTGATAAAGCGAAATGGCGTATTGAACATGCTGATTCCTTGCTCTGTTCTGGGTCTTAAGGCCGCGCGGTTTGCAGCCTATACAAGAATCCTAATTTTTTGCTGTTAAGTTTATTTATCGGGCTGTGCACTTATATAGAGTGCACAGCGCCAAGGGTTAAGTTAATCGATTAAGCGAATATGCTTAGGCTAAAAAATAGGGAAAACATGGTCCGAGGTAATCACCGGCGGCGGTATTTCCCGATTTAAAAACTCGCCATGATGGAAGCTATTGATCACTTCTATCCAGCCATTATCCCTAAATTCGTATTGTTTACCATGAAGCCTGCCCTGCTCGTCATAATTCGCTATTTCAAGCACATAGTCTTCGGTATTACGCAGTTCCCAGTGGCCGACTTGTTTACCTTGGTCGAAGCGTCCGTACCAATAGTGTCTCTCAGGATTTGGCATTGGGTTGAAACCGAACTCACCATGGGTGTACACCCAGTCGCCATCCTGTTGCCCATTGCGGTATTCGCCCTTTTCATACAATTGGCCGTCAGTGGCGTAGCGTTGTACTAATCCTTCGGGTTTGCCATGGTTAAAGTTTATTAATTCAAGCAATTGCCCAGAACTTGTCTCATTACGGAACTCACCATCGAGCTCGCCTTGGGCATCATAGCTAAAGGTGAGGGTGGCATCTTCTTGTTGTTTCTTCCAAGCGCCAACGGGCTTGTCGTTGGCATATTGGCCGCGCTCGGCCACCCACTGTTCCCCTGTCTCATGGTTAATTTTCAGCATTTCGTAGGGGCCTTCGCGCTTACCCTCTTTAAAATACTCGCGGGTAATCACTTTTACAGTTTGACTACGGTTTAGGGTTTGCAGATATAAACCGGTCAATTGGTTATCGATATGCTCGCTGCGGCTAATTAACTCACCTTGCTCAAATATTTCGTTGAGGACCCATTTTTTAAGCTTGTCTTCTTCTATGTTAGAGGTAAGTTGACCTTCACTAAAGCGTTGATGCTTACGGTAAACCCAGTTGTTGTCTTGGTGTTTTTCTTCGGTTGAACTGAGCATTTCGCCCTTTTCATTGTATTTAATCGATAACTTCACATTCCATGGCGCCTCTATGATTTCCTTTTGGGCTATCTGGCCATTTTTAAAGTAATCCAGTTGTTCACCGACTTTATAATCATTGTGGTAGCGGTAGTGGCGCTTTACCTTGCCATCGTCGAAATATTCGAAGTAATCCCCGTGTTTCTTACCTTTGACATAAGCTTGGGTCGAAATGATTTTACCAAAGCCCCAATTGGTCTCGTTGCCATGTGTAAGCCCATCCACCATAGGGATTTCGACGTGTAAGTTGCCATTGTCATAGTACTGGGTAATACAAGTACCACTATTACAGACTTTGCCCCTAAGCTTGCCCTCGCTATCAAAAAGCTCGCTTATACCGACCTCTTTGCCATCTTTATAGGTTGTTTTGTACCGGATCTTCCCACCTTCCCAGTAACCCGTTTCAAGGCCTTGTTTAACGCCATTTTCATAGTGCGATTCAACATACAATTGACCCGTGGCGATATATTTTTTGAGCAGGCCATGAAGTTGACCTTGCTCGTTGCGAAAGCCTTGTTCGTAGGGCTTGCCATCCTCAAAGTAGCATTGATAAGCACCGCGAAATTGTTCGCTCGCGAGTGTTTTACCGATATTGTTATCGGCGAGGGCACTGGCGCAGAAAAGCATATCTTTGTCTTTGTAATAAATCTCAGCTTTATAATGTCCGTCAATCACTTCAGTCGATTGCTTTAAATAGTAACGAGCCAGTTTTTTATCTTTGACGACATTCCAATGTTCATCGAGTAGCACACTGTCTGCACTGGCATTAGCACTGATAAGTACGAATGCTCCAAGGAGCAGTTTTAATATAAATAGACGCATAACTGCTCCTTATGGCAAAGGCTTAAAGGTGAATTCATAGGGGATGTCTACGGGGTTTTGAGAGAGAGTCATATAACTCACCTTCGCTGCAGGGCCCTCCACACTCAAATAGCGGCCATCGACCAGCGCCTCTTTAATCCGCAGTTCGGTGGTTTCGGGCAGTCGAATCGTTAGGGATTTGCCTTGGGCATCCTCGACTTTAAAGTAGTTCTTAAGATCTTTACTCGGCTCGTCACCATAACCGGTTTTTGTTAGCCAAGCTTGTAAATCGATTAACCAAGGACGTGGGTTAGCTGCCTGCTCTAAGGGTTGCCAACTGATATCACCTTGGCAATGGATTTTTCCTTGGATGTGTTTATCGTAGAAAAACTGCCGCTCGCGGTCGGGCGTCATCAGGGTATAGGCTGGTCCGTTTGGGGCATTATGCTCAAACAGCCAAGTGACTTCGTGTTTCCCTTCTTTAAAACCTTGTTCTATTTCAGGTTTACAGGCACTCGCTAATGCGGCTGACATAGGAATATACAGATTATGGCCATTTTCAGTCTCAGGTTTTATCCCTTGGATCGCACTGATTTCGGCGTTTGATGGCTCAAGATCTTGATAGAGGAAGTTATTGAGGCTCGAATCGCCAAACTCGCTTAAGGGATTGGCCAGATTTTGGTTGTAGTCGGTAAAGGTCACAAAGCGGATGTTCTTGGTTTGGCTTAACTCCGGCTGTGGCTGGCTCTCCAGTATTACAACGGTTTTAGGGATTTCATCTAGCTTAAGTAGCAGGGCGCGGGTGCTAAGGTGATGAGGATCATCGACACCGATTAATTCCCCCAGTAGTTCCTTATCCGTCACCGTTAACCATTTAGGATAATCACCATCGCGACGGGCTTCGGCCATCTTTCCTTTAAATTGATGAAAAGGAAGGTTAATGTTTTTAGTCTTACTCTGCTTTGTCACGACTTTAAATAGCTTTGCCTCGGCGTCGAGCACCTGAATCGTGAGGCTCGCATCGCCAAAGGTATAGGGAGTGGCGACCAGTTCATCCCACGACTTTTCGACTATCTTATTGCTTTCGGGGATAAGGGTCAGCTTGGCGGTGATATGGTCTATCTGTTTGAGTTTATTGGCGGTGTTGTCCCAGCCTGTGGCGATAAGATCCACCGAAGACTCAATCGAGCGGTTGAAATTCATCGCCACACCTTTGCTGTGCTGCCAGAAGTGAATATCTATCGGATTTCCGCTGGCATCAAAGGCGGCTAAGTCTTCATAATTCACATTAGCAACCACATATCGCGGGCTCATATTATGCACAAAGCGCAATTGCAGCACTTCTGGCGTATCAGCGCCCCATGGGCCAATATTATCAAGAATACCTTGCTGATCAGCTAATAAGGATTTTATAAAGTCCTTATCATGGGCTTTATATTCCCGCGGAACATCGCTAATCGGGTAGAGCTCTTTTTGCAGATCATCTATATCACGCTCCGCATCGTAGCGAGCGTCGGCATGCCAAAGCATGCTCATAATATAAGGGCTATCCTTGGGCGCCATGGCGATGCGGCGGGTGAGAGTACTGCCTTGCTGCACTTCCTGTTGAAAAAACGCCATGCTCTCTAACCAACCGGTTTTACGGTTAAGCTCGAACTTGCCATAGGCCTTAAAGTTGTCTTTCTCACCTTGTACTACCGCAAATAACTTATCTTCGGTCACTCCCTCAACCGTCCAAGTTAGGCGTGCGTCCATGGGGGCGCTAATGCTATAACCCACGCGAGGCTCTAGCGCCACGGGCAAGGTTGGAGCCTGTTCAAACAGTGATTTAAGATTAGTCCAGTGCTCAAATAGCTCGATAACCTCTTTTTGATCCGCCTTCGCGATGGGCGTCAGTTGACGGACTTCACCCTTGCTGAACTCGACATTAAAGCCGTCTTTAACCAATTGGACGATTTCATTGGACTTGCTTTTAGGGTCGATATTACTCACCGGAATAGGCAAGCCATAGTCGCTTATTTGCAATAGGTTAGGTTGGAGAAAAAAGCGGGCGCTATGGGTTAACGGCGTCGTTAAGCTGGTCGCCTTACCCTCTGCATTCTGTAATTGGTAATCCAGCAGCAGTCGTGCTTGCAGCACTTTGCGGGTTTCAAAGCCATCATTGAGGTTTATGGTGGAGATAATCTGATATTCACGCTCTGTGGGTATGTTGGTATTAACTGAATTGGAGGGTGACGTTGAGTTATCGCAGGCGGCGAGCACTAAGGCTATGCCTAGTGCTGTTATACCGATTGCGGCGTTAACTGCCTTGTATTTCACTATGGCCATTCGTACTCCTTTGGCTACGCATGTTATTGAAATGTAAACTCATTAATCTTTTTCTGGCGACATTATACACAAAAAATATCTGAGGCATAAAAGAAAACCCAAACCAAGCTTGCTTGATTTGGGTCTGTGTTGATCGCGGTTTTGCTGCGCGAGAGTGGCTAACTCAATGGTGAGATGAGTGCCTAAAAAAGCCCAAGCTGATGGATTACAGCGAGAGGATCACGCTGGCAATTGCCGCACTCATGAGGTTAGCGAATACGCCAGCGGCAATGGCGCGAAAACCATTACGAGCGATAAATTCGCGGCGCTCTGGCACCATGCTACCCAGCCCACCGATCAAAATCGCCATGGTTGAAATGTTCGCAAAACCACACAGGGCAAAAGTCACAACGGCCTGAGAATGGGCGCTCAGTTGGTCTTCGACTTTCATTAACTGGATGAAGGCTACAAATTCATTCACTACGATTTTTTGGCCAATAAGTGAGCCTGCAGTAATGGCCTCATGCCAAGGAATACCCAGCAGCCACGCCATAGGGGCGAACAGATAACCGAGTAAAAATTCGAAGCTTAACTGGTAACCGAACCATTCACCCACAGCGCCTAACATGCCATTCAGTAGGGCGATAACACTGACAAAGGCCAGTAGAGTGGCGCCAATCCCGACAGAAATCCGCATGCCAGACATAGCGCCATCGGCTAAGGCTTCAACCACATTGGTGGCGCGTGGCAATTCGACAGAGGTGATTTCATCGGCACTGTTTTTGTCATTGTCGCTAGGCGGCATGAGGATTTTAGCCATCAACAGACCCGCGGGTGCCGACATAAAGGCGGCGGCGATCAAATAGTTAAGATCGACACCTAAAGCGGCATATCCGACTAAAGTACCGCCCGCGACTGAGGCTAAACCACAGCTCATGACCGCGAAGAATTGCGAATCGCTCATGTGCTTTAAATAGGGTTTAATCACCAGTGGCGCTTCAATCATACCGACGAAGATGTTTGCCGTGGCAGATAAAGACTCGGCGCGGCCCGTGCCCAGTAAACGCTGCAGACCGCCACCAATAATGTTGATCACCTTAGGCATTAGACCAATATGGTACAGGGCTGAAATCAGCGCCGAGAAGAAGATGATGATACCTAACACATTGATTGCAAATACGAAGCCGACTTTACCCGTGGCGAGATCGCCAAACAGGAAACCAATCCCTTCGTTGCCATAGGCTATCACGCTCGACACGCCCGCAGTAACGGATTGCAATACGGCCTTACCCGCAGGGACGTAGAGCACTAACAGGGCAAATATAATTTGTAAGCCTAGGGCTAAAATCACAGTGCGGTAGGGAATATTCTTGCGGTTCACTGACAGTAACCAAGCAAAAAACAAGATACTAATCATGCCTAATATCGCGGTCATAAGGGGTTATTCTTTTGAGTTAAGGAAGAAGCCGCGCATTGTAGGCCGAGTCGCAGTAAGGGCAAGTCGAGGGCGTTACTGGGCTGTTACGATAAAATAGTCGAAAATAGCAACAGTTTAAGTTACTGTTTATGCAGGAGAATAAAAGCTATTTTAGCTACTGTTGCCCAGAGGAAATAATATTTGTGCCTGTGGCAATAATCGAAATCACGCCACAGACGACTTTAGGCTGGTGCAGTAGTCAGTGCTGGTTTGAAATGTAGCTTAAGTGACTGTTGTTTAAATGACAGTAGCTTAAGTGGCTGCAGTTTAAGTGGTTGCAGTTTAAGTGACTGTCTTACCTAACCAAGGTTTGAGCTTTTTATCCCAGTAGGGCGGGTGGCCGATATGGGACTTTAAACACTCGATTATCACCTTGTACTTAGTCGGTAAATGGCGCCGCCTTGGGTAAACCACATAGACGGGCATCTGTTGTAGTGGTTTCCAATCGGGTAAGAGTTGGATCAGTTTTCCGCTTTGAAACTCATCACTGAGTAAATACGTGGCCACATAGCCTATGCCGCGCCCGGCAATCACCGCATTACGCACGGCTTCGGCTAAGTCGACACGGTAATTTCCCGCCACATGCACGGTTTGTTCTAGGTCATCCTTAGCAAAACTCCAGCGATCATAATTACGGCTCTTGCTTTGATAGATAACACAATTATGTTGCGCTAACGCCTGTGGATGGTGTGGCACGCCATGCTTGAGTAAATAATCGGGAGAGGCGACCACCACAAAGTTAGTCTCGGCGAGGTGCTGGGCGATATAACCTTCGTTCAGCTGTTCATGGTTAGTGATCCACAGATCGAGGCCTTCTTCTAGCATGTCGGCTTTATGGTCGAACAGGCTTAGCTCAAATCGCAATTCGGGGTATTTTTGCTGCAACACTTCCAGCGCGGGGATAATGTGTAAGGTGCCAAAGGATTGGGAGGAACCGAGACGAATCGTACCGCTAATGTCATCGCGGGCATCCAGCATAATCGCATCGGCATTTTGCGTCGCTTCAAACACTTGCTCACAGTAATGGGCAAACTGTTGGCCCGCGTCGGTTAGCACTAAGGTGCGAGTAGTGCGCTGGACTAACAGCAAGTTCAGCTCGGCTTCCAGTGCGCCAAGCTGCTTGCTGACATAGGAAGTCGAGGTTTTTAACTTGGCCGCCGCTTGGGTAAAACTACCACTGGTCACCAGAGTGTGGAATATCACCATCTGGCTAGCTCTATGTTGTATCACGCTAGGCCCTCTAGAATCTAAATCGCTATTTTAAGCTAGCCTTGCCCTAACCGACAGCCGTTTGTGCCGATCGTGTGCTATTTCAAAACAAACTTACCAAACGGCACACGTTAAAGTCAGTTGCTCTAAGTGCGAGTCTTCCTTTACTCTTGAGTTAAATCTTAACACCCACAAGCTAGGGAATACGTGTTACCTGTGGTTAGCTTGTTCAATGGAGGAATAACGATGACACAACAAGACAAGCAAGCCTTAGCAGAAACAAGTCAGATACATGCCCAGAAAGTACAACCGATACCGCAGGAAGCCTTTGACTGGTATGACGAATATGCCCATGGCATTATCGATCGCCGTGAGTTTATGGGGCGGCTCGCAGGGCTGGTGGCGCTAGGTTTTACCATGACGATGCTCACGGGCGCACTTATGCCGAACTATGCCCTCGCCGAGCAAGTCTCCTTTAACGATCCCAGTATTCAAGCCAGCTATGTTAAGTTTCCCTCGCCAAATGGTTACGGTGAAGGGCGCGGCTACTTAGTCATGCCCGATGAGTTATTGCTCGCGGGCAGTGCCGCAGGTGAGCCGAAAACCTTAGATCCCACTAAAAAAGCCGCAGTGGTATTAGTGGTGCACGAGAACCGTGGCCTTAATCCCTATATCGAAGATGTGGCTCGCCGATTAGCCGCGCAGGGTTATATCGCCTTCGCCCCCGATGCGCTTTATTCCCTCGGTGGTTATCCGGGTAATGATGATGCGGGCCGCGCCATGCAAAGCAGTTTAGACAGAGCCAAAATCGAGCAAGACTTTATTGCCGCCGCGCAGTTTTTAAAATCTCATCCCCAGAGCAATGGCAAACTCGGTGCCGTAGGTTTTTGTTTTGGCGGCTATATAGTCAATATGCTGGCCGCGACGATTCCCGATGAACTCAATGCTGGCGTACCTTTCTATGGCACACCCGCGGCTGCAGAGCTGCGTAGCCGCGTGAAAGGGCCGCTAATGTTGCAGTTTGCTGGATTGGATCAGCGGGTAAACGACACTTGGGCCGAGTACGAAACTCAGCTAAAAGCCAACAAAGCCGATTATGTCGCTTATCTTTACCCGAATGTGAATCACGGTTTCCATAACGACTCTACAGGACGATACGATAAAGCCACTGCTGAACTGGCATGGACGCGCAGCTTAGCCTTTTTTGATACTCGACTGCGTGGCTAAGTGAAAGTAAAGCTCCGCTTATTCTAATTCCGCTTACTTTGATTAAGTCGATGAGTGACCGATTCTCGCGCTCTATATCATTCAAGCAAAAGCCGACTCTAGAGTCGGCTTTTATCTTAAATCTCCCACATACCTATGCGGCTTTTATCTTAAATATCCCACATACCTATGTGGGTTAGTCGTGCTCGAGGATCACTTCTTTTAAGCTTTGGATGGTTTTCACATCGAGATTACCAGCTTGTGTGCTCCAGGTGAGTCTTAGGTAATTGGCTAAGTCTTTAATCTGCTCGTCGCTTAACTCATCAGCATATCCCGGCATGGCATAAAAGCTGGTGGTAGCGTTGTAATGCTGGCTCTGAATACCTTTTAGTATCACGGCGACGATATTGTGTGGACTCGCTTTATCTAAGGTGGCGTTTCCTGCCATCGCGGGGGCGACATTAGGGCGACCTTCACCATTTTGACCATGGCAACCGGCGCAGTAACCTTTGTAGAGCGTATAGCCTGGCAGTTCAGGTTTATGGCCGTTAAAGGTGAGCGGATCCGGTTTAAGATCATCGTCGTTATCGAGCAGATAACTGCTAACCGCGCGCATATCATCATCGGTTAAGTGGCTAAAGCTGTGATACACCACGGGATACATGCCGCCAAAGACGGTGCCTTTGCGGGAATAGCCTTCGGTAAACAGCGACTTAAGATCCTCATGGGTCCAGTTCTGCCTATTAAGCTCGGCGGGGCGAATGTCCGATGCTTCAAGTCCTTCGATAATCGCGCCCTCAAAGTGCTTGTCCTGCTCCATGGCAAACAGCGTGTTTCTTGGGGTGTGGCATTCACCGCAGTGCCCTAGGGCATTGACTAAGTAATTGCCGCGGTTCCAATGTTCGCTTTTTTCCTTGCTCGGGGTAAATTCCTTAGCATCGTGGGCGACTAAGTTCCAGG
This sequence comes from Shewanella sp. NKUCC05_KAH, assembly GCF_019345585.1. NCBI lineage: Bacteria > Pseudomonadati > Pseudomonadota > Gammaproteobacteria > Alteromonadales > Shewanellaceae > Shewanella > Shewanella sp. NKUCC05_KAH. Next base: position 169,003 of record NZ_JAHKQZ010000009.1, read on the forward strand.
CTTTTAAGCCAAAACGTAGATTAAACGGAAAGTAAACATCATTGTCGCGATTGGCTTGTTTGATGGGTTTAGTACTCATCAAATAGGCATAAATCGCCTGAGTGTCTGCGTCCGTGAGCAGGCTGTAGGAAGTGTAAGGCATAGCAGGATAAAGGTTGCCGTTGACGCCAACACCGTGGTGCATGGCATCAAAAAACTCCTCGTAACTGTATTTGCCAATCCCAGTTTCTTTATCTGAGGTGATATTGGTTGAGTACACAGCACCAAAGGGCGTTTCGAACGGCAAACCGCCCGCGAGTTCGCGCCCACCGACTGCAGTATGGCAGGCCACACAGTCGCCTATCTTCATCAGATACGCGCCGCGTGCGATGTCGTTATTCGTATTGCCGCCTTCATCGGCAACGCTGCTGGAACAGGCGAGTAAACCTAGCCCTAAACTCAGGAGTAGATTGTGGCTCAACAGATTTTTTATCCTACTAATGTGCGGGAAATAGCGCGAGAAATAGCGCAGATTGGCTGATGTCATCACAGGGTTAGCCCCTTAGTTTTGAGGATCAGATCTTTGACCGCCGCATAGTATTTTACGTAGCCAGTACAGCGGCATACGTGTTCACTCAAGGCATCTTCAACGACTTTTTCAACTTGATCTTTAGCGATAGGTTGTCGCTCTAATCGCTCAAGCAGTGCGGTCGATTCGTTGACAAAGCCCGAGGTGCACCAACCACATTGAAACGAAAAATGCTCCAAAAAAGCCTCTTGCACTGGGCTCAGGGCGGTGATTTCGCCAAGGGAGTTTTGTCTAGCATGACCTTCGACAGTGCGGACGCGTTTACCATTAAAACGCTCTACACCATTGATGCAGGTACGCACCACTTCGCTCATGCCTTGCTCGTCGTCGACGATCACTGTACAGGCGTGGCATACGCCTGCGCCGCAACCAAACTTAGTGCCTGTGAGGTTCAAGTATTCATGTAGAAACTCAATCATCATCACACCATCGGCGACTTCAATCGGGCCTACGGCTTGGTTATTAATGGTCAGTTTAATAGACTGGCTCATGCCATGGCCTCCTTAATTTTTTTCGCTGTCATAGGTAAATCGTAAAAGCGGACATGGGTTGCTTGATACACGGCTTCAATCAGCGCCGCGACCACAGGGATCATCACCACTTCGGCGATACCACGGCTGGGATCGTTATCAGATAACTGCGGCAATATGGTATGACGTTGATCCCACACGCCCACATGCCGCGCTAACGGCACCTGATAGCGATTGAGGTTCCACGTACCATTGCCGGCGCCTGCTTCAAATGGCGGTAAGCCTTCATGCAGTGCATGGCCAATCCCCATCGCAAGGCCACCTTGAATTTGCCCTTCGACTAATTCTTTAACAATCACTTTGCCCGCCTCTAACCAAGTATGAGAACTCAGTAGCGTGACTTCGCCATTGCCTTCGTTTACGGCGACTTCAACCAAAGTGGCGCAGGGGGCGTAGTAGGTCACCATGGCATTGTTCAGTTCGGCCTTGGGATAACTCATGGCTTGACGATCGATCAAGTGATAGCCATTAGACTTCATGCTGGCTTGGCGCGCTTTGATACTCATAGTCGTGTCAGAAGTGGCCGCAAACGTCGCGTTCCCTTCGCCGTATTGCAGTGCCAGCGCATCGAGTGCTAAACGCTCTTTAGTGCCAAGAATGTCGAAATCAGCTTCGGCCCAAGCCCAGCGATTAAAGGCATGGCCCATCACGCCGACCACTAAACCCATATCGTGGGCGCGTTTCGCGAGAATATCGATCGACAATGGCGGAAAGCCCAAGGCGGTTAGCTTGCCATCGACCCAGCGACCATCCCGTGAGTTATGCAAATTAGTCGAGCCCATCGGGGTGTTAAAATACAACTCGTTCCAAATTGATACCGCCGCAGGCCACAGGCCGTGGCGATAGATAATATCGGCTGCGATGCGGCTGACATGGCTTTGGTAATAGGCCGACATAGACGCTGACGATGCCATGGCTTTAACCGGTGTCCAGCGTGGATTGGCCGCCATTTCATCTTGGCGTTGCTGCGAAATGATATAAGGATTATCAGTTTGCACTAATTGCATCGCATCCCAAATATCCACTTCGGCGAGTTTTACCTCATCGGCAAAGTTGCCAAGGGCATCGCTGACCACAACGGCTTGGGAGGTTTGCGTGCCTGTGCCCATTTCGATAAAGCCGATTTCTAGGGTGATTTTTCCGTCTTTAGCTAGGCGAACCGCCGCACTTGGCGCTGCTGCGCCCGTACCATAATCTTTGGTGGCGATACCAAAACCGACGCCGTAACGCATCCCCGGATGTTTGGCCTCATAGTCCTTTTTATTCACCGCGCGGTTTTGCCACACGGGAGCTTGCTCGGCCATCTCGAGCATTTCGCGGTAACGTAAAGTGCCGTTAGGAATTGCGCCTTGAGTATTGCGCTGGCCAGACTCCATCACGTTGGCGGCGCGCAGTTTAAAGGGATCAACCTTTAGCTCATCGGCTATCTCGTGGATCATGCATTCCATCGCCGTCATCGATTGCAGCGTGCCATAACCGCGCATCGAACCCGCATCTGGGTTACGTGACGCATAGGCGGTGGCGATAATATCGTTGCGCGGCGTGTAGTAAATGCTTTGCATCGCTGTCGCACCAACCGAGGTCACAGACGGAGTAAAGTTGACTCGTCCGCCGCCATCGACAGTCATCTGCGAAGTTAAGGCTTGGATTTTTAAGGTCGATTTATCCACCGCTAAGCGGCTTTTCATGATGAACGGATGACGCTTAAGGCCAGACTGGAATTGTTCGAATCTGTCATTGGCGAGTCGGATTGGCCCTTTGGCATAAACGGCCGCGATCACGCCGTAATAAGGAAATATCGAATGGTCTTTCGCGCCAAATCCACCGCCGATATAAGGCGAGTGCACCACAAGATGTTTTACCTTGCCAGCCAGTGGGCTAGATAACAGCATGTGTACTGCCATCTCTTGAAAGTCCTGCGGCGACTGCGAGGTAATCACCGTATGAAAGGTTTGGCTAGCCGCATCATACCAGCCGTTAAAGGCTTCGGGTTCCATCATCATAGGATCGATGATCTGGGTGCGATATTCCCGCTCTAGCACTTGCCATTGTTGATTGGCTTGGGCGCTAGCAATCTGCTTATCTATCTCGCCCGCATAATAAAGCCCGCGCTCAGACACTGTCCCTTTTGCATTCGGATTGCCTAACCATTCTGGCTTGCGATCTTTTACGCTGGGGAAAAATAGCCCATCGTGGAGCGGACTATATAAATCTTCCCTTGCGCCATTTTCACCTTCAACTCGAATAAGGCGCCAGCTGGCGTACGGGTCTTTCGAGTCCGACATAAACGGCGTTTGCTCACCAAAGCGCAGTAAGGTCTGGTCAAATTGCAGCAAGGACTTAGCTTGCTTAAAAGCGGGGAAACTGTCGAACAACAATATCGCCACCGCATGACCTAAGTAGTCGGCGGTTTGCCCTTCGGCCAGTAACATGTTGTCACCGTAAAAATCGGGCAGCTTGATTTTATCACGGGCCAGATCGGCCGCAGTGATCACTTTATAGGGCTTAGCCGACGCTGGCAGGTGGTCGAGGGAAAAGCCTTGATAAACATGGGAGGCATCGGCGGCGCGAAGTATAAAAGCGTAACCTTGCTGCTTGGGCCAGCCCTCCATGTCCATAGCGCGGTAATCACGGCCATAGACCTTTTGGCCTGTGACTTTCGCTATGCCGTCGTTACGAAACTTAGGTTTGGATTGACCATTAACCTGAGTTTGCCATTGGGCTGCCAGTTCAGGTGAGACAATCGCCGCATTCGCGCGACTCATTTCCCACAACAAAGGGGCCGAATATACGGCAACCCCGCCAATCACACATTGCTTGATAAAGGTCCGGCGTGACGTATTAGATGGTTCCATATCTCAACCTCAGTTGTGCTTCCGTGTAATATCAGCCGCGCTGCATGGTATCGCCCGATATAAGCTTGTTGTCGATCGACTTTTTATTGATTGTTGCGACATAGCTTTGATAAACACTGAATGTAAATTTACATTAGCCACGTTAGCATGTAGGGCCGAAAATGCAAATTTAGGCGGTTAATCGTTGCAGTTTTGACCAAGCTAAATCAGAGTGTAAAGCCCGTGTTATCAGGCTTCTACAGTGATGTTCGTACTGTGATTCAACTCAGTTACGTTATGGCTGAGTTTTGTTCAGTGTCGTTTGCGCTGAGCCCTTGAGCAATGCGCTCAATTGGGGCTTATTTGCATGTCGAAATATGGCCATTTGCCAAAACAAGACCGCCCGTCACGGTAAGACTTCATTGCCACCGCAAGATCAAGAGATAGTGTTATTTGATGGCGACAGGTTTAGTTACATGTATTCATATAGACATTGTTAAATCAGCGCTTGCTTAATTACTTGATTTGTAATGCTAAAGTTATAGACAAGTGTATGCTATGTCGCTATCTTAGGTTTTTAACAAGGATGAGCTTTAATCGCGTACCCGCGATTCGAGTCACTTGCATCAGGACGATGTGTCTTTTCTCTTTCTTAGATACCCAACTCCTCCTGCAAATTCGTGAATATGCTTTGGCACTTATGCTTGTTGCCACAGTGGTTATTGGCATTTTGCTCAATGTTCAGCAGTGAACGTTTTGAGTTGGTGCAACCTTGTTTTGATTGATGGCTTGGCTGACGGATGTTGGCGAAGTGCGGTAGCAATGGGGAAGCTTTGTCGGTTCACAATTTGTCGTTTCACAAAGTAGTGAACTGGCAGTTTTGCGGCCTAGCGGCCGAGGTGAATCAAGGTCGTGGGTCTTCAACCCCTGATTTTCAATCAAGAGTCGACCAAGGAGGACTGCTCGTCCTATCCTCCTTGGATGCTCCATGACGCCCCCAACGGAGTTGAAAGCCCCTTGTGCTCATTGGAAAATTTGCTATCGCTTCCGAAGGATGCGTCCCTGCACCTGCGAAAGCTAGCTCGCCATCCATGGCGAGACTCACGCAATTTGCCTATTCGCCCTGCGGCAACTTCGAGGGGATGGTGAACTTTTGTAACTTCGGTGTCAGTTATAAACAAATAAAAGTTATACCTATCCGAATATTTTAAATAACTTAATAAAATCAGATATATGGATGTTATTATATGAAATATGCATTTGTACCTCTTTTGTGTTTATGTCTTTCAGCATGTGGTGGCGGTGGTGGAGATTCTTCAGCAGAAACATCTACCCCACCTCCTGTCACCAAAGATCCATTGTCTAAATTTATCAATATTAAAGACCAATATGCAGGTATTGAGTCTGCAGCTCCATTGAATACAGAAACATTAGGCCAAGTGTACAAGTACATCTTTACACTCATTCCTGAATTACTACCGGACTATAATGATCAAAATGGCGAACTAGGTTCGACTTGTTCCGGTGGTGGAACGATTAAAATTTCGAATGGGAGCTCAGATAAAGAAAAAAATATTGCTTTCACTAATTGCGTTGAAGATGGCATGACTACTAACGGTAAAGCTACTGTTAGAGCAAACCGATTTTCCACCGATGGAATACTTATTGATAGTACCGTGATTTTTGAGGATGTTGATGTAAAAGGTACTTTAGGTCACAGTTTACTTGCTGGTACTGCACAATATGTAGAGCAGGACTTAACTTGTGCAAAAACTGAAGCAACATATAATTTAATGTTTTCAGATGTAAATAATAAAAAACAAATCTTATTTTCAAATTTTAAATTTATTAGAACTGGTAATGAGATGGTTTTATGTGGAAATGATGGTTTTAGGATACAAGGTCGCGTATTCGATTCATCTTTAGGGTTCTGGGATGTCCAAACGAATGAATTATTTAAACTTAACACTATGGTACATGCCTATGAAGAAAGTGGTGAGTTTGTTGTTAGGGGAAGTAACAGTAGTCAAGCTACATTTTCAGTTGAATTCTATAAGGAGTTAAGAGGAAACGTAAACTCTAATTATACCTATTATAAAATTATGCTACATAGTGGCATGGTAAATAAAGAATATGCTTTTTTAAAGGAATACTATAAACCCTCCATATTGACCTCATTTGAGGATGCGGATAACGATGGAATAACTGATGGTTGGGAGTTGGCTTTTGGTTTAAATCCAACATCGGCTTTGGATGCAACTCAAGATTTAGATGGTGATGGTTTTACTAATTTGCAAGAGTTCTTATCTTTTGGTCATCCTAACGATAAAAAAATACTTCCTAAAATTGCTGATCTCGGAGTTACTTTATCCCATGAAACCCAAGGCTATTCTAAAAAAATTATCGTAAAAGCTGAAGTCGAAAGTGATGTAAAATCAACTGACAGCGGAATAGTGTTGACGACCTACTCAACATCTCTTCCGATTTATTTTGATAGCGATAGTTATGCTCATTCAAATTTTTGTACTTTATCAGATAATCTACTCGAACTGACCTGTAAATGGGATAATATATCTCCAGGATATAAAGCTGTTCAAGATATCTATTTAAATGCTGACTCAGCTAATGGATCAGAGATTAAGAGTGTTATCACTGCAAAAATACAGCATCTTGGACATGATGAGGATTTGTCGAATAACCAAGCAATGATTGATGTAGCAAGACATGCTGCTGATGTATCTTATCGATTGTGGATTGATAACCGTCAAGAGTACATGATGGAGTTAGTTGATACTTCACAAAAGTTAGCATTTATAATTCATCAACAAGAATCTAAATTTGGTGGCTTTGACCCTGTAACTGGCAACAAAATTAGACTAGACATACCTGAACATATCACATTATTAAGTGCCGAATGTGTTAATAGTCATGAAAAGTATAATTGTTTGGTTGGAAACGAAATTGTTTTTAAAGACTATCAACAGGCTTATAGTTTTACACTTGATATTAGGGGAGATAGTCAAGGGGAAGGAAAGTTAGTATTCAATTCACTCAGTTCTATAACTGGTGATAAAGTGTTATCTTCAATACCATTTCCAATAGTGGTTGGTCAATCTACAGAAGCATTACAAAAACAGATTGATATGGCGGCCGATGGTGAAAAAGTTAATGTCTCGGCAGGAATTTACATTGGTGATTTAGATTTATCTAAAAAGCAAACTCTATTAGAGGCTGAATCTAAAGATGCTAAGCTTTATAGCGATGAAACTTCATTTTGGCAACCAAGTTTAATTATTGATAAAAACAGTAGTGTAAATGGTTTTACCTTGGCTAATCACTATATAAAGGTAGGGAGTAGTGGAGGTGCTATTACACGTAATTTATTCGATGGTACACCAAGCAACCTCATTTCAGTATACGTTTTAAATAGTGGTGAAATGCTTTTTGAACAAAATATATTGATAGGTAAGGCTCTCGATAATGGTTACGTATCTAGTAATTTGGATGATGATTACCATTGCCCTAGGATTGAAAGCGGTAATTATGCTGTTGCACAAAACACTAAGGCTAGACTAGTCAATAATATATATTTTGGTAATCTTTTTGATGCGCCTGATTTATATTTTGGATGTCAGCTTATCAATGCAAGTATGTCCTCTGAATTAGAAATCTACAATAATACTTTCCTTGGGCTAGAATCTGTAGTGAAGCTCTTTTATTATGGACTTGATGAGCCGTATTATAAAATATCAATCGATAATAACATCGTTTCAAAATCTAGAACTTTAATTGATAATGCCTCGTATGCTAGTACTTTGTATAGTTTTACTCCAGAATCTAGCATTAGCTTGAATAACAATTTAGTCAATGAAGTTAATAGCTTGTATATAGATATGCAGGATCAACAAGTTGAGGTGAATACTCTTTTTGCTGATCCTTTGCTTGATAGTAATGGATATCCTTTTAGTAACTCACCAGCAATCGATGCAGGTGCGCCCTTGAAAGTAGATGTCGATCTATATGGTGTAGCAAGACCAATTGACGGTGATAACAATGGAACAAAAGTCATTGATATTGGTGCAATAGAGTTTAGATTAAACTGATTACGCTGTATTCTTTAATCGTTAAAGCTCTAATTGCTTAACAGTAGATACAAGCTTGCTAAATAGCCAGAAATGACTGCTGGAATGTACAGCACAGGAATGGGAGGTCAGTATTACTATGACCTTCCCATTTTTCACAACGTCACTGGTGCAACAATGCCAATTCGGGTGTAGCCCTTAGCATTTATGTTTTCTGATTAAAACAGCAATTCAGAATAGTAATGGACTTTGGAAGTTAGGGATGAAATCAGTTTTACAAATTACGTTAGGGATCTTGTTAGCGGGCTTGGTCACTTTATTAGTGCGAATTGGCTATTTGAGTTATGTCGAATACCGCCTGACACAGGGGCTTAATGAGTTTGCTATGCAACAAAAGCAAACGGAACTAGCTCGCCAGCAGGCTGCGAAAGATCGCCAGCTTGCTGAGTATCAGATTCAGCAAGAGTTACAGCAAAATGCGGCTGAAAAATCCAGACTAGCCAAGCAAAACGAGGCCGCTCGAATACGCAAAGCCGAAGCATGGCGCAAGTATTATCTAGTCCCCGAAGACTGTAAAAACTTTAAGTCCGACGAACACATGGTCAACTGCATCAACCACAAAGCCGATGCAAAAGCAGAATTTGATAGGGCGTACGATTCAGGAGAATTAGTACTGCCACAATAAAGTTATATACACTAAATGAGCAGTTGATTTTGGCGGGTTTAATTCTGCTTACTATTTTTAAAAAGGGGTTACTTTGATATTTTCAATTTTTTTACGGAATTTTAAAATATATCGAGGTTGGAATTACGTCCCTATTTCAACTGGTGATTACTTTACTGCATTTATCGGCGATAATGGAGTTGGTAAAAGCTCTATATTAGAGGCTTTAGATACTTTTTTTAATAGACCAATGTCAGAGTGGAATTATAACCACTCTATTCTTAAAAGTGGATTTGATAGAGAGCCAAACATTTGTCCTATCTTCATTGTTGAAAAGGCTAAGATAAATAAAAACAGAAACGTTTATAAGTACTTATCAATAATTAGCGATATAATGTGGCAAATTGAAGAAGGTGATGCGCACAATACCCATAAGCACATTGTTGCTCAATTCTGAAGAATCCCCTGATGATTTACATATAAATCATTAGATTGGAGTGAACTTACACCTTGAAGTGTGATCTGATGGAAGTGCGAACAAACATCAATCACAGGGCTTCAAG